>NZ_VSWF01000050.1:0-16968 GCF_009668305.1 Comamonas sp. CAH-2
GGGGTGACAGGCAGGGCGGGTGAGGCGGCGGGGCAGGCGGTCTGTAACTGGCGGTGCAGCGCCACGATGGCCTGCACCTGGGTGGCCAGGGTGTCGGGCAGCGGGCGCTGGCCTTGCAGCACTTCACGCGTGAAGGCGGCGGTGGCGGCGGCGTCCAGGTGCGGCGGCAACTCCGGCAGGGTGGGGATGGTACCGCTTTCGGCGGTCCATTCCTGCACGGTCCGGCCGTGCAGGATGGCGCGCATGGCCGGCTGGCGCCGTGGGTCGGCCACGGGCTCGCCCTCCATGCCGCGCAGCAGCAGCGCGTGGCCCCCGGCTTCGGCATGTGTTGCGGCCATGCTGAGGGCGTATTCCGGGTGCGTGTAGCAGCCCACGACCAGGCTGGCGAAACCACCGCGCCCCAGCGGGTTGAAGTGCTTGACCAGGCTGTGGGCGGGGTTGCGCAGGCCGATGGTGGCACGCGCATCCAGCAGGTCGGCCAGGCCGGGCAGCAGCTGGCGTGGGTCCATCAGCAGCAGCTCGCCGGGATCTGGCGCGTGCAGGCGGCTTTTGGGGCTGTGGCCCAGGTGCGCGAGCACCTGCGTGGCGGTGGTGCGGCTGGTTTCGGTGGTGGCGCCGTGCAGCAGTACGGGCAGGCCTTCGCGCACCAGCAGCAGCGCCAGCAGCGGGGTCAGCACGGGCAGGCGGCGCGCGCCGTTGTAGCTGGGCAGCACCACGACCGGGCTGGCAGGGGCCTCGGTCAGCGGCAGGCGGGCGTGCACGGCGTCCATGAATCCGGCCATTTCGGCAGCGGTTTCCCCCTTGATGCGCATGGCCAGGCAGAAGGCCCCCACCTGCAACGGGTGGGCCTGGCCGTCGAGCAGCCAGCCCATCAGCTCGGCGGCCTGCGGCCGCGACAGCGGGCGTGCGCCGTCTTTGCCGCGACCGATTTCCTTGAGGTATTGCTGGATGCTCATGGGGTATCTATAAAAGTATTCTCCGTATTTTGAATGGTTTTTTATATCTGTTTCTTATATGAGCATGGCGTTTGCGTCTGATTGCCCGCTGTCGCCCGGCGCCGTGCTGTCAGGCTTTGCCGCATCGTGCACGCCATGGCCGGTGGTGCCTGCGCGCTGCCGCATACTGACGCCCCAGGGGCGGCACCAGCCGCCCGCCGACAGGAGTGAGTGATGCATCCACAGCAATCTTTGGTGTCCGAATTGATGGCGCAACTGCAGGGCGCGCCCATGCAGCAGATGGCGCAGCAACTGGGCGCAGACCACCAGCAAATCCAGACCGCGGTGGGGGCAGCGCTGCCCCTGCTGCTGGGCGCCTTGGGCCGCAATGCCGCACAGCCCCAGGGTGCCGCCGACCTGATGGGGGCGCTGCAGCGTGACCACGCTGCGGCCTTGCCCCAGGGGCTGGGCGGTCTGGGCGACCTGCTGGGCACCGTGCTCGGGGGCGCGGGCGGCGCGGCCAGCCCTGCTGGGCAGGGCGCGGCCATCCTGGGCCACATTTTGGGTGGCAGCCAGCAGCAAGCGCAGGACAGCCTGGGCCAGGCCACCGGGCTGGGCGGACAGACGGCCGGGCAGTTGCTGTCCATGCTGGCGCCCATCGTCATGGCGTTCCTGGCCCAGCGTGTGCAAGCCGGCCACATGGATGCGGGCAGCCTGGGGCAAAGCCTGGAACAGGAGCGTGCCCAGGCCCAGAGCGCTGGGGGGCTGGGCGGTGGCTTGCTGGGCAGCCTGCTGGACCAGGACGGCGATGGCAAGCTGGGGGCCTCGGACCTGTTCAAGCTGGGCAGTGCCTTCCTCAACAACCGCCGCTGACCGCCAGCCGCCCATCTGCCAAGCACCTGCGGGTGCTTTTTTCTTGCCTGGGGCACAAGGCTTTTGGCCGGGCCCACGCTGCGCCGTGGTGCGCAGACCTACACTTGCGCCCTATGAGTCAGCTGATCTTGGGTATTGAATCTTCGTGCGATGAAACCGGCGTGGCCCTGGTGCGCATGCCGGCCGACGGCAGTGTGCCGACGCTGCTGGCCCACGCCTTGCACAGCCAAATCGACATGCACCGCGCCTATGGCGGGGTGGTGCCGGAGTTGGCCAGCCGCGACCACATCCGCCGCGTGCTGCCGCTGACGCAGCAGGTGCTGGGCGATGCGGGCCAGACCCTGCAGGACATCGACGTGGTCGCCTTTACCCGGGGCCCCGGCCTGGCCGGCGCCCTGCTCGTGGGGGCCGGGGTGGCCTGCGCGCTGGGGGCTGCCCTGGACAAGCCCGTGCTGGGCGTGCACCACCTGGAAGGGCACCTGCTGTCGCCCTTCCTGAGCGCCGATCCCCCGGAGTTCCCCTTCATCGCCTTGCTGGTCTCGGGGGGGCACACCCAGTTGATGCGCGTGGATGGGGTCGGCCGCTACGAGATTCTGGGCGAGACCATCGACGATGCCGCTGGCGAAGCCTTCGACAAGTCCGCCAAGGTCATGGGCCTGCCGTACCCCGGTGGCCCCATCCTGTCCAAGCTGGCGGAAAGCGGCGACCCCGAGGCCTTCAAGCTGCCGCGCCCCTTGCTGCACAGCGGCGATCTGGACTTTTCGTTTGCGGGCCTGAAGACCGCAGTGCTGACGCAGGCCAAGAAACTGGGTGACGAGCTGGAAGCGCGCAAGGCCGACCTGGCGGCCAGTGCCCAGGCCGCGATCGTGGACGTGCTGGTCAAGAAGACCCTGAACGCCCTCAAGCAGACCGGCATGCAGCGCGTGGTGGTGGCGGGGGGCGTGGGCGCCAACCAGCTGCTGCGCCAGCAACTGAACGAAGCCTGCGCCAAGCGCAAGATCCGCGTGCACTATCCGGAGCTGCACCTGTGCACCGACAACGGCGCCATGATTGCCATGGCCGCGGCCATGCGCATGCAGGCCGGCCAGCAGCAGGCCGACAAGCACTATGCGTTTGATGTGAAACCGCGCTGGCCGCTGGACGCGATTGTGGAGCCGGCCTAGGCCCGCAGGCAGCTTTACCAAAGCTTCACAGGGCTTTTGCCCGGGCCCTACACAGGCTCTGCACAATCGCGGGGTAGAAACAAGCGAACACGCGGTTTTTCTCCCCCTTTTATGCAGAACCTGCTTCCCTCCATTTCCGACCGCCACCCGGCGCGCGCCTGGGCCACGCCACTGGCGCTGGCCACGGCCTTGCTGGTGGCCGGCTGTAGCCACACCTCGCAATTTGCCGGACAGAGTCAGCCCGTGCCGGTGCCCACACAGTGGCAGCGCAGCGCGGAGGCCGCCCCTGTGGCATCGCCCGCAGACCTGAGCCGCTGGTGGCAGCGTTTTGGCGACGCACCGATGACGGCGCTGATCGAACAGGCCCTGGCCGCCAACCCGAGCGTGCTCAACGCCCAGGCCGTGCTGCGCCAGGCGCGCGCACAACGCGATGTCCAGGTTGCCGGCCTGCTGCCCAGCGTGGGCAGCAGCGCGGGGGCCACCCGCAGCCGCTCGGGCAACAACGATGCCAGCAACCGTTACTCTGTGGGTGTGGACGCCAGCTGGGAGCCCGACTGGTGGGGCCGCCAGGGCAACGCCGTCCAGGCCGGCGATGCCAACGTGCAGGCCGCCGTGGCCTCGTTGGAAGGGGTCCATGTGGCCCTGGCCGCCGAGGTGGCGCTGAACTACATCGAGCTGCGCAGCCTGCAGGAACGCCTGCAGATTGCCCGCGACAACCTGGCCATCCAGCGCGAAAACCAGCAGATCACCGAATGGCGCCTGCAGGCGGGGCTGGTGACTTCGCTGGAGGCCGAGCAGGCCCGGCAGTCCACGGCGCAGACGGCTGCACAGATTCCGGCTTTGCAAAGTTCCCTGGCCCAGTCACGCCATGCCTTGGCCATCCTGACCGGGCAGCCGCCCGGGGCCCTGGATACCCAGTTGCAAACCGTCCAGCCCCTGCCCGTGGCCCCCGAGCAGCTGGCCATGGCCTTGCCGGCCGATACCTTGCGCCAGCGCCCCGATGTGCGCGTGCAGGAGCACAAGGTGGTGGCGGCCGTGGCCAATCTCTCCGCCCAGGAGCGGGCCAACTTCCCCAGCTTGCGCCTCAGCGGTTCGCTGGGCCTGGGGGCCCTGACGGTGGGGGCCCTGACCAATGGCGCTTCGGTGGCGGCCAGCATCGCGGCCGGCCTGTCTGCGCCGCTGTTCGATGGTGGCGCCAACCGCGCCCAGATCCGCGCCCAGCAGGCAGCGGTGGAGCAGGCACGCATCGCCTACCGCTCCACGGTGCTGACGGCCTTGCAGGAGGTCGAGGATGCGCTGGCGCAGCTGCAGGGCGACAAGGAGCGACTGGTCCAGCTGCTGGTGGCGCAGGAGGCGGCCCGCAATGCCTCGCTGCTGGCCAACCAGCGCTACAGCAGCGGGCTGGTGGACTTCCAGACGGTGCTGGATACCCAGCGCACGCTGCTGTCGTCGCAAGACAG
Organism: Comamonas sp. CAH-2; assembly: GCF_009668305.1. NCBI lineage: Bacteria > Pseudomonadati > Pseudomonadota > Betaproteobacteria > Burkholderiales > Comamonadaceae > Comamonas > Comamonas sp. CAH-2. Next base: position 4,432 of record NZ_VSWF01000050.1, read on the forward strand.
CGTGGCGAGCACGCGCGCGGCCATCAGCACCGACCATGTGCGCCTGTACAAGGCGCTGGGCGGTGGCTGGCAGCCTCTGGACACGGATGGACAGCGGGTGGGCAGCAGCACCCCCGCCACGTTGTGAGAGATGGAACGGACAAAGTGATGAACAAGAAAAACTCCGCAAGCAACTCCAAGGAGGTCCAGGAATTACTGGGTGACGGCCTGGCGCGCCGCTGGTGGCAAAGCCCCACGGTCTGGATCGGCGTGGTGGCGATCGTGGGTGCCGCCGGTGCCTATGCCTACTGGCAGCACCAGCAACAGGTGAACGCCAAGCCGGTGTATGTGGCCGAGGCGGTCAAGCGCGGCAATCTGTCGATCACGGTGTCGGCCAACGGCACCTTGCAACCGACGCGGACGGTGAACGTCGGGTCCGAGCTGTCCGGCACGGTGCGCCGGGTGCTGGTGGACGTCAACGACGAGGTCAAGCAGGGCCAGGTGCTGGTGGTGCTGGACACGGACAAGCTGAATGCCCAGCTCAACCGCTCCAAGGCCTCCGTGGCCTCGGCGCTGGCGCGCCTGCAGCAGGCCCAGGCCACCCTGAAGGAGGCGCGCTCCAATTTCGCCCGCCAGGAAGAGGTCCACCGCCTGTCCGCAGGCAAGGTGCCGTCCGCTGCGGAAATGGATGCCGGGCGTGCCTCGGTCGATCGTGCGGTGGCCGATGAAGCCGCCGCCCGCGCCTCGGTCGACGATGCGCGCGCCGCACTCCAGACCGATGAGACCAACCTGTCCAAGGCCTCGATCAAGTCGCCCATCGACGGTGTGATCCTGACCCGTTCCGTGGACCCCGGTAACGCCGTGGCCGCCTCGCTGCAGGCCGTGACCCTGTTCACCGTGGCAGAAGACCTGAAGAAGCTGCGCCTGGAAGTCTCGGTCGATGAGGCCGACATCGGCCAGGTGCAGACCGGCCAGCGCGCCAGCTTCACAGTCAGCGCCCACCCCTCGCGCACCTACCCGGCCAAGGTCACGCGCGTGGACTATGGCTCCACCAAGACCGACAACGTGGTGACCTACCTGGCGCGCCTGGATGTGCGCAACGAGGACCTGTCGCTGCGCCCCGGCATGACGGCATCGGCCTCCATCCGCGCCAACGAGCGCAGCGATGTGCTGCTGGTGCCCAACTCGGCGCTGCGCTTCACACCGGTGGGCATGCAGGCCCCGGCGGTGGAGGGCGCGACGCCCGCCGCCGAGCGATCGGGCGGCTCTGGCGCAGAGCGCAGCCCCCGCCCGCAGGGCGCCTCGGGGGGCAACAGTGGCGGCATCATGGGCCAGCTGATGCCCCAGCGTCCTCGCATGAGTCGCGGCGGCGCGGGCGGCGCGCAGGCCATGGGGCCGGGCCAGACCCGCTACGTCTGGGTGCTGGAGGGCGAGCAGCCCGTGGCCGTGCAGGTCAAGACGGGCATCAGCGATGGCCGCATGACCGAGGTGGACAGCGAGAAGCTGGCCGAAGGTGCCCAGGTCATCACCGACCAGCGCAGCGGGGCCGCGCGATGAGCGAGGCCGCACCGCAAGCTGCTGACGGCGGCGCCAGCCCACCGCTGATCCGGTTGCGCAACATCGTCAAGGTGTATGGCGAAGGCGGCCTGGCCTTCAAGGCGCTCAAGGGCGTGGACCTGGACATCGCGCAGGGCGAATTCGTCGCCATCATGGGCCCCAGCGGGTCGGGCAAGTCCACGGCCATGAACACCCTGGGCTGCCTGGACCGGCCGACGGCGGGCGAATACCTGTTCAAGGGCGTGCACGTCGAAGGCCTGGACCGTGACGAGCGCGCACGGCTGCGTCGGCGCTATTTCGGCTTTGTGTTCCAGGGCTTCCATCTGTTGCCGCGCACCACGGCCCAGGAAAACGTGGAACTGCCCCTGCTGTACCGCGGCGAATCGGCCGCGCAGCGCCACCAGGCGGCGCGCCGGGCGCTGGAGGCTGTGGGACTGAACGGCTGGGAGCACCACACGCCGGCCGAACTGTCGGGCGGGCAGCAGCAGCGCGTGGCGATTGCGCGCGCCATCGTCAGCAACCCGGTGGTGTTGCTGGCCGACGAGCCCACGGGCAACCTGGACACGCAGCGCAGCGAGGAAATCATGGAGTTGCTGTGGAAGCTCAACCATGAGCAGGGCATCACCGTGCTGATGGTGACGCACGAGCCCGAGATGGCCGCGTACGCGCGCCGCATCGTGCGCTTCAAGGACGGGCTGCTGGACACGGATGTGTCCAACGCCTCGGTCATGCTGCGTGCCGCGGCGCTGTCCGCGGGCGATGGGCTGGCGCAAGGGAGGGAAGGCTGATGTTCGGCAACACCATCTTGCTGGCGCTGCGCTCCATCCGCCGCAATCTGCTGCGCTCGTTTCTGACCATCCTGGGCATCGTGATCGGGGTCAGCGCGGTGATCACCATGGTCACCCTGGGCAACGGCGCCACCCTGGCCGTGCAGACACAGATCCAGGGCCTGGGCACCAACTTGCTGCAGATCCGGGCAGGGCAGCGCATGGGGCCGGGGACAACGGCCGCACCGGCGTTCAAGGACACGGACGCGAATGCGATTGCCCAGCAAATTGGCGGCATTGCCGCCGTGGCCCCGGAGGCGCGTTCCGGCACCACCCTGGTGGCGAACGGCCGCAACTGGTCGTCCAGCGTGATCGGCAGCACCAACGCATGGCTGCAGACCGGCAACTGGAAGCTGGAGCAGGGCCGCGTGTTCACGCCCGAAGAGCTGCGTGCCGGTGCGGCCGTGTGCATCATCGGCTCGACCCTGCACCGCGAACTGTTCCAGAACAGCCCGGACATCCTGGGCCAGCACCTGCGGGTGAAAGCCTTCTCGTGCGAGATCATCGGCCTGCTGGGTTCCAAGGGCCAGGGGGCCTTCGGCAACGACCAGGACGACATGGTGCTGATCCCGCTCAAGACCCTGCAGCGCCGGGTCACGGGCAACACCCGGGTGAACACCTTGCTGGTGTCCATGGCTGAAGACAGCGATCCCGAGCGCGTCAAGAGCAGCCTGCGCGACCTGCTGCGCGATCTGCGCAAGCTGGCACCCATGGACGAGGACAACTTCAACGTGCTGGACACCAAGCAACTGGCCGACACCATGGCCGGCACCACCAAGGTGATGACCACCCTGCTGGGCGCGGTGGCCGCGGTGAGTCTGTTGGTGGGGGGTATCGGCATCATGAACATCATGCTGGTCAGCGTGACCGAGCGCACGCGCGAGATCGGCCTGCGCCTGGCGATTGGTGCGCTGGAGCGCGAGGTGCTGCTGCAGTTCCTGATCGAGGCCGTGGTGCTGGCGGCGCTGGGGGGCTTGATCGGCATCGCGATTGCGGCCGTGGCCTCGGTGACGCTGGCGCAGCTGATGCAGGTGCCGTTTGTCTTCAACCCCACGGTGAACCTGCTGTCGTTTGTGTTTTCGGCGGCGATTGGCGTGGTCTTTGGCTACTTCCCGGCGCGCCGCGCTGCGCAGCTGGACCCGATCGAGGCCTTGCGCCACGAGTGAGTGCCGGGGATTCCCATAAAAAAGCCGGAGGCTGCAAGGCACTCCGGCTTTTTTGATGGGTGGGGGCGCCAGTGCCGGCGCGGCATGCCCTGGGTCAGAGAGAGCCGCGCAAGCAGCCTAGTAGCCCCGGGCTCAGGCCGCCTCGGTCGCGCCCAGGCGCTTGCGCATGGCAAAGCCGTAGAGCAGCCCCAGCAGGGCGGCAGCGCCCGATGCGCCGAGGATGCCCATCTTGGCTGCGGCCAGCAGTTCCGGCTGGCTGAAGGCCAGGCCGCCGACAAAAATGGCCATGGTGAAGCCAATGCCTGCCAGCATGCCGACCAGCAGCACGCCGGGCCAGGTCACGCCCTGGGGCATGGTGCACAGGCGCAGCCGGACGGCCACAAAGGTGGCCAGCAGCACGCCCACTGGCTTGCCTAGCACCAGGGCCACCATCACGCCCAGGGCCACGGTGGCGGGTCCGCTGGCCGACAGGTCCACCCCGCCGAACTGCACGCCGGCATTGGCCAGCGCGAAGATGGGCATGACGCCGAAGGCCACCCAGGGGTGCAGCATCATGGGCAGGCGAAACACGGGCGGCAGCAGGTCGCGCTGGGCCAGGGTGGCAATCTTCAACTCGTGGCGCAGCACTGCGGCATCAAAGTCGCCGCTGCGGGCATGCAGGTGCACGCGCGCCAGGGCCGTCTGCGCCACCTCCAGGTGGTGGCGCGGCGCGGGGCGCATGGCGACCGGCGTCATCAGGCCCAGCACCACGCCGGCCAGCGTAGGGTGGGCCCCGGTCTGCAGCAGGCCCAGCCACAGCACGGCGCCGGGCAGCACGTACATCCAGGCCGACGCCACGCCCATGCGGTTGAACAGCAGCACCAGCAGCAGGCCGACCAAGGCCACGCCAAAGCCGCTGTAGTCCAGGCCACCGGAGTAGAAGAAGGCAATGATCAGCACGGCCACGATGTCGTCGATGATGGCCAGCGCCAGCAGGAAGATGCGCAGTGGCCCGGGGATGGACTTGCCCAGCAGGGCCAGCACGCCCACGGCGAAGGCAATGTCGGTGGCCGTGGGGATGGCCCAGCCGTTGAGCAGTTCCGGATCGCTGCCGGCAAAAGCCACATAGATCAGTGCGGGCACGACCACGCCGCCAATCGCAGCGATGACCGGCAGCGCGGCCTGGCTGAGGTTGGACAGGGCGCCGTTGTGGATCTCGCGACGAATCTCCATGCCCACGACCAGGAAGAAGATGGTCATCAGCACGTCGTTGACGAAGAAGTGCAGGTCGGTGTTGACCGACCAGGGGCCGATGGTCAGCGACAGCGGCGCATGCCAGGTGTCAAAGTAGGTCTGTGCCCAGGGCGAATTGGCCCACAACAAGGCTACGGCGGCGGCAATCAGCAGCACGATGCCGCTCATGGATTCGATGTGCAGCATGCGGGCAAAGCCGGCGGAGGCTTTGTCGGTCACGGCCTGCAGAGTAGGGATGCGCGCGCTGGGCGCGGGAAATTGAGGGTGCAGGGGGGCCTTGCCCTGGGGGTCATGGGGGTGCACGGACGGACTTTCGCTGAGTGCATGCAAGCGGCCCGACTTGCACATGAACATTCACCTGCCATCACCACCGCATGTGGCGGGCACCCGGGGCGCAGTGTACCCAAAGACACCTCCAGGACGGTGGTGCGGGGCCCGATTTTCCGAGGGAAATCAGGGTAAATCCTTGAAAAATAGGAGCATTTGCCGCTTGTTGCATCCAGCTTTCCAAACGTTTTGGCAAGGGATTGGCTGCTGCAACAGCGCAGGCAGCTATGTTTTTTGCTGCACGTGGGCATGAAAAAAGCCCCTGCGGCGTCAGCGGCAGGGGCTGGGCGATGTGAAGCCGGCAGCTTACTTGAGCGAGTCTTGCAAGGCCTTCAGTGGATCGTCCTCGGCGGGGGCGCTGCCCGTGCCGTTGCTTTGCTCCATGTACGGATTGTCGAAGTCGATCGGTGCCGGCATGGAGGATTCCATCTGTTCGCGGATGGCGTCCAGGTCGTAGTCCACCTTCTCATCCAGGCCGCTGGAGACGATGCCCGGGAAGGCAATGATCAGGCCGACCATCAGCAGCTGGATGCACAGGAACGGAATCGCGCCCTTGTAGATCTGCATGGTGGTCACCGGAGCGATGCGCTTCTTGGTGACCTTGTCGGTGTACTCCTTGTCGGGCGCAACCGAGCGCAGGAAGAACAGCGCAAAGCCGAACGGTGGGTGCATGAACGACGTCTGCATGTTCACCGCCAGCAGCACGCCGAACCAGATCAGGTCGATGCCCAGCTTGTCGGCCACGGGGGCCAGCAGCGGCACGACGATGAAGGACAGCTCGAAGAAGTCCAGGAAGAACGCCAGGAAGAACACCATCACGTTCACCAGGATCAGGAAGCCCAGTTGGCCGCCTGGCAGGTCCGCCAGCAGGTGTTCCACCCACAGCGGTCCGTCCACACCTTGGAAGGTCAGGCCGAAGACGGTGGCGCCGATCAGGATGAACAGCACGAAGCACGACAGCTTGGTGGTGCCGACCAGGGCCTGGCGCAGCAACTGGTAGCTCAGGCGCTTGCGGCTGACGGCCAGGATCATGGCGCCCAGGGCACCCATGGCGCCGCCTTCGGTGGGCGTGGCAATGCCCAGGAAGATGGTGCCCAGCACCAGGAAGATCAGCAGCAGCGGGGGGATCAGCACGAAGGTGACCTTTTCCGCCACGTGCGACAGCAGACCCAGGCCGGTGACACGGTTGATGGACGCGGCCACGAAGGCCAGCGCCACGCCGAAGCACATCGCGAAGACGATGGTCTCGTCCTTGGCCACTTTTTCCACCACTTCACCGGTGAACCAGGTGTGGATGGTTTCCATGTTGTGGGCGGCAAACACCGACACGCCCACGCACAGGATGGTCAGCAGCAGCAGCGAAGTCAGTCCGCTGGAGCCGTCCTTTTCCTTCAGGCTGCGCGCTTCGGGCGGCAGGGCCGGCACCATCGCGGGCTTGAAGATGGCGATGGCGAAAATCATCAGCATGTAAAAGCCCACCAGCATGAAGCCGGGGACGAAGGCGCCCTTGTACAGGTCGCCCACGCTGCGACCCAGCTGGTCGGCCAGAATGATCAGCACCAGGGATGGCGGAATGATCTGTGCCAGCGTGCCGGAGGCGGCAATCACGCCCGAGGCGATGCGGCGGTCATAGCCGTAGCGCAGCATGATGGGCAGCGAAATCAGGCCCATGGAGATCACGGACGCCGCCACCACACCGGTGGTGGCCGCCAGCATGGCACCCACCAGAATCACCGCGATGGCCACGCCACCACGGATGGGGCCGAACAGCTGGCCCACGGTGTCCAGCAGGTCCTCCGCCATGCCGCTGCGCTCGAGGATCAGCCCCATGAGCGTGAAGAACGGAATGGCGAGCAGGGTTTCGTTCTGCATGATGCCGTAGATGCGCAGCGGCAAGGCCTGCATCAGGGCTTCGGGCAGCACGCCCAGCTCAATCCCGACCACGGCAAAGAACAGGCCGCAGGCACCCAGGCTGAACGCCACCGGGAAGCCCAGCAGCAAGAAGCAGATCAGGCCGGCGAACATGATCGGGGCCATATTGTTTGCAATGAATTCCATAGCTATCTCCCTCCGCGATCAGGCGCTCTTGGCGGCGTTGCGCGCGGCTTCTTCTTCCGCCTTGCGGATGACTTCGGCCAGCTCTTCTTCGGGGGTCTTTTCCACGATCTTCACGGTCGGATCGTCGATCAGGCCCATCAGGAAGGCGATGCGCTTGATGAGCTCGGACAGGCCCTGCAGCAGCAGCAGGCCAAAGCCCAGGGGCATCATCAGGTACACGGGCCAGCGGATCAGGCCGCCAGCGTTGCTGGACATTTCGCCGGTGTTCCAGGCCTGCAGGAAGAAGGGCACGCCGTAGTACAGCACCAGGGCGCACATGGGGGTCAGGAACAGGGCGAAGCCCAGCACGTCAATCCAGACCCGCGTGCGCAGGGACAGGCGGGCGTTGATCACGTCCACCTTGACGTGTTCCTTTTCCAGCAGGGTATAGCCTGCGGCCAGCAGGAAGGACGCTGCAAAGAAGTACCACTGCACTTCCAGGAAGGCATTGGAGCTGGTGTGGAAGACCTTGCGCACCACCGCGTTGACACCGCTGATGACGGTGGCCGCAAGGATGAGCCAGATGACATATTTACCGACCCAGGCGTTGAGCCCGTCGATACCCCGTGAGAGTCGTAAGAGTGCTTGCATGGTGTCTCCAAAAAGCGCGATGTGTGCCGCAAGTGGGCTGCCGACGTGTGGCCGACGCCTCTTGCAGACGTGTAGGAATGCACAGTCGCGCGATTCTACGGAGCGCACCCCCCAGTTGCTGACGGCTTTGTGACGGGAAGGTGTAAATCCAGGATTTTTAACGCCTGGATGGGGTGAAATACAGGGTTTTTACTAGGTGTTGGCTGCGGTTGTGGCAGGTGCGCAGGTCCACCAGGGCAGGCACTGGTCCAGGGTGTAGATGTCGCCGCAGCCGGTGCTGTCGTGGCCCCCCTGGCTGTGCAGGCGGTTTTGCCAGGCGGGCGTGCGCAGCAGGGTGCACAGCGCTTGCAGGGCCGGGTGCTGCAGCAGCGTGGCATGGCAGACCAGCAGGTCGTGCTCCTGGCACAGCGGGATGAAGTCCAGGCCCTTGGCCTGCGCCGCGGAGGCAATGCCCAGTCCCACATCGGCCTGGCCCTGGGCCACGGCCTGGGCCACGGCGTTGTGGCTGGGCTCTTCATCGTCGAAGCCCAGGATGTCACTGGGCTGCAGCTGGGCCTGCGCCATCAGGTCGGCCAGCACCACGCGGGTGCCGGTGCCCAGCGGGCGGTTGACAAAGCGCACCTGTTGGCGCGCCACGTCCTGCAGGCTGTGCAGCTGGTGCGGATTGCCGGCGGCCACGATCAGCCCCTGGGCGCGCAGGCCCAGTCGGATGAAGCGGTAGTGCTGCAGGTGCAGCAGCGGTTTGTAGATGTGCGCCGCCATGGAGTGCTTGCCCGCCGCCTGCAGCACGTGAAAGCCGGCCAGGGTGGTGCGGCCCTCGTGCAGGGCCCGCAGGGCGTCCACGCTGACGCAGGGCGTCAGGTCCAGGTGCACGGCGTGCTGCGGGTGCGCGCCGGCAAACTGGCGCAGCAGGCTGTAGGCGCTGTCGTAGCTGGCGTGCAGCGACAGGATGGGGGTGTGCTCGTCGTAGCCCAGCGCGTAGGTGCGCTCCAGCTCGGCCTGGACGGCTTCGATGTGGGGTGCCAGGCGCGCCTGGGCCTGGCGTTCCGTCAGCAGCAGGCGCAGCCCGAAGGGGCTGAGCTGGGCCGAATGGCCCTTGCCCCACAGGATCACTTCCCGGCCCAGCTGCGCTTCCCACTTCTTGAGGGCCCCCCAGACATGCCGGTAAGACAGTCCCAGCACCCGGGCCGCGCCGGAGATGGAGCCCTGGTCGGCCACCGCCTGCAGCATGTCGAGCAAGGGGTGCTGGATGATGTGGCTGGAGGCGCTGTCTTGCAGGCTGTAGTGAAGTTGGATGCGATGCACGGAAAACCGGAATACCTGGATCGAAAAAGCAAAGGGCGCACCTTAACGGGATTGCCGCGGCCTGCGGGCAGAGACCTCATGCCTGGGCTGCCTTTGGTGGGGGGGCGGTCCTGTCGTGGCGCAGGCCTGCCGGGGCTGGCGTCCGCCTGAAAAGACCTGTGCCATCAAGACACCAGCCCTGCCGGTGCGGCGACGTGGACGTGCTTCAGCGTGTCAAGTGCTCTTTGTGCACGTGGGACAGCACGCCTTGGCAGGCATCCTCGATCAGGTCCAGCACATGCTCGAAGCCCTGGTCGCCGCCGTAGTAGGGGTCGGGCACCACGGCACTGCGCATCTCGCGGCAGAACTCGGTCAGCCGGTGCAGCTTGTGGCGCTGTGTCGGAGGGCACAGGGCCTGGGCGCGGGCCAGGTTCTCGTGGTCCATCACCAGCACCAGGTCGTGCTGCTCAAAGTCCTCGCGCGTCAGCTGGCGCGCCCGCAGATCGCTGAGGTCATAGCCGCGCTGCAGGGCGTGCTTCTGGCTGCGGCGGTCCGGCGCTTCGCCCACGTGGTAGGCGTGCGTGCCGCACGAGTCCACGCGCAGCCAGGCGCTCCAACCCCGCGCGTGCACCATGTCGCGCAGCACGCCGTGGGCGGTGGGGCTGCGGCAAATGTTGCCCATGCAGACCATCAGAACGGCGTAGGGCAGGGGGTCAAGGTCATTGGTCATACGGGAGGCCGAAAATGCGCAGAGACTGTGCGGGAGTCAGCATGCATTTGTGTTAGATTAGCGTCCGCTTTGCGCGCTGCCGTCAACCGGCAGTCCAGTTGCAAGGCGGGTGTAGTTCAATGGTAGAACTGCATTCCCCTCTGAAAACACTTTAAAAATCAGAAAAACTACACCAAAAACTACACCAGCCTTATACTTGATCGCATCCGAGCGTGGTTGAGCTTGGTTGATTCTATCTTTCAGTATTTGGCAAATTCCCGTAGCGAGGTGGCGAATGGTGTTTGACCCGAGGGCAGCAAAGCTGCTCAGTGATGGCGAGTACATGGCAATCGAGGGGTTCCCTGGGCTGCGGTTGCTGGCCAACAAAAAGGGCAAGACCTGGACCTATCGGTACAAGGGTGCAAGCGGGCTGAAGCAGGTGAAGCTGGGCGCCTGGCCAAGTATGCCTTTGCACGAAGCAATCCGGGAGTGGGACAGCGCGCGCGCATCCAAAGAGGCAGGGGTCGACCCGGCCGAAAAGAAGAAGGCAGCCAAAAAGCCTGTTGTGCAGGAGCCCGTTGACGACGAGTACAGGGTGCGTCAACTGGTGCTGGATTTCATCCAGGGGCACATCGAGCAAGAGCGCAAGCCAGCCGGTGCTAAAGCAGCTGCACGCATCCTGCTGTCCGCCCTGGATGGTTCCCCCGAGCTTGCGGCGATGCCTGCCAATCTTGTGAAGCGTCAGCATGCGTTTGCCCTGCTGGATTCGCGCAAGCACGTTCCAACGATTGCCCAAAAGCTCCGCTCCCTTATGGGGTCGGCCTGGGACTATGCGCTCGATGCCGGCCGCCTGGATGGGGATGTGCCCAACTGGTGGCAGGCCGTGATGAAGGGACGGCTGAAGTCCAAGGGGAAGATCATCGGCGGCAAGCACGTTGGCCAGAAGCGTCGGGCGCTGACGGAGGAAGAGGTGGGGTTGCTGCTGCGCTGGCTGCCCAACATGCACAAGGTTGGGGCTGACACAGTGGTGATGTACCTGTGGACAGGCACGCGGGGGTCTGAGATTTTGGGAATGAAGCCCGAGCACCTTGCAGAGAAGGAGGGGGTCTTGTGGTGGACGGTTCCGAAGGAACTCACAAAGAATGCGCGATTCAAGGATGCAACCGACTTGCGTGTGCCGTTGCTGGGTCGCGCAAGGGAGATTGTTCTGCGTCGGCTGCAAGATACCGACAAGGGGGAGTTCTTGTTCCGCGGCGTGGGCGACAAGCCATACACGCAGCACACGTTTTCGACGTATATCTACGACCTGCAGCCCTACAGCCCGAAGTCGAAACGCGAGGGGAAAACCAGGGGTGTGCTGCCAGTCACAGACTGGACACCGCACAACCTGCGCCGGACGACCCGCACGATGCTGCCATCGCTTGGGTGCCCGAGTGAAGTGGCAGAGGCCATCCTTGGCCACGTGCCATCCGAGATTGAAGCCACGTACAACGCCTACAGCTACGATGCGGAGCGCCTGCTGTGGTTGTCGAAGCTGGCCGATAAGCTGGAAGCCCTGGCCGCTTAGAACGTGTTCAAAGTCTCGTCTGATGTGAGAAGCTTGCGAGATGAGAAAAGGTTACCCGAGCGATATCAAGCGCGAGCAGTTCGAAGCGATCCGTCCATTGCTGGAGAGTGCGCGCAGAAAGACGGCGCCCCGAAAGGTGGAGTTGTACGAGGTGTTCTGTGCGGTGCTGTATCTGCTGCGCACAGGCTACCAGTGGCGCGCACTGCCCGGCGACTTTCCCAAGTGGCGCACCGTGCACTCGTACTTTGCGATCTAGAGCGAGCCACGCGAGGGTGGCAGCCTGCTGGAGCAGGCTTTAAAAAAATCAGGTTGGCGCGGCCCGCGCGAGACGGGTGCGCAACGCCTGCAGCGCGTTCTTGATGATCGATGCGCAGAGCGTGAAGAACACGGACACGGCGGGCCTGAAGGGCTATGACGCGGGCAAGAAGGTCTCGGGCATCAAGCGTCACATTGCGGTGGACACCCAGGGGCTGCCGCACGCAGTAGCCGTGACCACGGCCGAGGTGACGGACCGCAAGGGCGCGCTGCAGGCACTCAAGCGCTGCAAGCTCTCCTTGGTCAGGGTGCAAAGCCTGTTGTGCGACAGCGGCTACACAGGCAAGCCCTTTGCGCAGGGTGTGCAGGAGATTGTGGGTGGGCACGTCACGGTACAGATTGCCAAGAGAAGCGAGTTGCACACCTTCAAGGTCATGCCCAAGCGCTGGATCGTCGAGCGCAGCTTTGCCTGGCTGGAGAAGAATCGGCGGCTGTGGAAGAACTGCGAGCGCTGGCTCAACACCAGCCTGCAGTTCGTCCACTTGGCATTCTTGGGCCTTCTGCACAGGAGACTTTGAACACGTTCTTAGAACGTGTTTACGATCTCCGCAGAAGCAGAACGACAAATGCCAAGTGAACGAACTGAATCGCACCGGGTTTTGAGGAGGCCGATTGGTTTAAGTTGACACCTCTGCCGAGGTGTCGCTGACGGCTAGTTGCCTCCAGTAGTTTGCCTCAGCTTCTGCCGGAGGGATGCCCCCAATCGGCGTGAGTAGTCGGACATGGTTGAACCAGTGCACCCACTGCAAGGTGGCCAGCTCCACGGATTCCCTGGTCTTCCAGGGGCCCCGGCGGTGAATCAGCTCGGCCTTGTACAGACCGTTGATGGTCTCGGCCAGCGCGTTGTCGTAGCTGTCACCCCGGCTGCCCACCGAGGGCTGTATG
>NZ_VSWF01000051.1:0-16044 GCF_009668305.1 Comamonas sp. CAH-2
CCCCCAGCGCCAGCCCCCCCCCCGCAGCGGCGACCGGATTGGCATGGAATACGGCGGCAACGCCCGCCACAGCTGCGCTGACAGCTACAGCAACCGAGAACACGCTCACGGCCCAGCCGCCAGCACCGGACAGCCCCAGCGCCGACACCACCTGGCCGTTGGGCCGCGCCGTGGCGCAGATCCACGGGGTCTACATCCTGGCCGAGAACGCCCAGGGCATGGTGGTGGTGGACATGCACGCCGCGCACGAGCGCATCGTCTACGAGCGGCTGAAGGAACAGCTGGGCAACGACCAGCCGATCGCCAGCCAGCCGCTGCTGATCCCCGCCACCTTCGCCGCCACGCCGCAGGAAGTGGCCACGGCCGAGGCCCATGCCGACACCTTGCGCGTGCTGGGCCTGGAGGTCGTACCCTTCTCGCCCAAGACCCTGGCCGTGCGGGCCGTGCCCGCCACCCTGGCCCAGGGCGATGCGGTGGAACTGGCGCGCAGCGTACTGGCCGAGCTGGAACAACAGGACGCCAGCGGCGTGATCCAGCGCGCACGCAACGAAATCCTCGCTACCATGGCCTGCCACGGCGCCGTGCGCGCCAACCGACGACTGACTCTGGATGAAATGAACGCCTTGCTGCGACAGATGGAAACCACCGAACGCTCCGACCAATGCAACCACGGCCGCCCCACCTGGCGCCAGCTGAGCATGAAAGAGCTGGACGGCCTGTTCCTGCGAGGCCGCTGAACCACCATGGCGACCACCCTCCCCCCTGCCAAGGACGCCATCACCGTCCCCTTCTTCGCCCGCGTGCGCGCCGCGCTGGACAGCTTCTCGCCCACCGAGCGCAAGCTGGCCCAGGTGGTGCTGGACTACCCCATCAACCTGGCCGGCTACAGCGCCAGCGAGCTGGCCCAGCTGACCGGCGTGTCCAACGCCACCGTCACGCGCTTCATCCGCCGCCTGGGCTATGACAGCTACGAAGAGGCGCGCCGCACCGCGCGGCTGGAGGCCACCACCTCCGGCCTGCCACTGCCCAGTGCCGGAATCGCCCTGTCCCCCAGCACGCCCAACTGCGCGCTGCTGTGGCAGCAACTGCAGGACAACCTGACCGCCACGCTGGCGCAGATACCGGCCAGCACCATGGATGCCATGGCCTCGGCCCTGCACCAGGCACCGGCCATCTTCTGCGTGGGCCTGCAGCACAACCACATGCTGGCACGCTCGCTGCGCGGCCACCTGATGAGCAGCCTGGACAAGCCCGTCTACGGCGCGCCCGCCGCCGGCGAGACCATCGAGGACGTGCTGGCCCGCATCGCCCCGCGTGACATGGTGGTGCTGTTTGCCCTGGGCGGCATCCGGGCCGACATGGCCGACCTGTGCGAGCGCGCGCGCAAGCTGGGCGCCAAGCTGATCTGCATCACCGACACCGCCAGCCACGCCCCGCCGTCCGACTGGCTGCTGCGCTGCCACACCACGCCGCACGCGACCGAGGTGCGCCACCTCACCGACACCAGCGCCGCCCAGGCCCTGGCCTATGGCCTGGCGGCCCACACCATCCAGTGGGGCGCCATCCCGTTCGAGCTGATCTGAGGCTGCGGCAACGGCCTGGACGGTGACCGGCGTCTCCCTCCAAATCCGCCACCTCATTTTTCATAGCTGTCAGCGCTTGAAGCTTCAGGGCTTCAAGCGCTTTTTTATTGCAGCAGCATGACAGCCGCGCGCCACCAGCTTCCGTATCCATAGCAGCACCGCGCCAGGTCGCCATTCGTGCCACGCCATGACTGCCATCGCCGCATACGAGGCCCGGTCCACCTGGCACCAACCAGCTATCAATTCAGAAGCATTGAGCGCTCAACCACCTTGACCGGGTGGCATGCCCGCGTCTGCCGCAAACACACAAACTTGGTGCACGCATGCACCACAGAAAGGCATCTATGCACCAATCTTCTACAAGTCATGCCTGTTTTGGTGCATACATGCATACATTTTTGGCATAATTTTTTGCTGCGCTGCGGCGCTTTTGTTTTGTGCCCTGAAAGAACCACCTCATGAAGTACGCCACCCTCGAGCAATTCCTGCAAGACGTTGCCACGCGCAACCCTGGTCAACCCGAGTTCCTGCAAGCCGTCACGGAAGTGATGGAGTCGCTGTGGCCCTTCATCGAGAAGCACCCCAAGTACGCCGACAACGCCCTGCTGGAGCGCCTGGTTGAGCCCGAGCGCATCATCCAGTTCCGCGTCAGCTGGATGGACGACAAGGGCCAGGTGCAGGTCAACCGCGGCTTTCGCATCCAGCACAGCATGGCGATTGGCCCCTTCAAGGGCGGCATCCGCTTCCACCCCTCGGTGAACCAGTCGGTGCTGAAGTTCCTGGCCTTCGAACAGACCTTCAAGAACGCGCTGACCACACTGCCCATGGGCGGCGGCAAGGGCGGTTCGGACTTCGACCCCAAGGGCAAGAGCCCCGCGGAAGTCATGCGCTTCTGCCAGGCCTTCGTGACCGAGCTGTTCCGCCACGTCGGTCCTGACACCGATGTGCCTGCGGGCGACATCGGCGTAGGTGGCCGCGAAGTGGGCTTCATGGCCGGCATGTACAAGAAGCTGTCCAACAGCGCCGCCTGCGTGTTCACCGGCAAGGGCCTGACCTTCGGCGGCTCGCTGATCCGTCCTGAAGCCACCGGCTACGGCACCGTGTACTTCGCCGACGAAATGCTCAAGACCCGCGGCCTGTCCTTCGAGGGCAAGACCGTGTCCGTCTCCGGCTCGGGCAACGTGGCCCAGTACGCCGTGGAAAAGGCCATGCAGCTGGGCGCCAAGGTCGTGACCGTGTCCGACTCGTCCGGCACCGTCTACGACCCCAACGGCTTCACCACCGAGAAGCTGGCCACCCTCATGGAAATCAAGAACCACCAGTACGGCCGCGTCAGCGACTACGCGGCCCAGGTGCCCGGCGTGCAATTCCTGGCCGGCCAGCGCCCCTGGGGCATCAAGGTCGACGTGGCCCTGCCCTGCGCCACCCAGAACGAGCTGGACGCCGCCGATGCCCAGACCCTGATCGCCAACGGCGTGATCTGCGTGGCCGAAGGCGCCAACATGCCCTCGACCATCGAAGCCGCCAAGGCCTTCGAAGCCGCTGGCGTGCTGTATGCGCCCGGCAAGGCCTCCAACGCCGGTGGCGTGGCCACCTCGGGCCTGGAAATGTCGCAAAACGCGGCCCGCCTGAGCTGGCCCGCCGAGGAAGTCGACGCCCGCCTGCTGCAGATCATGCAAGGCATCCACGCCGCCTGCGTGAAGTACGGCAAGCGCGAAGACGGCTCCATCAGCTACATCGACGGTGCCAACATCGCCGGCTTTGTGAAGGTGGCCGAAGCCATGCAGGCCCAGGGCGTGATCTGAGCGCCAGCCGCGACGCTCGCACTCCCCACAAAAGGAACCCTCGGGTTCCTTTTTTGTGGCCAACGGGGACGGCCCGGAGCCCCTCCTCCGTTCATCGGGATGTCACATGCGCCCCCTACCCTGCGCCTTGTTATTGACTTCGATCAACAAGGAATTGCACGATGGAACGCCGCCGATTCATGGGTTGGGGATTGACTTCTGGCGCCCTGCTGGGCAGTACCGGGCTGCTGCCCCAGGTGCTGCAGGCCCAGACCGCCCCTGCCGCCATCACCCGCGACAGCGCCCGCGCCCTCTTGCCCTCGGGGGTGCAAAGCGGTGACGTGCTGGCCCACAGCGCCATCGTCTGGGCGCGCGCCAGCCGCGATGCCCGCATGTGGCTGGAGTGGTCCACCACCGCCAGCTTTGCCCAAAGCCAGCGCGTGCGCGGCCCCGACCTGCTGGCCAGCAGCGACGGCACGGGCCGCATCGACCTGCAGGGCCTGCCGGCCGGCCAGGACATTTTCTACCGCGTCACGCTGGAAGACTTTGCCAGCGCCAACGTGCGCTCGCCGGTGCAGCAGGGGCACTTCCGCACCCCGCAGGCCGCGCACCAGCCGGCACGCAAGGGCTTGCGCCTGGTGTGGAGCGGGGACACCGCCGGCCAAGGGTGGGGCATCAACGAGGACTTTGGCGGCATGCGCATCTACGAAGCCATGCGCCAGACCAACCCCGACGTGTTCGTGCACAGCGGCGACACCATCTACGCCGACGGCCCCATCCTGCCCGAAGTGCGCCTGCCCGATGGCACGCTGTGGAAGAACCTGGTCACGCCCGAGGTCGCCAAGGTGGCCGAAACCCTGAATGAATACCGGGGCCGCTACCGCTACAACCTGATGGATGCGAATGTGCGCGCCTTCGGCAGCGAAGTGGCGCAGATCTGGCAGTGGGACGACCACGAGGTCACCAACAACTACTCCAGCAGCAAGAGCCTGCTGGGCAACGCCGCCTACACCGAGAAGAACGTCGAGCTGCTCACCGCCCGCGGCCAGCGCGCCTTCATGGAATACGCGCCCCTGCGCCCGTTTGGCGCGGCCGAGTCCCAGCGCATCTATCGCGTGCTGCCGCAAGGCCCGCTGGCCGATGTGTTTGTGCTCGACATGCGCAGCTACCGCGGCCCCAACACCACCAATTTGCAGACCCAGGAAAGCGCCGACACCGACCTGCTGGGCCGCCCGCAGATCGAGTGGCTGATCCAGGGGCTCAAGGCCAGCCAGGCCACCTGGAAGCTGATTGCCTGCGACATGCCCATTGGCCTGTTTGTGCCCGATGGCAAGGATGAACAAGGTGTTTCGCGCTGGGAGGCCGTGGCCAACGGCGAGCACGGCACGCCCAAGGGGCGCGAGCTGGAGATGGCGCGCCTGCTCAAGGGCATCAAGGAGGCGGAGATCAAAAACCTGGTCTGGCTGACGGCCGACGTGCACTACACCGCCGCCCACCACTACAGCCCCGAGCGCGCGCAGTTCCAGGACTTCGATCCGTTCTGGGAATTCGTCTCCGGCCCGTTGAACGCCGGCACCTTCGGCCCTAACCAGGCCGACAAGACCTTTGGCCTGGAGGTGGTCTACAGCAAGGCCTCGCCCCGCCCGAATGCCGCGCCCAGCGAGGGCTACCAGTTCTTTGGCCAACTGGACATCGACCACCGCAGCCAGGCGCTGACCGTGACGCTCAAAGACCTGAACGGCCAGTCGCTCTACACCCAGACGCTGGAGCCCCAGCGCAGCTGAGCCGCAGCCCCCCAAGGCCGGTGCCCCAGCGCAAGGGCACCGGCCTCCCTGTCCAGGCTCTGAGGTCGAACGCGGGCACAGCGCCGTCCCCCAACCGCACGCCCAGCGCCAGCCGGGGGCGGAGGGCCCGGTCCCTGCCAAGTGCCCAACGGCGCTGGACCGCACACCAGGGCCAGGCATCTTCCCCGAAAAGGCCTCCAGCCCTTGCCCAATGCGCGCAGGCAGCTATGGTTTCCATACCTCAGAACGCCCCTGGGTTGAACCGCTGCAGGTATAAACGCCGCCCACACCAGCCAGACCCCACGGTCTGCCTGCGTGCCTCCCACACCGTGGCCCATCCCGCTGCGGTGTGCGTGATCGTTTGCCGGGCCCAGGCCCGGCTTTGCTTTTTCCGAGTGTGACGTGACAGTTTTTTCCCCCAAGACCCTGGCCGCCTGCGGCCTGTTCGCCTTCTCCAGCACCGCTCTGGCCGATGCCAGCGCGGTCACCTTCTACGGCCGTCTGGACACAGCCCTGGAATCCACCCAGACCGGCCACCGCCGCGTGCACGGCCTGAGCAGCAGCGACGCCTACCTCGGTTTCAAGGGCGTGGAAGCCCTGGGCCAGGGCCTGAAGGCCGGCTTCGTGCTGGAAAGCGCCATCCAGACCGATGACGGCGCCACCAGCCAGGCCGGCAGCTTCTTCAGCAACCGCAGCGAAGTGTTCCTGGAAGGCGCATTCGGCACCGTGCGCATGGGCCGCTTCTTCAACCCCTCGTACTACGCCGTGGCCGACCGCACCAGCCTGCACAACGAGGACTACGGCATCAGCGCCGATGCGCTGTACGCCGGTGTGGAAAACGCCGCCAACCGCCTGGGCTACAGGTCGCCCACACGGCATGGCCTGACGCTGGAATCCACCGTCAGCTTCCACGAGCGCGACGCCGCCCACCAGGGCCACAACGCCTATGACCTGGCCGCCAACTACGAGCGTGGCCATTGGTCCTTCGGCGCCGGTTACGGCGCATGGGCCGATGCCCGGCAGTACGCTGTGCGCGCCACCTGGACCCAGGGCGACTGGACCGTCTCGGGCTACCACCAGCGCAGCCAGGACCTGGTCGCCGGGGTGCAGGCCAAGACCCAGGTGACCCGCGCCGCCGTGGCCTATGCGATGGGCGCCGGCGAGCTGCACGCCAACTTCGGCCACGCCAACGCCCCCGGCCAGGCCGAGGCCGACCAGTGGACCGTGGGCTACAACCACCACCTGAGCGCGCGCACCAAGCTCTACGCCTTCTACACCGTGCTGCAAAACCGCCACGGCGCGCACTTTGCCGCCGAGGACCTGGCCGCGGGCGAAGACCGCAAGTCGCTGTCGGTGGGCATCCGCCACCACTTCTGAGGCCGGCCGACAGCGGGCGTCCCCACAAAAAAAGCAGCCTGCGGGCTGCTTTTTTGATGACTTGGGATGGGAACGCTCAGGCGCGCAGCAAGGCGGCATCGCACCAGCGCTGTGCCACCTTCAGCGTGGTGGTGCAGACCGCTTCGTGCGTCACCGTGGTCACGGCGCGCTCCAGCAGTTGGATGTCGGCCTCGTGCTGGCGTGCCACGTGCGGGTCTTCGAAGAAGATCACGCGCTGGCAGCGGCGCTCCAGCACCAGATCGGCAATCTGCGCATCGCCCCCCAGCGGGCCGCTGTTGTAGCGGTCCACCCAGGGCAGGTCCTGCGGCCAGCCCTTGCTCCAGGCCAGTTCGTTGAGCTTCTGGCCCGTGGTGCCCGTGCCCACGCGGCGGCGAAAGCGCGACAGCAAGGCAAAGTTCTGCGCCGCAAACTCCAGCATCTGCGGCTTGAGCGCATCGTGGGCAATCAGCGCCAGGGTCTGGTTCTCGTAGTCGTGGAAACGATCGGCATTGCGATCCTGGGGCAGGCCGGCATGGATGCGCTCCATCTCGATCCAGTCGCGCGCGCTGGCCACCGTGGACAAAAAGGCCTTGCCGTGGATCACGCACTGGCGCTTGAGGGCCAGCGCCTCGGGGAAGATGGAGGACGGGTCCACCGGGTCGGTCAGGTAGATGGCGGCGTCCAGCGTGCGCCCGTCGCCCATGCCCACCACCTCGGCCACCAGCTTCATCAGCCCGCCCTCGCGGCCATAGGGGTAGCGCACCAGCTGGGGGTATCGGTGCAGCATGTCGGCCGCCGCGATGGCATCATAGGTGCGGCCCACGGCATGCAGGCCCAGCTGCAGCTCACGGATGCCGGGTTCGATGGCGCGCAGCAGTGCGAACAGCGCAGCGTCCTCGGTCTGGTGATGGAGTCGGTTGGCAGCAAGCCCGATCAGCATGGTCACATTCATCCTTGGTCAACGCCTGCACGGCCGCGCGCAAGCTTGCCGGCAAGCATAGTCCCAAACCACCCTGTTTTGCGTCACCACCACCATGAAACTGCGCCACCTGATCTGGGCCACCGCCGTCGCCACCGCACTGTCCGTGGCCGGCTGCTCTGCGCTGGATGCCAAGCAGCGCGCCATGATCTTCCAGCCCAGCGACCGCGTCTGGCAGCGTGCCGACATGGCGGGCATGCAGGACGTGTGGATCGACTTCCACAGCCAGGCCGACCAGCAGGCCGTGCGCCTGCACGGCCTGTGGCTCGCCCAGAAAAATCCCCGCGCACCCGTGCTGCTGTACCTGCACGGCGCGCGCTGGAACGTCACCGGCTCCACCCTGCGCATGCGCCACATGCACGCCCTGGGCTTTGCCGTGCTGGCCATCGACTACCGCGGCTTCGGCCAGACCCAGCCGGCCAGCCTGCCCTCGGAGATCAGCGCCCGCGAAGACGCGCTGGCCGCCTGGCACTGGCTGGCGCAACAGCACCCCCAGACGCCACGCTTCATCTTCGGCCACTCGCTGGGCGGGGCCATCGCCATCGACCTGGCCACGCGCGTCGACGACGAACAGGGCCTGGTGGTGGAAGGCACCTTCACCAACATCCGGGACATGGCGCGCAACTTCCAGTGGGGCTGGCTGCCGCTGGGGCCGCTGATCACGCAGAAATTCGACTCGCTGGACAAGGTGGCCCACATCGGCGCGCCGCTGCTGGTGGTGCACGGCAGCGCCGATACGCTGGTGCCCCCGGCCCTGGGCCAGCAGCTGTACGACGCCGCCGTGCCGCCCAAGCAGTGGGTGCTGGTGCAAGGCGGCACGCACCACAACACCAACAGCCTGGGCCAGGCCCAGTACCGCGCCGCCCTGGCCGCGTGGTTGGCGCCTAAAAATCCATAGCTGTTCGCGCTTGCCTGGCAAGCGCCAGAGGCATTTTTTGCCACTGTCTTAAACAAGCGACACCACGCCCAGGTGCAACTGCTAACCTGCGCGGCGGCCGGTCCCCATGGCCTGCCGCCCGTTGGTTTCACTTCGCACTGGTTGTTCGTGTCTTCTGTTTCCCCTCCCGCCGCCGCGCGCGCGGCCATGTCCCCCGTGTTCGTCATCGCCATGCTGGCCCTGCTGCTGGGCCTGCAGCCGCTGACGACCGACCTGTACCTGCCGGCTCTGCCCCTGCTGACCGAACAGCTGGGCGCCAGCGTGGCCCAGACCCAGACCACCTTTACCGCGCTGCTGCTGGCCTTTGGCGGCTCGCAGCTGCTGTGGGGCCCGCTGTCCGACCGCTGGGGCCGCCGCCCCATCCTGCTGACCGGCATCGGCCTGTACGTGCTGGCGGCCGTGGGCTGCGCGTTGGCGCCCGACATGCACAGCCTCATCGTGCTGCGGGTGCTGCAGGGCGCCGCCCTGGGCGCGGCCGTCATGGCGGCGCGCGCCATCGTGCGCGACCTGTACCAGCCCGTGGAAGGGGCGCAGGTCATGTCCAAGGCTCTGACCGGCCTGGGCGTGCTGGCCTGCAGCAGCCCGCTGCTGGGCAGCCTGCTGGCCACCCACCTGGGCTGGCGCGCCACCATGGTCACCCTGGCGCTGGCCGGCAGCGGGGCCTGGTTGCTGGTGTGGCTGCATTTCCAGGAAAGCGTGCAGCACTTCAACCCGCACGCCCTGCGCCCGCGGCTGCTGTGGCAGAACTGGCGCCGCATCCTCAGCCACCCCACCTTCCTGGCCTACACGGCCACCACCAGCTGTTCGTTCGCCGGGCTGGTGGTGTTCCTGACCGGCTCGCCCTTCGTGTTCATGGGCGTGCTGGGCTGGAGCGCGCAGGACATCGGCCTGCTGCTGGCCGCCAACGGCATGGTCTACATCGGCGGCACCATCCTGTGCCGCCGCCTGCTGGTGCGCTGGGGCGTGCGCCGCACCGTGGCCGTGGCCGGCGGCCTGGCCCTGCTGTGCGCCGTGCTGCTGGCGGCGCTGGCCTGGGCCGGCGTGCGCAGCGGCCTGGCCTATGCTGCGGTGTGCATGCTGTACCCGGTGGCCCACGGCATCCAGCAGCCCTGTGGGCAAAGCGGCGCGGTCAGCAGCTTTCCGCAGGCGGCGGGCACGGCCTCGGCCCTCAACGGTTTCATCATGATGGTGTGCGCCTTTGCCACCGGGCAGGTGCTGGGCCGCAGCTTCAATGGCACTGTGTACCCCTTGGTTTTCGGGCTGGGCCTGTGGTGCCTGGCCGCAGCCTTGGCATCATGGACGCTGGTGCGCCGCTATGGCGCCTCCGGCGCGGCCACTTCGGCCTGATGCGCGCCGGGCTGGCTTCAACCCTTTCCTGCCCCCTGCCTTGACTGCGTCCCCCCACCCTCTGCCCTGCATTGCGATTGCAGGCCCCACGGCTTCCGGTAAAACCAACGGCGCGCTGGCCCTGGCCGCCGTCCTGGCCCAGCGCGGCCAACCCAGTGAAATCATCAGCGTGGACTCGGCCCTGGTCTACCGCAGCATGGACATCGGCACCGCCAAACCCAGCCTGCAGGAGCGGGCCGCCGTGCCCCACCACCTGATCGACATCCTCGACCCGCTGCAGTCGTACAGCGCGGCCGAGTTCGTGCAGGACACCCAGCGCCTGGTCGCTGAGATCCGCGCACGCGGCGCCATCCCGCTGCTGGTGGGCGGCACCATGCTGTATTTCAAGGCGCTGCTCGACGGCATCGACGACATGCCTGCCGCCGACCCCGAGGTGCGCGCCCGGCTGGACGCCCAGGCCGCCAGCATCGGCTGGCCTGCCATGCATGCCGAACTGGCCCAGGTGGACCCGGAAACCGCCGCCCGCCTGGCGCCCGGCGACAGCCAGCGCATCCAGCGCGCACTGGAGGTGTGGCACATCTCTGGCCAGCCACTGTCCAGCTTTCACCAAGCAAAAAAGAGAGCTGAAAACGCACAGCCCGCCTTCGATTGCACACTGTTTTCGCTGGAACCCAGTGACCGCGCCTGGCTGCACGCCCGCATCGCCCAGCGCTTCCAGGCGATGCTGGACGCCGGCTTCATCGACGAAGTGCAAGCCCTGCGCGCGCGCGGCGACCTGCACCCCGACCTGCCCAGCATGCGCTGCGTGGGCTACCGCCAGGTCTGGGAAGAGCTGGACTGGCAGGTCCGCAAGAACACCCCGCAACTGAACATGCACCTGGTGCGCGAAAAGGGCATTGCCGCCACGCGCCAGTTGGCCAAGCGCCAGATCACCTGGCTGCGCAGCATGCCCCAGCGCCACACCATCGCCTGCGACGACCCGCTGGCCACCATGCAACTGGTCCAGGCCGCGCTGCAGTGCCTGCCGGCCTGACCAGCCCCCGGACCACACAGGCAAGGGGACACGCACCAGCCTTCCCGGTGCAGGACCGGGCTGGCCCCGGCCAAGGATGGGGCGATGGCCCGGCCCACTGCGCCCGGTCCAATGACCGAGGCCTTCGGAGGCCTGTCGGTGCCCCCTGTGCCTGGACACCCCCGCCTGCCAGGGCGACACTTACCTCTGCTTACCGGCACCGGCCGCCGAGGCCTTAGCCTTGGACCAGGAGTTGCCCATGAAAACCATGACCCTTTGCGCCACCGCCCTGTGCCTTGCACTGGCCCTGGGTGGCTGCGCCCAGCGCGCGCAGTACTACCAGCCCTCGGACACCAGCGCCCGCAGCGGCAGTGGCATCACCGTGTATGGCGAGATCGACGCCAGCGTGGTGCATTCGCGCTGAGCGCGCTGGACACACACCCCACGCCACAGGCTCCGTGCGTGTGGGCGATGCCGCATGTGTACGCACACAGTGCAAGCACCAACTTTCAGCACAACCCCTGCCATTCCACAGCCTGGATGCACGTCCCAGCGCTGCGGGCTCCTGCGCCGCGCAACCCGTGCGGGCGGGAAGCCCGGTATCATCCCCGTCCACTGCCTCCCACGAGGCGGTAACCACGTTATCGGTGCCCAGGTCGGTCACGCCCTGGGTTAAACGGGAAACAGGTGCGCGCCATCCCCCGATGGATGCAATGCCTGTGCTGCCCCCGCAACGGTAAGTGCGAGTCTGTGGAACCTGTGCCACTGGGACGACAACGTCCTGGGAAGGCGTTCCACATGTCCGGTTAACCGGACCAACGCACCAGCCCGGAGACCGGCCGAAACGTACAGAGTCGGATGCGCTGCGGGGTGGCAGCGACGAGTGCGGCATGTTGGCTGCCTTCAGCAGCCCCCTTCCCCGAACGCGGTGCATCCATGTACGCAACGCCGCCGCCTGCGGGGACGCAGGATCGCGGCCTGATGAGTGATGTCCATGCCCTTCCGTCCTTCCCCCTGTTCCCTGGCTGTGGGAACCGCCCTGTCCTTGCTGGCGGCCCCTGCCAGCGCCCAGTCCAGCCTCAGCGAGCCCATCGTGGTCTCGGCCACACGCATCGACATGCACGACCAGGATGCGCCCTATGCGTCCGAGGTGCACACCCGCAGCGACATCGAGCGCTCAGGCGCGCATTCGCTGTTCGACTATCTGGCGCAGCAAAGCTCGCTGCAGATCAGCCCCAGCTACGGCAACCGCTACACCCCGCAGATCAGCATGCGGGGCTATGGCAATGACGGCTCCAGAACCTGGTGATCTCGGTCGATGGCCGTCGGCTCAACAACATCGACTCCATCCCGCAGCTCATCGGCTCGATCTCGCTCAGCGACATCGAGCGCATCGAAATCACCAAGGGCAGCGGCGCCGTGATGTTCGGTGACGGCGCCACCGCCGGCACGATCCAGATCTACACCAAGCCGCGCAGCGGCGTCAGCCTGGAAACCTATGCGGGCGATCACGGGCAACGCGGCGCCATCGCCTCGGCAGGCCTGGTCCGCGAGCGCTTCGATCTGTCGGCCACCCTGGACCACAGCCATGTGAACGGTTTCAGCAGCCCCGACCCCACGGGCCACCGGGACCAATCGGAAGCCAACACCTGGCGTGTGGCCGGTGCCCTCAAGCCGGTGGAAGGCCTGCGCCTGGACATGGAGGCCGGCGCCTCGCACATCGACACGCGCTACCCGAATCCGCTGACGCAGGCACAGTTCAACGCCCACCCCGGCATGCACACCGGCGCTGCCTACACCCAGCAGAAGCTGCAAAGCGACCACTGGAGCCTGGGTGCCGAGTACCGCGTGAACCGCCAGTGGAAGCTGTCGGCCCGCCACCACGATGAGGACAAGTCCTCGCTGTTCCCCAGCTTTCCCCCCGCCGCCCAGTACCGCTATGCGTCCAACGAAGTGGCGGCGCAGTACCAGCACGATGCGCTGATCCTGAATGCGGGTTATCAGAACTTCGATGGCCAACGCACGCAATCCGGCAGCACCACCAAGCACAACCGCGGCCTGTTCCTGCAGGGGCAGTACATGCTGGAGGCGCTCACCCTGTCCGCCGGCATCCGCCGCGAGGAAGTCACCTACCGCCACAACCCGCTCAGCGGCCAGTCCCTGCAATCCGAGCAGCGCCTGACCTCGTGGGAGCTGGGTGCCAACCACCGCCTGTCGCCGCAGCTGGCACTGTTTGCGAACTACAGCGATGCCTTCGTCACCCCGGACGTGGATCGTTTCTTCTTCACCGACTGGAGCTCGGGCTCGCCCGTCACCGCCTTCAACGGCTTCATCGAACCCGCCAAGGCGCGCACGCTGACCGTGGGCGCCAACCACCAGACGGCACGCCACCGCCTGAAACTGTCGGCCTTCTACGCCAAGCTCTCGAACGAGATCTACTACTTCGAGACCGGTCCGTTCTCCGGCATCAACACCAACATCGACCAATCCCACAAGTACGGCCTGGAGCTACAGGACCGCGTGCAGATCACCCCGCGGCTGTCCGGCCACATCAACTACGCCTGGACACGCGCCATCATCGACCGCGAGAACGACGGCGGCGGCGCTTTCGATGGCAAGGAGTTGCCGGGCGTGTCGCGCCACAGCGTGGTGCTGGGCCTCAACCTGCGCGTCGCGGAGCGTGGCAACCTGCACCTGTCGCACACCTGGCGCAGCAGCACCTGGGCCGCGGGCGACTTTGACAACAACAACGCCCAGCGGCAGAAAGCCTTCCAGAGCACGGACCTGACCTACCGCCACCAGCTGGACAAGCACCTGGACATGTACGTGGGCGTCAGCAACCTGCTGGACCGCAAGAACGGCATCTGGGTGCGCGACGACGCCATCTACCCCGTGCAGTTCGAGCGCACCTGGAAACTGGGCGCACGCGTGCAGTTCTGACCCCGTGCCCCTGCCGCGCCCACGCCCGGGCGTGGTACAGCAGTGGGACATCCCCACCGACCCCATGCCCCGCATGCCCCATGCGACCAGCGACGGCCAGAGCGCCGCACTGGCCGCTTGGGGCAGGTGCAAGACCCAGCCTTCAGCGCCCGGCAGGTGGCGTGCCTCACCCAGCGCCACACCGTCGGTGCCTCGGTGCAGACACCGTGCACGGCCTGCGCCCCGCACGACCTCTCCAGCCCAAAGGCGTGCCAGACGCAGACCAAATCGGACCCACTCGATGGCCGGTACCCTGCCCCACCACCACGCCATCCCGCCCGCCAGCACACCGTCCGCCTGATTTAGGTACAGTGATGCCCCCTGCACGCCCTGCGTGCCCGCCGAAAAGAACACCATGACCCAAGATCCACAGCGCCAGAGCGAACTCAAAAAAATCGAAATGTGCGATGCCTGCGCCGGCATCCAGCGCAGCTGGCGCAAAGCCCCCGGCCACGTCGAGCTGGCCCAGGGCAGCAACTACAAGCGCGAACGTGCCACTGGCATGGTCACCGTCACCCGCTACGTCTGCGAGCGCTGCGGCACCAACTGGGAATACGAGAACGACAAGAACAACATGCACGCCGGTTGGTCCCTGACCGGCCGCCGTCCCACCAAAGACTGAAATTTTCAAAAAAGATAGCTGGTCGCTCAGTATCTACAAGCTGCACTGCCCAAAAAGGCAAAAATGGGGCATGCCCGTCGCACCGCCAGGCCCATGCCCCACGCTCCATCGCTTTCTGCCTTGCAGCATTGCGGAGGCTGTCGGAACTGGCAGGCGCGCAACGGCTGGGTCTTC
This sequence comes from Comamonas sp. CAH-2, assembly GCF_009668305.1. Taxonomy (NCBI): domain Bacteria; kingdom Pseudomonadati; phylum Pseudomonadota; class Betaproteobacteria; order Burkholderiales; family Comamonadaceae; genus Comamonas; species Comamonas sp. CAH-2. The sequence continues at coordinate 14,579 of NZ_VSWF01000051.1, forward strand.
GCGGGGCTACGCTCTCGCCCCAATTTCAGCCACCATGTCCGTCAAGACAGCGGCTGGCACCGTGCGGCAGTCGAATCCACCCCGGTAGGTTTTTTTCAGCATCGGCGCGTGTGGCTGGCCGCAGGTGTGACCGTCATCGGTGCTACCGCTGACTGCGGCTGCATGGTTGTCAGTGCCCCACCAACTGCGCATGTTCTGTGACCAGGGCTACCTGTGCAGAGGATTTTCCCCACGCGGTCTTGGGCATCGGGCTGCACGCCACCACCACGGCCCGGCCACCGTAGACGGCAACATCGCCCTGGCACGCCACCGCATCAAAGCCATCGGATCGGGAATGCCCAGGCCATCCACCAAGCTTGCGAACGCTGACGGATTGCGATCTTGGCCTGCGCAGCATGCGGCACAGACAGACCCAGGGTTGCAGGTGCAGGGGCAGGGGCAGGGGCCACCGCAGTGTTGACCGACACCGCGGGTGCTATCGCCCCTCTCAGAACCCCGCGCCCGGCTGGCTCAGATAGGCCTTCTCGGCAGCCGTGCTCTCGCGCCCCAGGATGGGATTGCGGTGCGGGAAACGTCCGTACTGCGCAATCACCTCGCGGTGCTTGTGCGCATAGTCCAGCGTGACCTGGAAAAACTCGCGCAGCTGCGGGGGCGCGTTGCGCTGCAGCTCTTCGAAGGCCACCACGCTGCTCTCTTGCATCGCCAGATTCTCGGCATGCTCCAGTGGCAGATAGACAAAAATGCGCGCCATCTCCGGGATGCTGGGGTCCTGGTCCCAGCCCCGGTCAATGCCCTGCAAGGCCAGCGCCAGCGCCTTGGCATCGCCGGCAAAGCTCTTGGGCGTGCCGCGGTAGGCGTTGCGCGTGAACTGGTCCAGCACAATCAGCAGCGCCAGCCATCCCAGCGGGGACTCCAGCCCCTCGCCGTCCAGCTTGCCCGCCAGCGCCTCCTGCAGCACCGCACCAAACAGGTGGCGGATTTCCTCGTCCACCTCTTCCGATTTGGTGAACCACAGCGCCTGGCGCGTCTGCGCACTGGCGTTGGTGGGCAACTCCGCCCCCAGCCAATACTCCAGCACCTGCGACAGGCGAGGATCCAGCACCGACGCGATCGGCAGTGCCCAGGGTTTGGAAGGGATGGACATGTGCAAACTCCTTGTCATCTGTAATCTCATGCGGCCCGTGCGGCCTGCGCCCATGGTGCATGCCTTGCGCCCCCCATGCAAGGCAAGACCGACCGTGGGGGGACGCTGTAGAACCACAACGCAGGTGATCAAGGCACCCTGCGGGCACAGCAAACGCGCGACTGCCACGTCGGCCTGGGCCGAACGGACTGCGCAACGCCCGCCAGCACCGCCACATTTTCGATGGTGCGGCCTGAGCCCACGGTCTGCAGGTGCTGTAACCGCAAGCCCGGCCGCTTCGCCCACCCCGACAATGGCCTGAGAGCTGCCATGGGGACACGGC
>NZ_VSWF01000052.1:0-14399 GCF_009668305.1 Comamonas sp. CAH-2
CTGTGGACCGGCGTTGGCAGCTTATTGATGGCAAGTGTTGTTACTTCAATACCCTGAAAAATAAGAGCGCACTGCGTGCGCTCTTATTGCGAATCAGGCGCCAAAGACTTGAGAACTGAATCTGGATGAGCGCCAGGCGCTCACGGATTGGAGTTTCGGACCTTCCGGCCTACTCACTTTGCTTCTGCAGGCGTCGGCGCGTGCACTGCATCGGCACCGTGTTTTTCTCCGCTCATGTCCACTTGATCACCAAATTGCATGATCATGTACAACGAAATGGCGGCGAAGATGGCAAAAGCCACAGCAATTTTCCACATGAGAGTCTCCTTTGTTCTGAAGAAGGGGCATCCACTTTTCAAGCTTGGAGGCTGTCGCCAAGAAAAAAACCCCAACTCCTGAGAACTGGGGCTTCAACCTTGGAGCAAACCCTGGAGGCATTACACCAGCCAGGGTTTGCAGAGAGCTTACGCTCTGGGCGATCAGAACAGGTGACGCACGCCCACGGCGATGGAGCGGAAGTTGTCGCCAGCGTTGGTCACGCCATAAGCAGCATCGTCGCCATTGTTGATCTTGGTAAAGTAGCCGTACACCTTGGTGCGCTTGCTCAGGTTGTAGTTATAGCCCAGGGTCCACTGGGTGGCCGAGGTCTTGAAGCCATCGAAATCACCCTTGTAGCTTTGTGCACGGCCCACGTTGGCGTGGAATTCCGATGCGCCCAGGGTGTACATGGCGGCCAGACGGTAGGCGTGGCGCTTGGTGTCGAACGCTTCCGAATCAACCTTGTAGTACTGGTAGTAGGCACCCAGGGTCAGGCTGTTGATGGTGTAGCTTGCGCGCAAACCCAGTTGCTGTTCTTTTTGGGTGTCGCCAAAACGCTTGCTTTCAGCGCGTGTGTAGCCCAAGCCGAGGCCCAGGGGGCCATTAGCATAGTTCAAAGCTGCGTCGAATGCCCCCTTCTCTGTGCCTTGCACTGCACCAACGCCGCCAGGCAAACCGATTTCATTGCCGCCTGCAACAGTGCGAGTCTTCTTTTCGCCGAAGCCGTAGTTGAACTCAGCAGTCACGCCACCGAATTCGGGCGAACGGTAGGACAGCTGATTGCCTTCGGGGAAGACATAAGCATACAGGGCATCGGCAGAAGTGCCGGTGTCGTGGTTGTGCATGCTGATGTAGTCCGCAGTGGCCAGGTAAGAGCCCACGTAGAACTGGCCCATGCGCACGGTACCGAAGCTGCCGGACAGGTTCACTTCGCTATGGCGTTGGAAGTTGAAGCCTGCACCGTTGTCCGAGCCAAAATTGCCTTCCAGTTGGAAGCCTGCCTTCAGGCCGTTGCCCAGGTCTTCCGTACCACGGAAACCGAGGTAAGAGCTGTTGGAGTTCATCACCGATGTGCTGGTGTCACCAGTCTTCTGGCTTTCCACGGTGGTGTTGATACGGCCATACACGTTCACGCTGCTTTGGGCCATGGCGGCGGAAGTACCGCAAACGGCCAGAACAGCCAGCATCACGCGAGTTGTCTTCGTCATGTTATTTCCTTGGTGGGTTGAGGGTAGCCATCAACTTTGTGTGACTTGCACTTGCAAAGGGCTGATCAAATTTTAGGGAGTGCACCACCCGATGAAGGCTTTTGCTTGAAGTTTTGATGACGAATGATGCATGACAACAACACAAAATGCTGCTATGCACCACAAGTTTTCACTCTGAAAAGAAACGCCCCGCTTTGAGGCGGGGCGCACAACTGTGGGGAGCGACTTTTAATCAGTCGTCGGCATAGATATCCACATCCTTGGTATCACGCAGGAACAGGGTGCCGATCACTGCGGTGGCACCTGCAATGATGATGGGGTACCACAGACCGTTGTACATGTTGCCGGTCTGGGCAACGATGGCAAAGGACATGGTGGGCAGCAGGCCGCCGAACCAGCCGTTGCCGATGTGATAAGGCAGGCTCATAGAGGTGTAGCGGATGCGGGTGGGGAACATCTCCACCAGCATGGCTGCGATGGGGCCGTAGACCATGGTCACCAGGATCACCAGATAGAACAAGATGAGAATCATCATGGGCTTGTTCATCTTGGCGGGGTCGGCCTTGTCGGGGTAGCCGTCCTGCTTCAAGGTTTCTGCCAGGCTCTTGGTGAACGCAGCGCCCTTGGCCTTGGCATCGTCGGCACTCAGACCCACCGAGCTGTAGCTGGGGATGGTGTGTTCACCGATTTTGATGACGGCAGGGGTGCCGGCGGGTGCCTGCTCGGTGTCATAGCTGACCGAGCGATTGGCGAGGGCTTGTTTGGCGATGTCGCAGGAGCTGGTGAACTTGGCCGTGCCTGTGGGGTTGAACTGGAATGAGCACTCGGCGGGGTCAGCCACGATAACCACCTTGGCGTTCGCTTGTGCGGCGGCCAGGTCCGGGTTGGCGGCGGAGGTCAGGGCCTTGAACACGGGGAAGTAGGTGAACACGGCCAGCGCGCAGCCCAGCATGATGATGGGCTTGCGACCAATCTTGTCCGACAGCGAGCCGAAGACCACGAAGAAGGGCGTACCCAGCAGCAGCGCGGCGGCGATCATCAGGTTGGCGGTGACGGCATCAACCTTCAGCTGCTGTGTCAGGAAGAACAGCGCGTAGAACTGGCCCGTGTACCACACCACGGCCTGACCGGCTGTCAGACCGACCAGTGCCAGCAGCACAATCTTCAGATTCTTCCATTGGCCGAAGGACTCAGCCAGCGGTGCCTTGGAGGTTTTGCCTTCAGCCTTCATCTTCTGGAAGGCGGGGGATTCCGACAGCGTCATGCGGATCCACACCGAAATGGCCAGCAGCAGGATGGACACCAAGAAGGGAATGCGCCAGCCCCAGTCTTGGAACTTTTCTTCGCCCATCGCGGTGCGCGTGCCCAGAATCACCAGCAGCGATAGGAACAGACCCAGCGTGGCGGTGGTCTGGATCCAGGAGGTGTAGGCACCGCGCTTGCCCTGGGGCGCGTGTTCGGCCACATAGGTGGCCGCGCCGCCGTATTCGCCGCCTAGTGCCAGGCCTTGCAGCATGCGCAGCACCATCAGGATGATGGGGGCTGCCACACCGATGGTGGCGTAGTTGGGCAGAACACCCACGATGAAGGTGGAGATGCCCATGATCAGGATCGTCACCAGGAAGGTGTACTTGCGACCGATCATGTCACCCAGGCGGCCAAAGACCAGCGCACCGAATGGACGGACGATGAAGCCGGCTGCAAACGCCAGCAGCGCGAAGATGAAGGCGGAGCCTGCATCCAGTCCGCTGAAGAACTGCTTGGCAATGATGGCTGCCAGCGAACCGTAGAGGTAGAAGTCATACCACTCGAACACAGTGCCGAGGGATGACGCAAAGATCACTTTGCGTTCTTCTGGCGTCATGGGCCGAGCGGCAGCTGTGCCTTTCGGTCCTACGCCGTTTGCAGCGTTGATGGCCATGGTGTTGTCTCCTGAATGTGATTGTTGCTTGCCGCCATGTGCGGACGATCACATTCTTGGAGGCCGTACTGACCCGCTTCTGACGCGAATCCAACGCGAACTTGCGTCAAACTGACGTGCTTCTGACAAATTCAGGTCAAACCCGCGCAGTCTGTTTCGGGATGTGACATGGCCGGAAATTCCTACCGGGGAAGGCGGTGCTTGAAATCAGGCCAAACCCGAGGGAGTGGCATCGGCATTTACCCAGCCCTCTGTTTGGAACCAGGGGTGCCCATCCAGGTAGTCGCGCAGCATCGGCAGGCTGTCGAGCCCCCAGAAATTCTGCCCGTCCACGGTGAAGGCGGGCACGCCAAATACGCCCAGGGCCGCGGCCGCTTCGGTGTTGTTGCGCAGCAGGGGCTTGGTGGCCTCGGTGGCATCGGCGGCGGCGGTGAAACGCGGCTGCAGTTCGGCCTGCAGGGCCTGCAGCCGCGCGGGGGCCAAAGCATCCTTGCCGCCCTGCCAGACGTGGCGGAAGATGGTCTCCGCCACATAGCGGTTGATGCTGCCGTCGTGGCTGGTTTGCAGCGCCAGGCGCAGCAGGGGCAGGGGGTTGAATGGGTGCTTGGCCGGCATCTGCAGCGGAATCTGCAGGTGCTGGCCCAGCCACACGGCGTGCTGGTAGGTCCACACCCGCTTGGCGGGGATGCCGGCCGGCCCCGGGTTGTGGTGTTGCTGCAGCAAGGCACCGAGCAGGACCGGGCGGTACTCCACGTGGCAGTGCAGGCCCGCCAGGGTGTGGGGCAACTGCTGGAAGGCCAGCCATGCGTAGGGCGAGACAAAGTCCAGGTGCATGGTGATGTGGCGCATGTCGCTTGCCTTTCAGGAGGTTAAGAAGCCGGCCCGCAGCGTTGCTGGATCTGCTGCCAGATGTGGCGTTTGGCCGTGGCATCGGCTTTGCCCCAGCAGCGTAATTCATCCAGGGTGCGCAGGCAGCCCACGCAGTACTGGCGGTCTGCATCCATACGACAGACGGAGATGCAGGGTGAGGGCGGAGCCTCGGCGGCCGAGGGCTGCAGGCTGCCTTGGGCCAGCAGGGTCTGCAACTTGTGCCGCAAGGCGTCGGGCACAGGCGGGATGGCGGAGGCGACAGGTGCTGCCTCCGTGTCCACCCGCTGCGCAATGTCGACCACCGGGGCCTGGGCCAGGGCGCGCAGGGCCTCCATGTTCAAGGCAAACACCGCATGCGGGTGACCGGCTGCCGCCCACAGCACGTCAAAGCGTTGCAGGCTGCGGTCGATCAAGGTCACGGGTGCGTGGGCGTGCGCCACCGGGCTGACGCCGCCGATGGAGAACCCGGTCCGGTCCTTGACGAAGTCGGCATCCGCACGGCCGATCTTGCCGACCAGGGCGGCCACCTTTTTTTCATCCACGCGGCGATCCCCGGCCGCCACCACCAGCACCGAGGCGCCGTCTTCCTTGCGCTTGAAGATCACGCTCTTGGCCACCTGGCCGACCGCGATCCCCAACTGGTCGGCCGCTTCCTGCGCGGTGCGGGCCGCACCCTCGAGCATCTGGGGCGTGTGGGGGTGACCGACTTCCTGCAGGTAGCGCGCCACGCGCTGCACGCCTTCGGGCAGGGGATGCAATTCAGAACCGCACATTCACACCGCCTCGCAGGCCGCGCTGCTGGCGCGTTTGGCCAGGATCGCCTTGGCCACGCGCGATTGCGTGGGGCGTCCCAGGTGATCGCTGATGAACTGGCCGGCATCGATCAGCTGGTCCAGGTCGATGCCGGTGTCGATGCCCATGCCATGCAGCATGTAGACCACGTCCTCGGTCGCCACATTGCCCGTCGCCCCCTTGGCGTAGGGGCAGCCGCCCAGCCCGGCCACCGAGGTGTCGAACTGCCACACGCCCATCGCCAGGGCCGCCAGGGTGTTGGACAGGGCCTGGCCGTAGGTGTCGTGGAAATGGCCGGAGACGTCATTCAGGTCGAAGTGCTGCAGCGTGGCCTCGATGGCCTTGCGCACCTTGATGGGCGTGCCCACGCCAATCGTGTCCGCCACGCCGATGTGCTGCACGCCAATGCCCTTCATCAGACCGGCCAGGTAGGCCACGCGCTCGGGCGCGATCTCGCCTTCGTAGGGGCAGCCGACGGTGCAGCTCATGGCGCCGCGCACGTGGATGCCGGCCGCGCGGGCGGCGGCCACCACGGGGGCGAAGCGTTCGATGCTCTCGGCGATCGAGCAGTTGATGTTCTTCTGGCTGAAGGCCTCGCTGGCCGCGCCGAAGACCACGATCTCATCGGGGCGCGACAGCACGGCCGCTTCAAAGCCCTTCATGTTGGGCGTCAGCACCGAGTAGCGGACGTCGGCGCGGCGCTCGATGCCGGCCATGACCTCGGCGTTGTCGCCCATCTGGGGCACCCATTTGGGGGAGACGAAGCTGGTGACCTCGATCTCTTTCAGGCCGGCCGCCTGCAGGCGGTGCACCAGCTCGATCTTGACCGCGGCGGGCACGGGCTGCTTTTCGTTCTGCAGGCCGTCGCGGGGGCCGACATCGACCAGTTTGACGCGGGTAGGGTAGCTCATGGGGTGGTCCTTGTGGGTCTGTGAACGGTCGGGTCAATAACCGCGCTGGGGGTCGACCATGCCGACCACGGCCTCGCCGCGGCTCAGGGCGGCGACCTTGCCGGCGATCTGGGCAATGCTGTCCTCGCGCAGGGTGCGGGCCGAGGTGTGGGGCGTCATGGTGATCTGCGGGATGGTCCAGAACGGGTGGCCGGCGGGCAGCGGTTCCTGGCGGAACACGTCCAGCATGGCACCGGCCACATGGCCTTGGGCGATCAGGGCCACCAGGTCCTCTTCCACCAGGTGGGCACCGCGCGCCACGTTGATCAGGTAGGCGCCGGGCAGCAGCTGCTGCAGCGTGTCGCGGCACAGGATGTTCTCGGTCTCGGGCGTCAGCGGCAGCAGGTTGACCAGCACGCGCGTGCCGCGCAGGAAGTCGTGGAAACCGGCCTCGCCGCTGAAGGTCTGCACACCGTCGATCTGCTTGGGGCTGCGGCTCCAGCCGCGCACGGGGAACTCGAACACGCGCAGTGCCTTGGCCACGCGCTCGCCCAGCACGCCCAGGCCCATCACGCCGACGGGGAAGTCGGCGCGCAGCTGGGGCTTGCGGAATTGCCACTGGCCCTGGCGCATGTCGGCCTCGTAGGCATCGAGTTCGCGGAAGTGGCGGATCACGGCCTGGGTCACGTACTCGGCCATCTGCACGGACATGCCGGCATCGTCCAGGCGCACCACCTGGGCCTGGGGGGGCAGGCGCAGCTTCAGCAGCGCGTCGACCCCGGCACCGATGTTGAACAAGGCCTTCAGCCCCGGCTGCTCGTCCAGGAACTGCTGGGGCGGCGCCCAGACCACGGCGTAGTCCGCCTGGGGCGCACCGGGCGCCCACACACTGATGTCGGCATGCGGCAAGGCGGCGCGCAGTCCTTCCAGCCAAGGTTCGGCCTTGGTACCCGTACAGCAAAAAGTCACTCGCATGGCGGCAAGGTTACAGGGTGGGCGATGGCCTGTCTGTCACGGGGACAGAGCTACTTCCAAAAAAGGAGCTGCTGGCGCAGGTACTGCAAGAAATTGGCAGGCTTTCTCATTGGAAGATGGCGTACATCCTGCGCGGGCAGCTATGGGTTTTCAGACAGCCGGGTGGGCGACTGCGGAGGGTGGCGGGGCGCGGAACGCAGCCGGCAGGCCGGTGGGTCCCACCCCCGCCCACCGGCCGTTTGCGGCCGGCGCGCGTTCAGGCGGTCGCCTCGATGCGGATCAGCTCAGCGCCTTCGCTGACCTGGTCGCCGGGGGCGTACAGCAGCTCCTGCACCACGCCGTCGGCGGGGGCGGCGATGGTGTGCTCCATCTTCATGGCCTCCATCACCGCCAGCGGCTGGCCCTTGGTGACGGCATCGCCGGCCTGCACGGCAAACGACACCAGCTTGCCCGGCATGGGCGCGGTCAGGCGGCCGCCTTCGGCACCGTGCTCGCCGGCGTGGGCCAGCGGGTCGGGCAGCTCCAGCACGGCCGCGCCCTGGGGCGTGAAGATGTGGCGCACCTCGCCCTGCACATGCACCTGGGCGGTGCTGCGCAGGCCGGCAAACTGCACCAGCAGGCCGTCGCCCTGGGGCTGCCAGTCCAGGCGGCCCGTGGTGTCCCCCACCTGCAACTGCAGCTGGCCGTCGTGCCCCGTGGTCAGGCTGGCAGCGACGGGCGTGCCGCCCTGCAGCAACTGCAGGCTGCGGCGCGGCGTGCCGTGGCTGTGCCAGCCGTCGCGGCGGCTGAAGGGGTCGGCCGTCTGCAGCGCCTGTTCGGCCTGCAGCAGCTGGGCCACGGCAGCGGCCACGGCCAGGGCGGTGGGCACGGGCTGCTGGTCGAACAGCGCGGCCTTCTCGCGCTCGATCAGGGCCGTGTCCAGCTGGGCGCCGGCAAAGGCGGTGCTGCGCACCACATGGCGCAGGAACTGCACGTTGGTGGCCAGGCCGACGATCTGCGTCTGCGTCAGGGCCGCATCCAGCCGCGCCAGGGCCTGGGCGCGCGTGTCGCCGCGCACGATGAGCTTGGCGATCATGCTGTCGTAGAAGGGGCTGATGGCATCGCCCTCGCGCACGCCGTCGTCCACGCGCACATCGCTGATGGCAAAACTGCTGCACGCCGGCTTGCGGTAGACCTGCAGCGTGCCGGTGGCGGGCAGAAAGCCGTTGTCGGGGTTTTCGGCGCAGATGCGGGCCTCGATGGCGTGGCCGATGATCTTCAGCTCGGACTGCTGTTTGGGCAGGGGCTGGCCGGCGGCCACGCGCAGCTGCCACTCCACCAGGTCTTCGCCGGTGATGGCCTCGGTCACGGGGTGTTCCACCTGCAGGCGGGTGTTCATCTCCATGAAGTAGAACTGCATGGCGTCGGGCGCGTCGTAGCCGCCGGGCTGCTCGACGATGAATTCCACCGTGCCCGCGCCCACGTAGCCCACGGCCTGGGCGGCGGCCACGGCAGCGGCGCCCATCTTGGCGCGAAGGGCTTCGGTCATGCCGGGGGCGGGGGCTTCTTCCAGCACCTTCTGGTGGCGACGCTGCACGGAGCAGTCGCGCTCGAACAGGTAGACGCAGTTGCCCTGGGTGTCGCCAAACACCTGGATCTCGATGTGGCGCGGGCGCAGCACGTATTTCTCGACCAGCACGGCGTCGTTGCCGAAGCTGTTAATGGCCTCGCGCTGGCAGCTGGCCAGGGCGGCGGCGAAGTCCTCGCGCCGCTCCACCAGGCGCATGCCCTTGCCGCCGCCGCCGGCGCTGGCCTTGATCAGCACCGGGTAGCCAATGCGGTCGGCCTCGCGCTGCAGCAGCGCGGGGTCCTGGTCGGCGCCGTGGTAGCCGGGCACCAGGGGCACGCCGGCCTTTTCCATCAGTTGCTTGGATTCGGCCTTCAGGCCCATGGCGCGGATGGCGCTGGCAGGCGGGCCGATGAAGACCAGGCCGGCGGCCTGGCAGGCCTGGGCGAAGTCCTCGTTCTCGCTCAGGAAGCCATAGCCGGGGTGGATGGCCTGTGCGCCGGTGGCCTGGGCGGCTTGCAGGATGCGCTCCCAGCGCAGGTAGCTGTCCTTGGGCGCGCTGCCGCCGATGTGCACGGCCTCGTCGCAGGCGGCCACGTGCTTGGCCTGGGCGTCGGCGTCGGAATACACGGCCACGGTCTGGATGCCCAGGCGGCGGGCGGTGGCAGCCACGCGGCAGGCGATTTCGCCGCGGTTGGCAATCAAAATTTTGGTGAACATGCCTTGTCTCCGTTTGAAGTGTTTTGAGGCTCTAGCGATTATTGGGTCAGCGTTAGCAGCTATGTTTTTGGCAATTGCGGCGGCGCAGGTGCTGCCGCCCCCATCCAGCCTCTGAGCCTGCGCAGGGCAGCCCGCAGAAAGCGCCACAGCAGCCAGGTGACGGCCCACATCAGCACCACCGTGACCGCCAGCACCGCGGCGAACACGGCTGGGTGGGCCAGTGCCAGCCAGACGGCGCCCACGGCGGCCGTGTCCTCGGCCAGGCTGGCACCCAGGTTGCTGAAGGGCTCGGGGCTGGTGTTGATCACGGCGCGCGTGGTGGTCTTGGCGGCCTGGCTGGTGGCGGCCAGCGTGCCGCCCATCAGCGCTGCGGCCAGGGCCATGGTGGCGTGGTCGGCGCCGAACACGCCGGCCGCCAGGGCCGCGCCGGCGGGCACGCGCAGCACGCTTTGCAGCAGGTCCCACAGCGAGTCCACGCCGGGGATCTTGTCGGCGAAAAACTCCACGCACAGCAGCCCGCCGCTGGCGAACAGCAGGGCCGGGTGGGCCAGCACCTGCAGGCTGCCGGGCAGCACCAGGGCGCCGGTGGCCCCCAGCAGGCCCACCAGGAACACCACCAGGTACAGCCGAAAGCCGCTGGCCCAGCCCAGGGCCGCCGCCAGAGCCAGCAGGCTGGCCATGTCCATGCTGCCGACGGCCTGGCCCACCCCGGCCGCTGCGGCGCTGGCGCTGTCCAGCACGGCCCCGCCGGCCTGCTCCACCGCCGTGCGGTCGGGGTGCAGGCCCACGCGGTGCAGCCACTGCAGCAGGGTGTTCCAGAGGTCGTTCATGGGCGTTCAGCGTGGCGTGCGGTGGGGCTCAGGACAGCCAGGCCGGCTTGCGCTTGGCCAGGAAGGCCTGCACGCCCTCCTTGCCCTCGGCGCTGGCGCGGATCTCGGCAATGCCTTCCACGGTGCGGGCGATCAGGGCCTCGTCAATGGCGTGGCCCGCCGTGTCCTGCACCAGCCGCTTGCAGGCGCGCACGGCGGCCGGGCTGGCCTGCAGCAGGTGCTTGAGCAGGCCGTCCACGGCGTCGTCCAGCGCCTCGGGGGCGACCACCTGGTGCACGAAGCCGATGCGCAAGGCCTCGGCGGCGTCAAAGCGCTCGCCGGTCAGGAAGTAGCGCTGCCCGGCACGGGCGCCCATGGCGCGCAGCACGTAGGGGGCGATGGTGGCGGGGATCAGGCCGATCTTGACCTCGCTGAGGCAGAAGTGGGCGCTGTCCACGCTGACGGCCATGTCGCAGGCCGCCACCAGACCCAGGCCGCCGGCGTAGACATCGCCCTGCACGCGGGCGATGGTGGGGTGCGGGCAGGTGTAGATGGTGCGCAGCATCTGCGCCAGCTTGCCGGCATCGACCAGGTTCTCCTCGCGGCTGTAGTCGGCCATGCGGCGCATCCAGTTCAGGTTGGCGCCGGCGCAAAAGGCCGGGCCCTCGGCGGCCAGCACCACGGCACGCACGGCGGCGTGCTGGGCCACGGCCTCGAAGGCGGCGGTGATCTCGGCGATCACCTCGTCGCTGAAGGCGTTGCGGATCTCCGGCTGGCTCAGTGTGATGGTGGCCACACCGGCGTTGGTGGTCAGGGTGACGGGACGGGTCATGGGCGTGCTCCTGGCTGGGTCATCGGTCCATTACATGCGGAAGACACCGAACTTGGTGTCCTCCATCGGCGCATTGCGGCTGGCGGACAGGCCCAGGGCCAGCACGCGGCGCGTGTCGGCGGGGTCAATCACGCCGTCGTCCCACAGGCGGGCGCTGGCGTAGTAGGGGTGGCCCTGGACTTCGTACTGCTCGCGGATCGGGGTCTTGAAGGCGTTCTCCTCCTCGGCGCTCCACTGGCCGCCGCGGGCCTCGATGCCGTCGCGCTTGACCGTGGCCAGCACGCTGGCGGCCTGCTCGCCGCCCATCACGCTGATGCGCGCGTTCGGCCACATCCACAAAAAGCGCGGGCTGAAGGCGCGGCCGCACATGCCGTAGTTGCCGGCGCCAAAGCTGCCGCCGATGATGATGGTGAACTTGGGCACCGCCGCCGTGGCCACGGCCGTGACCAGCTTGGCGCCGTGGCGCGCAATGCCTTCGTTCTCGTACTTGCGCCCGACCATGAAGCCGGTGATGTTCTGCAGGAACACCAGGGGCACCTTGCGCTGGCAGCACAGCTCGATGAAGTGCGCGCCCTTGACGGCCGATTCGCTGAACAGAATGCCGTTGTTGGCGATGATGCCCACCTGCATGCCTTCGATGCGCGCAAAGCCGCAGACCAGGGTGCTGCCAAAGCGCGCCTTGAACTCGTCGAACACGCTGCCATCGATGATGCGGGCAATGATCTCGCGCACGTCAAACGGCTTGCGCGTGTCGGTCGGGATCACGCCATACAGCTCTTGCGCATCAAAAAGCGGAGCTGCTGGCACAGCATCGGTGGGCGCTGCAGGCTTGTTTTTATTCAAATTCTTCACCGCCGTGCGCGCCAGGGCCAGGGCGTGCAGGTCGTTGTCGGCCAGGTGGTCGGCCACGCCGGACAGGCGCGTGTGCACGTCGCCGCCGCCCAGGTCCTCGGCGCTGACCACCTCGCCCGTGGCCGCCTTCACCAGCGGCGGGCCCCCCAGGAAGATGGTGCCTTGGTTTTTGACGATGATGGACTCGTCGCTCATGGCCGGCACATAGGCGCCGCCGGCGGTGCAGCTGCCCATGACCACGGCAATCTGCGCAATGCCCTGGGCGCTGAGGTTGGCCTGGTTGTAGAAGATGCGGCCGAAGTGGTCGCGGTCGGGGAAGACGTCGTCCTGGTTGGGCAGGTTGGCGCCGCCCGAGTCCACCAGGTAGATGCAAGGCAGGCGGTTCTGCTGGGCGATCTCCTGGGCGCGCAGGTGCTTCTTCACCGTCATCGGGTAGTAGGTGCCGCCCTTCACCGTGGCGTCGTTGCACACGATCATGCAGTCCACGCCGCTGACGCGGCCGATGCCGGCGATCAGGCCCGCGCCCGGCGCGTCGTTGTGGTACATGTTCAGTGCCGCCAGGGGCGCTACTTCCAGGAACGGCGTGCCGGGGTCCAGCAGCATCTGCACGCGATCGCGCGGCAGCAGCTTGCCGCGCGCCACATGCTTGGCGCGCGCGGCCTCGCCGCCACCCTGGGCGATCTGCTCGCAACGTGCGCGCAAGTCATCGACCACGGTCTGCATCGCGCGCGCATTGGCCTGGAAGTCGGCCGAGCGCGGGTTGAGTTGGCTGTTTAGAACGCCCATGTTGTCTCCTTGGTATCCCTAGGGTTATCCCGATGTTGATTCAGGGTTTTTGTGATCGTTTGCGACGGAAGCGCGCCAGTGACACCAGACAATGCCGCATGCACACCGTTGAAACCGTCCTGCTGGTGCTGATGTTGGGGGCGCTGACCGGCATCGCGGCCCGCTATGTCCGCGCCATTCCGCTGCCCCTGATCCAGATCGCCCTGGGTGCCCTGATTGCCTGGCCCCAGCGCGGCCTGCACATCGCCTTCGACCCGGAACTGTTTCTGCTGCTGTTCATCCCGCCGCTGCTGTTTGCCGACGGCTGGCGCATCCCCAAACGCGAATTCTTTGCCCTGGCGCGCCCCATCCTGCTGCTGGCCTTCGGCCTGGTGCTGATCACCGTGCTGGGCCTGGGCTACCTGATCCACTGGATGATTCCGGCCATGCCGCTGACCGTGGCCTTCGCCCTGGCGGCCGTGGTCTCGCCCACCGACGCGGTGGCCGTCTCGGCCATCACGCGCAACCTGGGCATGCCGCACAAGACCATGCACATGCTCGAGGGCGAGTCGCTGCTGAACGACGCCTCGGGCCTGGTGGCTGTCAAGTTCGCCGTACTGGCCACGTTGACCGGCGTGTTCTCGTGGAGCAATGTCGCCAAGGACTTCACCTGGATGGCCGTGGGCGGCCTGGGCATCGGAGCGCTGCTGGGCTGGGGCTTCAGCTATGCGCGCGATGCCATCACGCGCCGCGTGGGCGACGTGGCCGCCACGCAGATGGTGCTGCTGCTGGTGCTGCTGCCGTTTGCGGCCTATATCGTGGGTGAAAAGATCGGCGTGTCGGGCATCCTGGCGGCCGTGGCCGCCGGCGTGGCCACCAATTTCGCCGACCTGGACCGCAGCAATTTCATCTCGGAGCGCCTGCAGACCGAAGGCACCTGGAACATGGTGGAAGCCGCCTTCAACGGCGCCATCTTCCTGCTGCTGGGCCTGCAGCTGCCGTCCATCATCGGCGTCACGCTGATGGACGCCGGCCACGAAGGCTGGAAGCTGGTGGGCTATGTGGCCGTGATCTCGATCGCGCTGCTGCTGGTGCGCTGGGCGTGGATCACGCTGGGCGTGCACGGCGCGCTGCGCAAGGCCCACCGCGAAGGCAAGATGGCCGAAAAGCCCTCGCACCTGCTGAACCTGGCGACCACCATGGCCGGCATCCGCGGCGCCGTCACGCTGGCGGCGGCGCTGTCCATCCCCGTGCACCTGCACAATGGCCGCCCGTTTCCCGAGCGCGACCTGCTGATCTTCCTGGCCACTGGCGTGATCCTGTTCACCCTGGTGCTGGGCGCCATCGCCCTGCCGCTGATCCTGCGCCGCATGCCGCCGCACGAGGACACGGAAACCCAGCTGGAAGAGCGCAACGCGCGCACCGTGGCCTGCAAGGCGGCGATCGCCAGCCTGACGCTGACCGAAGAGGACATGCAGCAGCACGACGAGCAGTGGGTGGCCCAGTACCAGGAGGTGGTGGGCCGCATCACGCAGGAATACCGCAACCGCATCCACCTGCTGGACGACAGCTCGGGCGTGGCCACGTCCACCGAGGCGCAGCGCGACACCCCCGAGATGGTGCATGAGCGCCGCCAGCGCCTGGTCAAGGAAATGGAGCTGCGCGTGCGCTGCATCCAGGTGGAGCGCGACGCCCTGTACGCCGAGCGGCAGGCGCACCGCATCAACGACGAAGCCCTGCGTGCCATGGTCAGCGAGCTGGACATGGCCGAGGTGTCGCTGCGCAAACGCCTGGCCGTGGCCTGCCGGGCCGCAGGCCTGAAGCCGGGCAAGACCACCGCCTGAGGCGGCGGGCAGGGCAGGGGGGCGGTGGCGCATGGGCGTGAACGTCTCCGTCGGGTG
>NZ_VSWF01000053.1:0-14180 GCF_009668305.1 Comamonas sp. CAH-2
TGACACTCTCCGCACGGGCAGCCTCTTCCTGCACCACGCGCTGCTTCAAGCTGCTGACCTGCTCGGTCGCATCCCGGTACTTTTTGTTCGCCTCTTCCAAGCGGCCTTGCGTTTGCGTGATTTGTGCTGAACTTTGCTGCAGCTTTCCTTCCGCAGTAATACGGGCAGCTTCTTCTTGCGCTACACGTTGCTTGTGTGCGGTGACCTGCTCGCTAACGACACGATATTTCTGATTGGCATCGTCAAGCTTCTTTCGCGTAGCGACCAGATCATCACGCAAGCTGCGTTCAATCTGGAAAAAAGCAGCTTCCAGTTGTTCAATCTGCGCTTCTGTCAATGTCGTCGTGACCGGCTTTGATTGGCCCACACTCCTTAGGCTGGCAACAATACCTAACCATTTACCCAATACTTTTATTTCTTTGATTTCAAAGCGCTGATTGATGAGTCTGAATGGTTCAAAAAGATAGAAAGTGTGTTTATGGTCAATAAAATCGTTAATACCAAATGGCACCGTGACAATTAGTCGCCCGTCACTCGGTAGCAATTTCGATGCAGCATCTACAAATGATTGTGGATTAACCAAATGCTCAAGAACTTCACTGATGACAACCGTTTGAATATCAAGCTTCTGAAAATCGTAAGACAGAAAATCAGCGTTGATAAATTCAACCTTGTCTTTGACATGAACTGGCTCATTCGCCAAATGCTGGATTGCCTCTTCGATGGCTCGGGGGCTTGTATCAACACCAACAACTTTAATACCTTCTCTTGCCAACAAAATAGGCACAATACCTTGGCTACACCCGATATCCAGAACACTTCGGCCATGAACATGGTTGCATATCCAGTGAATCCGTTGTTGCGTTTCACGCATGAATTGTTGCCCAAGCTTCCCGTAGTAGGCATCGATAACTCGATCATGAATATCGGCAAGTGGTTGCATTGATGATTCACTTATGGCAGTCGTGAAAATTTTAGTTTCTGCATCCATAATCTGCTCCTTAGACTTAAGCAGCATCAATGCCGACAACATCAACTACACGCGTTTCTGCATTCAGCTTCGACTTAATATCAAAGAATTCACGGTGATTTACAAGCAATACAACGACATCGGCTTGCGAAATGGCATCATCAACAGAAACGAGCTGTTGAGTAGCGATTGTGGTTGGCAAGATTTCGATGTTAGGTTCCACCAGTAAAAGAGTGGCACGTGTCTGTGCAGCAAATTTTTTCGCAATCTGTAGCGCCGGGCTTTCGCGCAAATCATCAATATTCGGCTTGAATGCCAAACCGAACAAGGCTACGGTGATTGAAGCTTCTTCACGGCCTGTAGCAGCAAATGCTGCCACAGCTTCATTAACTTTATCCAACACCCAATCTGGCTTATGGTCGTTAACTTCTCGGGCAGTACGAATCAACTGTGCCTCTAGAGGAGATTTATTAACAATGAACCAAGGATCAACAGCGATACAGTGCCCCCCAACGCCACAGCCAGGCTGAAGTATGTTGACACGGGGATGGTGATTGGCCAGCTTGATCAGCTCCCACACATTAATGTCAAGTTTTTCGCTGATGAGAGAAAGTTCATTAGCAAAAGCAATATTGACGTCACGGAATGCGTTCTCGGTGAGTTTGGCCATCTCGGCTGTACGCGCATTGGTAAAAAGGAGCTCCCCTTCCACAAACACGCGGTAAACATCTGCCGCTCTTTTTGCGCAGTCTGTGGTCAATCCACCGATGATACGGTCGTTTTCCACCAGTTCACGGATTACATGTCCTGGCAATACTCGCTCAGGGCAATAGGCAATATGAACATCCATGTCTTGATCGACACGATCTTCTGACGGAAAACGCAGGTCTGGCCTGGCAGCAGCCATCCATTGCACCATTTTTTCTGTGGTGCCAACAGGCGAGGTGGATTCGAGGATGACAATATTCCCCTTTTCTAAAATGGGGGCAATCGCTTCCGCTGCTGCACGCACATAACTCAAATCTGGTTCATGATCTCCTTTGAATGGCGTTGGCACGGCAATCAAAAAAGCATCGGCAGGTTCAGGCATGGTGACAGCGCGCAAGTAACCTTCCTTCACGGCAGCGCTTACAACCATATCCAAATCGGGTTCAACGATATGAATTTCACCACGGTTAATGGTTTCAACTGCATGTTGATTGATATCTACGCCAATAACCTTGACCTTCCTAGAAGCAAACATGGCAGCCGTCGGCAGACCAATGTAGCCCAACCCAATAACAGAAACGGTAGAAATTTTTTTTTGTTTAGACATATGTATTATATTACTGAGTGATTTTTAATGATGTTAACTATGCGCTCGCACGCTTTTCCATCGCCGTAAGGGTTGTTGGCAACACTCATACGGCTGTATTCGATTTCATTGGTGAGCAGGGTGGTTATGGTCTCGATAATTTTTTTGCTATCTGTACCAACCAATCTCACTGTCCCAGCAGCAACAGCTTCTGGACGCTCTGTGGTATCTCGCATCACCAAAACAGGTTTACCTAACGAAGGAGCCTCCTCCTGAATTCCACCTGAATCGGTCAAAATAATGTGGGAACGCGTCATCAGATAGACGAAGGGTAGATAATCCTGCGGCTCGACCAAATGCACATTGGCTAATCCTTGCAGAATGCGGCCTACAGGTTCGCGCACGTTTGGATTAAGATGAACTGGGTAAACAAAATCTACATCTGAAAAATCGATTGCCAAACTACGAATTGCAGCACAAATGCGCTCAAAACCATCGCCAAAATTCTCACGACGATGCCCGGTGATGAGGACCATACGTGCTTCATCACGCAGATAGGGAAAGCGATCGCGCAGAGATTGCTTGAGATCCTTGTCTGTCTCCAGTTTTTTTTGAACCCACAACAATGCATCAATCACCGTATTGCCAGTTATATGTACAGTGTCTTTATCAATGCTTTCACAAAGAAGATTTTCCAGAGAATTCTGGGTAGGCGCAAAATGAATATTGGCAAGCACCCCTGTTAATTTGCGATTAGCTTCCTCTGGCCAAGGCGAGTAAATATCGCCCGTACGAAGTCCTGCTTCCACATGACCAACCGCGATTCGCTGGTAATAGGCAGCCAATGTAGCCGCAAATGTAGTAGAAGTATCACCATGAACCAAAACCAAATCCGGCTCATATTCTTTCAAAATAGGCTCAATATTTTTCAGGATTTCGCTGGTAATGCCGGAAAGATTTTGACCGGGCCTCATAATATTCAAGTCATAATCAGGATTTATTTCAAATAAATCCAAAACCTGATCTAGCATCTGTCGATGCTGAGCTGTGACACAGACCTTGGAATCAACCCCTTCCGTAGTTGCAAGTTTTTTTACCAATGGTGCCATTTTTATGGCCTCTGGACGAGTCCCAAAAACTGTTAATACTTTCATTAAATTATTCCACGTATTCAAAGTCCAAAAACCACCTTCGCGCTGACGGCGATCTGATACATGATTTGCGTCATATCTTTCCAGAACTGGCGCTTTTTCTCATCCACCTTAGGCAAAACCAGAATCTGGTCGCCCGCTTGAATATCGGTATTGGAAAACAGCCGTTTGGGGTTGACCTGGTCAAAGGAGCCATCGCGGCGGGCCACCACCACGCGTGCGTTGTCGGCCATCTGGGTAAAGCCACCGGCGCGCTGGATGTACTCCTCCAGGCTGAGCTTGCTTTCGTAAGCCACGGCGTTGGGGAACAGCACTTCGCCACTGACCAGCACCAGATCGTCCTTGCGCGGAATGCGGATGACGTCACCGTTTTCCAGCAGCATGCTGCTGAGTTGGCTGGCCTTGGCAATCTGCACCTGACCCACAGGCTCAATCTGTTTGGCTCGCTGCACCCATTGCAAAGTCAGATCGGCCTCGTCCTTGCGCAGCTTGGCTTCATCGCTGCTGCCGCTGCGGGCCGTCAGCAAGCTCATTTCCAGGTTGTGCAGGCTGGTCAGCAACATTTCCTTCTGACGCAGCTTCACGCTTTCGCGGAACAGCTGCACGCTGCGCATGTCGGAATTGGCACTTTGCTGTATTTGCTCCAACAAAGTGCCCATCGGCGTGCCATAAGGCAGCACGTATTCCTGGGCGCTGTTGTGCTCGCCCTCCACGCGCACAGTGATGGTGCCGGGCTTTTTGTCGGCGGTGAATTCCAGCTCATCCCCATCTGCCAGGACCACGGAGTTGGCCTCGCTCAGAGGGTAATACTCCGCATTGCGCACGCTGCCGGTGTTGCGCACCACACGCACGTGGGTGGCAATCGACAGGGGTTTGGCCACTTGCATGAGCTGGGCAACGGTTTGCTGTCCACTCAGGAATTCAAAGCGCTTGGCATTGGCCACCAAGCCCTTCACGCTGACACGCTGGGCATGCGGTGGCACAAAGATGACATCACCATCGGCCAATTGCACCATGGGCATGGTGCCATGCAACAGAAAGTCGTACAGGTTGACAGTGGCCTTGACGGCCTGACCGCGCTTGACCTGCACTTGCAAGTAGCTGCCGCGTTCAGGGTCCACACCACCGGCCATGTCCAGGTAACGCAGTACGCTGTCCATGCTGGTGCCGTTGTACAAGCCGGGGCGGTTGACGTTGCCACCCACGAACACACGCACCGGCTGGGCCGCAGCCAGGCTGGCATAGCTGCTGACGTTGTTGCGGAAGGTGCGGCGCACAGCGGCTTGCACCGTGGCTTCCAGTTCGCGGTTGCGCACCCCCAGAACCTGAACGGGGCCAGCATGTGGCAAAAAGATGTTGCCACGGGGATCCACGGTCAGCGTTTGCTCAAATGCAAATGCGCCCCACAGGCGCACCTCGATCTGATCGCCAATTGCAATCGCGTAATCGGGGTTGAATTGCGTGGCACCGGGTTGGCTGAAGGCACCGGTGAACAATTGGGCGCCGAACACATCGCTGACCTGGTTGTTGATCTGGTCGTGTGTCTGCACAGGCAGACCTGCCAAACCAGGTGAAGCAGGCGCAGTGCGCATGGGCGCCGCAGCCGTGCCACCTGCCTTCTGCGATTGCGCTGGATACAGGCTGCTGCCAGGTGCTGTAAAAGTACCACTGGGGGCAACGGGCGGCAGCACGGCTGCGGGTGTGGGATAAGCAGCGCTGCTGGAACCGGTTGTTGAGCTGTTGCTGGTGTTGGAGGAGCCCAGCCCCAGGGCTGTATTGAGGTCGTATTGCGCCCAGGCCATGGGCTGCAACACAGCCAGTGCCAACAAAACGACCATGGTGCCAGGGCGCAGAGCGCTGCGGGGCACGGGATGGCTGGTACTGAATGCTTCCAAATGCAGAGCTGCAAGCGTCGGATTTGTCTTCATTTTGCGGTTCTATCAGTGTTAAGTGCCTGCAGATATGGCGCTGCAAGCTATTAAATCAGTAGTCATTAAAACTGACTGCCGTGGGAACCTGTGGAGACAGCTTTGCGGGCCGTCCCCAGGGTGCCGGGGCACGCAGTTTCAATCCTTGTGGTCACGCACAATCGCAAGCAACAGGTGCGCCAAACCGGCCAGCAGCATGATGGTGGCCACCCAGATGCTGGTGGTGTACAGGCGGCGCGGCTCTTTGGCTTCCTGCGGCAGGTTGGGCTGCTGCAGGACAGAGACTTTCTTCAGCGTGCGGGTGGCCTCCAGGCGGCCCTGCTCCAGCGCCGTCAGTGCGGTTTTGTACATGTCCAGGTCGAACTTGGATTGCAGCTCCAACTGCGCAAAGGCTTCGGCTGTGCGGTTCAGGGTTTTGCCGCCTGGGGCTGCCAGCTTGGCCTGCTCCTGTGCGATCTGCTTTTCCAGAGCGTCGATGCGCTGGTTCAGCAAAATGATATTCGGGTGGTCTGCCACCAGATAGGCTTGCATGGCGGCACGCTGCGCCTGCAAATCCACCATTTGACCCTGCAGGTTGGCCACGATGGCTGCAATCACCTGGGCTGCGGCCTCGGGCGAGATCATTCCCTTTTTTTCCTGAAACTCCAGCAAAGCGCGACGCGAAGCCTGCACTTTGCTGTTCAGCGCCTGCACCTGCCCTTCGAGGAAAGTGACCTGGTCCTGGGCGATCGCATGGGCCATGCGGTTCATGAAGCGTTCGCCCTCTTGCACCAGCATCTGCGAGATCTGCTGTGCTTTCTCGGACTCATACGCTTGCGACTTGACGACCAGCACGCCGGCAAACTCGTCATATTCGACCTGGACACGTCGCAGGTAATAGGCATAGAAATCTTCGCGGCTGGCCTCCGTGCCTTGCCACATGCGCGAGAACCAGTCGCCTTGCGTCCCGAAGTGTTCACGCAAGTGCAAGGCGGTGTCGAGTTTTTCGGCCATGTCGGGCGAGCGCAGGTGCTCGCGCAATAAGAGCTGATCGGTGCGGTTGCCCCCGGAACTGCCAGATATCAGAGAACCCAGGTCAATGCTGGCGCCACTGTGTAAGCTGGTGCTTTGGATGATGAGGCGCGCCTCGGACACATAGCGGTCGGAGGCGATACCGAGCCAGTAAACGGCGGTGCAGACACACGCCACGGCGGTGAGTGAACGCAAGGGGGAGCGGCGCAGCCATTGCTGGACAGGGCCGCGCAAAGTAGAGGCGATGGTCATGAAGTGGAAACGGAAGTGCTGTCGTGGTAAGCGCGCAAGGCGTCGTCAATCTGGTCAAACCAGTGGGCTTGGCCGCGGTGCAACCACACACCGGCCTGGCAAAAATCTTTGAGTGTCCCCTCACTGTGCGAGACCATGATGACGCTGGCCTTGCCGACCTTGTCTTTGAACGCCTTGGCAGCCTTGGCCTGAAATGACCGGTCACCAGCGGCGGTGATTTCGTCGGAAATATAGACATCAAAATCAAACGCCAGCGACAAACCAAACTGCAGGCGCGATTTCATGCCCGAAGAGTAGGTTTTGATCGGCTCATCAAAGGCGGGACCGATTTCGGCAAACTCCTGCACCTGGGCAAGGATGCGGGGAATATCGTCCTCCATCCCATGGATGCGGGCGACAAACTTGGTGTTTTGCCGGCCGGTCATACTGCCCTGCAGCCCCCCGCCGAAACCCATGGGCCAGGACACCTTGCAGTGGCGGCGTACTTCACCTTTAGAGGGATAGTCGACGCCGCCAATGATGCGCAACAAGGTGGATTTACCGGCGCCATTGCCCCCCACCAAGCCCACGCTGAGGCCATTCGGAATGCGCAGGTTGACACCTTGGAGCACCCACGGTCCCATGCCATGGTCGGTGTAATAGCGTTTGTGAATATCGATGACCTCAATCATTTACTGCATCACCAACCGTTGATTGAAGCGCCTGAACAACGCCAGCCCCAGAAACAGCAGCACCAGCGCGCACTGGTAGGCATACACCAGATCCAGCCCTGCCACAGAGTGATAGAACGGCGCGAAACCCACACGAGAGGCTTCAATGGCGTGCGCGATGGGATTGAGCAACAGCCAGTCCAGATAAGGAGGCTGCACCAGGGACAGGGGGAAGATGACGCCAGAAATCATCATCAGCGGCATCATGATGAAGTTGATGATGCGTTCGGTTTCTGGCACGAGCTTGACCAGGACGCCAAAGATCATGCCCAGCCCCAGGGCGCACAACCATGCCAGGGTAAATGCCTCCAACACATCCCAGCCACTGGCTGGCCAGGACATCCAGCCCATCATGG
Organism: Comamonas sp. CAH-2; assembly: GCF_009668305.1. Classification (NCBI taxonomy): domain Bacteria; kingdom Pseudomonadati; phylum Pseudomonadota; class Betaproteobacteria; order Burkholderiales; family Comamonadaceae; genus Comamonas; species Comamonas sp. CAH-2. The sequence continues at coordinate 7,673 of NZ_VSWF01000053.1, forward strand.
CGCCCACAGCAAAAACGGTCGCGCTGATCAGCAGCATGGTGACGCCCTCAACCACGGAGCGCACCAGCACCACATCCGCAGGCCGCACTTGGCGGTAGGCAAAGAGGGAACTATTCGCATCCACGCCGTTCTGTACCTGGGAGACGGTGCGCCGGAATGTCATGAAAACCAGCATGCCGCTGGCAATCCACAGGGGGGTTTCAATCCCGCCCACATGGCGCACCCGGATGACGGTGAAAATCAGGATCAGCCACAACACGTTGGCCACGGGCTCCAGCACCAGCCAGACCCAGGCCACACGGGAGCCAAACATGCGCACCATGGCCTCGCGCAAAAACAGCGCTTTCCAGACAGAAAGCGCTGATTGCCAAGGTTTCCATTGAGATACCGGTAAGCGCATCATCGGTTCCCTCGGCAAGGGATGTGAGGCCACCGCTGCTGTAACCGCCAGACTATCGATTCCATGCGGCATTATCGCCATGATCGGCACACAAATCGCCAACATGCAGGCAATCAAAAAGTGAGCATGCCTATAAAAAACTGATTGGAATGTTCGATTTATTACACTTCATCTATATGAGTCACATGCACTCACTTCCACATGCGCCGCACAGCAGCTACGTTGATGTATTGCAAATCCACAAAACCTGGATGTGTTAACGGACTGCAAACAGGCGGGCATCATCGATTGTCTGCGCTTGGTTTGGATGGATGGCGTGTAGAGCGCATGCTATGCAGTTGCGCATAAAAATGCCGCCTCAAAGGCGGCATTCGCTGTCAACAACACTGGGCATCAGGTTGCACCTGGCAGCGCAGATCAGGTCGGCTGCGGGCCCAGCTTGGCCAGCACCGCCTTTTCCTTGGCCGTGGATTCGATGGCGAACTGGCGGTAGGCCTTGCTGTTCATGTAGATGGGCAGCATTTCAAAGCGCTGCAGCATGGCCTGGTAGCTGTCCATCTCCATCGCTTGCTTGAAGGCATCGTGCAGGCGGGTCTGGATATCGGCGGGCATGCCCTTGGGGCCGACGAGGCCAAACGGCGAGTACTGCGTGGTGGGCAGGCCGAGCTCAAGCAGCGTGGGCGTGTTGGGCAGTGTAGGCAGGCGCTTTTCGGTCCAGACGTTCAAGGCCACCATGCGCCCCTGGTCCACATACGGGATGACGGCGCTGGTGTCGGCGCCCACCATGACTTCACCCGCCATGGTGGCGCGCATCAGCTCAGCCGAGCCCTTGTAGGGCACGTGCACCACGTCCAGACCCAGCTGCTGGGCGATGATGGCCGAGGTGATGTGCGGCGAGGTGTAGGTGCCGGTGTTACCGATGGTCAGCTTGCCGGGATTGGCCTTGGCCCAGGCCACCACGTCCTGCCAGCTCTTGAGTCCGGACTGCGTGCTGGCGACCATGCAGAAGGCGTAGCCGGTCACGTTCAGGATGTAGCTCAGGTCGTCCACCGGGTTCCATTTCAGGCCGGTGGTGAACGGCAGGCGCATCACGCTCATGGGCAGCTGGGCGATGGTGTAGCCGTCGGCCGGCGTGGACTGCAGTTGCGACGCAGGCAGCGAGCCTGCTGCGCCGGGGCGGTTTTCCACGATGATGGGCTGGCCCAGGATCTTGGAGGCGTTTTCCGCCAACTGGCGCATGGTCAGGTCGGTGGGACCGCCTGCGGGGAAGGCCACCACCAGTTTGATGGCGCGGGTCGGAAAGGCTTTGCCGGACTGGGCCAGTGCGGGGGCACCGGCCATCCAGGCGCCCGCCACGGCGGACACCCCTGCCTGCAGGCAGGTTCTGCGCGAAATGCTCATTGTCTTTGTCTCCCTGTTGTTCATTTAGCGACAATGAGTGTAGAAGCCCCTCCTGCACACCCATCCCCAGGGAAACCCTTGCGCGCCGAAAAGAGCAGCATAAAAACCGGCTCTAGCGCTGATGTAGCAAGCGCAAAGCGCTCACATTTCAGCACATTAACCCCAGCCTTTGCAGGTCTGTCGGCACGATCGGGCGTGCCGCCGCCCTGCCAGGTGCACCGCACCATCCCGAGTGGCGCGGCACACTCACGGCGCCTGGTACACCACCACGCCTTCCTTGATGGTCTGCAGCACCTGGAGCTGGCTCAGCTGGCCGGGCGGCATGGTCAGGGGGTTGCCAGACAGCACAGCGAAGTCCGCCAGCTTGCCCAGCTCGATCGAGCCCTTGTGGTCCTCTTCAAAGTGCTGGTAGGCGGCCCACAAAGTCATGGCCTGCAGCGCCACCCAGGGCGTCACGCGGTGCTCCGGCCCCAACACCTGGCCGCTGCGCGTGCGGCGATTGACGGTGGCATCCAGCACGCGGATGGACGACGGCAGCACCACCGGGGCGTCGTGGTGCGAGGTGAAGCGCAGGCCCTGGGCCAGTACCCAGCCGGTGGGCGAGATATTCTGCGCGCGCGGTTCCCCCAGCACCTCGCTGCGGTGCCAGTCCCCCCAGTAGTAGGTGTGCATGGGAAACAGCGAGGGGAAGATGCCCAGCCGGCGCAGCGCAGCCACCTGATCGTGGCGCAAGGTCTGGCCGTGGATCAGCACTGGTCGCCGGTCGCGCATCGGCGGGGCCCCGTCGTAGCGGGCCCGTGCCGCCTGCACGGCCAGGATCATTTGGTCGATGGCCGCGTCGCCGTTCGCATGCACCAGGATCTGCCAGTTGTGGGCAAAGGCCTTCTCCATCTGCGCCGTGGCCTGGGCGTCGCTCATCACCCCATAGCCGGCGTAGCTGCGCGGCTGGCCGGCCGGTGGCTGCACATAGGGCTGGGTCAGCCAGGCGGTCTTGCCCTGGGGCGAGCCATCGAGCGTCAGCTTCACCCCGCCAATCCGGAAGTGCTGGCGGTAGCTGCGGCTGTAATACGGCCCCTGCATGAAGCGGCCCTCGCCCAGGGTGAGGATGTCCGGGTAGGAGACCACGTCGACCTTGAACTTGCCCTGCTGGGCCGCCGCCACGGCCGTGGCCACGCCCCCCGGGTCGGCCCGGCCGTCCTGCACGGTGGTGTAGCCGAACTGCAGGTACAGCGCCTGGGATTTTTCCAGCCAGCGGATGGCCTGGGCCTCGCTCAGCGCGGGCATCAGGTGCTGCAGTGCGCCAAAGTAGGCGTTTTCCTCCAGCACGCCATCGGGCTCGCGCGAGCCCGGACGCCGGCGGATGATGCCGCCTTGCGGATCCGGCGTGTCGGCCGTGATGCGCGCGCGCTCCAGGGCCTTGCTGTTGAGCGCGGCAAAGTGCCCGGACTGGTGGATGGCCACAATCGGCACGCGGGTCGACACGGCATCCAGCTCGTCGCGCGTGGGGTGCCGGTGCTCCGCCAATTGAGAATCGTCATAGCCAAAGCCGAATGCCATCTGCAACTCGCGCGCGTCGGGCGAGGTGGCGATGTACTGGCGCAGCGTGTCCTGCAACTGGGCTATGCCGGTGTTGGGCCCATCCGGCGGCGGCAGCAGATTGGCCGCAATCGCCTGCAGCCCCACCCCACCCAGGTGGCTGTGCGGATCCACAAAGCCGGGGATCAGGGTGCGCCCCTGCAAGTCCACCACCTGCGTGGCGGCGCCCTGCCAGCGGGCCACCTCGTCACGGCGCCCCAGCGCCACGATCCGGCCCGCGTGCACGGCCACGGCTTCCACCTGGGGCTGGGCATCGTTCATGGTCAGGATGGGACCGCCCCAATAGAGCAGCTGCACCCCTCCGGGCGGAATAGCAGCGCTGGGCACGCCCAGCGTGCTGCACCCTGTGAGGCCCAAGGCCCCCAGGCCGGTGGTCGCCGCCAAGGCGGCGGCAAACTGTCTGCGCAACATCGCCATCGTGTACTCCCTGCTCTGCATGTTGGTGGTGTGAACGGCTGGCAATCGCCAGGCCCACAGCCTAGCAGCCCGGGCTGGCCGCAGGCGACAGGCGCGCCGCAAATCCCAGCGCAGACCTCGGCAGCCCTGGCCCTAATGCGCTGGCACTGAAAACAGCGCCACGTTGTCACGGCTAGCACAGGGCTTCAGCGGCAAGGCTTGTATCTTTTATTGCCGGACTGTAAAAAAGGGTTAAATCAAGCCCAGGGGGAAGCTCCCTAAAATTGCAGTGATGGCACACTTCGGCACACGCAGGAGTCACACAGCCCCCGGTTAGGCCCCTGCCTCTGCAGTCGCCATATCGGTCGGAGGCCGGTTCGGGATTGCGGCGAACAATCGTTGTGATTGCGGATTCGGCACGGTCGTCACAACGCCCGTTGCTGTGGTTTCTGATGGGCTATGCCGTATTGCCATAAGCGCCAGCCTTCCCAGGAAGCCTGGCGCTTTGGTTTATCCCAAACAGAAATCACACACTTATGAGACAGCACGCTGGAGAATATCTGAGCTTTCAGCTCGGAGGTGAGCAATACGGCATCGATATCCTGAAGGTCCAGGAAATCCGTGGCTATGAAGCGCCGACCCGCATCGCCAATGCCCCATCCTTCATCCTGGGGGTTCTGAATCTCCGCGGCGTCATCGTGCCGATCTGGGATATGCGCATCAAGCTACGCATGGATCGCGCGGACTACGACAGCCACACCGTGACCATCGTGTTGAATGTGGGCGAGCGCGTCATCGGTCTGGTCGTTGACGCGGTGCAGGATGTGGTGGCCCTGAAGGCCGAAGACATCAAGCCCGCGCCCGAATTCAGCAGCACCCTGGCCTCCCAGCATTTGATCGGCATTGCCACGCTGGAGCAAGCCGAAGCGGCGCGCATGCTGATTCTGATGGATATTGAGCAATTCATTGCCGGTGCGGACACCGGTGAATTGGCCAGCGCCACCCAGACCGTTTAAAAAACACCATAACAATGAAAAACACCAAAATATCCCACAAGCTGAATATCGGCTTTGCGCTGATCATTCTGATTTTCTTTGTGACGGCGGGCATTACCACCTGGCGCATGGAGAAAGTGGCGCAGGCCACGGCGCGCATGGAGCGCTCGGCCGAACTGCTCAAGATCGCCAGCGCCTGGCAAGGCGACGTGCGCCAGAATTCCGCCCGCTCGCTGGCCGTGGCCTATGCCGATGGCAATGCCATGCTGGATTTCTTCAAGGAATCCATGGCCGCCACCTCGCGTTCCACCGATGAAAAGCAAAAAGCCTTCCTGGAAAAGGCGCTGGATCCAGAGTCGCAAAAGCGCGCCCAGAACGTCGGTGAAGTGCGCAAGGTCTGGCTCAGCACGCGCAACGACATCAACCAGATGAAGCTGAGCGCGGACAGCCAGACCGTACAGAATTTCGTCCAACTGAAGTTCATCCCCACGACCACAGCCTACATCCAGGCCACGCAGGAGCTGGTCGACGGCGAAGCCCAGCAGGTGGCCGCGGCAGAGACCGAAGTCAACGCCATGTTCGCCCAGCTGTACACCCTCGGCGCCATCCTGATGGTGCTGACCGTGGCCATCGCCACCTTCATCAGCTGGCGCCTGTCGCGCGGCATCGCCGCCGGTGTGGAGCAGGCCCGCGCCGTGGCCCAGCGCATCGGCGCCGGGGACCTGAGCCAGGACGTGCAAATCCACAGCGGCGACGAAATCGGCCAGTTGCTGACCGCCCTGCGTGACATGCAGAGCAATCTGGCTCAAGTGGTGCGCAGTGTGCGCCACGGTTCGGACAACGTCGCCACGGCCAGCTCCGAGATTGCCCAGGGCAACCAGGACCTGTCTGCACGCACCGAAAGCCAGGCCTCGGCGCTGGAAGAAACCTCGGCGTCGATGGAAGAGCTGGGCTCCACCGTCAAGCAGAACGCCGACAACGCGCGCCAGGCCAACCAGCTGGCGCAAAACGCCTCCAACGTGGCGGTGCAAGGCGGTCAGGTCGTGGCCCAGGTGGTGGACACCATGAAGGGCATCAGCGAATCCAGCGCCAAGATTGCCGACATCATCAGCGTGATCGACGGCATCGCTTTCCAGACCAACATCCTGGCGCTGAACGCCGCGGTCGAGGCTGCCCGCGCCGGCGAACAGGGCCGCGGCTTTGCCGTGGTCGCGGCCGAGGTGCGCAGCCTGGCCGGCCGTTCGGCAGAAGCCGCCAAGGAAATCAAGGCCCTGATCACGGCCAGCGTGCAGCGTGTCGATCAAGGCACCAGCCTGGTCGACCAGGCCGGCGCCACCATGAACGAGGTGGTGCAGAGCATCCGCCGCGTCACGGACATCATGGGCGAGATCAGCGCGGCCAGCTCCGAGCAGAGCGCCGGCGTTGCCCAGGTCGGCGAAGCCGTGACGCAGATGGACCAGGCCACACAGCAGAACGCGGCCCTGGTCGAAGAGATGTCGGCCGCCGCCACCAGCCTGCACGGCCAGGCCCAGGAACTGGTCCAGGCCGTCGCCGTGTTCAAGCTGGGGCACGCCGCCAGCGTGGCACAGCTGGCCGTGGTCCGCACTGCCGCCGCCCCGGTGCGCCGCTGAATCCGCTGAACGCCAGCACCATCTACAGCGCCGACGCCACCGGCTACAACGACTACCCCGCGCTGGACGCGGAAACTGCAGCCGCCTGA
>NZ_VSWF01000054.1:0-13690 GCF_009668305.1 Comamonas sp. CAH-2
CCCCACGCACGTGCCGCACGGCCCCCCCCCAAGGACGCGTACACGCCCTCATCGCCGCCGGCATGGGAGGCACGGGCCTGGCGTGCCACGGCCAGACCACGGACTACGGACTACGGACTACGGACTACGGACTACGGACTACGCTGAGAATACTTCAATCGGCAGTCAGCGCTCTCTGGCATTGCGGGAAGCGCTATGAAAAACGTTGCATGAGGACACCCAATATTGGCCGCGTTGAATCAGTCTCTGGCTGGACCGCAGGCGCCTTCCTGCCTGGGCGTGGACTGGCGGCATGCAGGGCTGCAACGATCCCACGCGCCGCACGGGACCCGGTGCAGGTGGCATCGGGATGCGCGCCAACCACGCCGGAGCCAAAGGGATGCCGCTCAGCCCGGCAGACGCCGCGCAGCGGGCGCAAAGACCTGCGCATACAGCGGCCGCAGCGCCTCGGGCGCCCGGGCAATCAGCCGGCGGCCCTGGTCCTGGCAGACGGCATCGCCCCACAGCGTGCGCCGGACTTCGGCAAAAGCAGGCTCGACCGTGCTCTGTGCGGTCATCTGGGCACGCAGTGCGGCCACCGGCGAGGGGGCATCGCCACCGTGCTGCTGGCGGAGCACCAGCAAGGCCTGCAGGCTGGCGGCGTTGTCCATCCGCGCCGGATACGTCTTGCGGTGACGCAGGTGCTGGATGTTGCCGGCACAGGCCATCAGATAGGCCAGGCTGGTGGCATCCAGGCCGTGGGCGTCGACGTAGGCCTCGACAAACCGGCCCTGCAGCGATTGGTGCTCACCGTCCACGGTGTGCAGGTACTGCAAGACCAGCGGCGCAAACCGCGTGTCGGCCCAGGCCAGCGCGAACACCGCAAAGCTGCCGGGCAGGGCGCAGTGCGCGTCCTCCAGGTTCTGGTACCAGTGGTGCTCGCGCATGGCGGCATGTGCATATGCCGCGATCTGCCCATGCAGCCCCGGGTAGGCGGCGGCCGCCGCAAACAGCTGGTGCACGCCTTTCCTGGGCAGGCCCGGAATGGGCAGATAGACCTTCGTGGGGCCGCGGTACTCGATCGCGTAGGAGCGCGGAAAGTCGGTGGTGGAAAGCAGCTGGACCAGATAGTCCAGCACCTGCCCGTACGCGGCTTCGCTCGCTGCGCGCTGGGTGATGCGGACCACGGCCAGCGCATCGTTGGCCGTGGCGCTGGCCCAGTCCCCCTTCCACCGGGCCAGGGCCGGGGGCAGCTCGCCCGTACCCTGTTTCAGCAGCTGCGCCGGCAGGTCACTGCCCAGCTGCGTCACCCAGTCAAAAATCTCCTCGGCACTGACACGCGCATAGCTGGGCCCGTACTTGAGGTCGCCCAGCGCGATGTCACAGGCAAAGCGGTAGACGCTGTCCGGCAGATCGGCGGCGGGGGCGTCGCTCTTGCGCACCCAGTGCGCCGACCAGTTGTGGCCCTGGTTGACAAAGTAGGGGTCGCGCAGCCACGCATGCACCCAGCGGTGCAGGGTGTGGCCAATCTCGTTCCACCCCAGCAGGGCCCGCAGGCGCGCGACAAAATCCCGCAGGTCTGGGTACGCCAAGTCGGCCACCGGCGCTTGGTGCAGCCGGTATTCCAGCACCGCAGTGCCCAGCAGCTTCTGCCCCGCCACCATGAAGCCGACGGGATAGTCCTGGTTCAACGGGGGTGGCGTGCCGCTGGTAATGTCATCGACCGCGCTGTCAAACAAGGCCTGCACGGCCGGATTGCCCGCAATTTCTTTGAAGATCAGCCAGTTCTTGGTACTCATGGGCCTAGGTGGTCGGATGCTTGTTGTTATAAATATGATAGCTGCAGACGTTGCCTGATCCAGTGCATGGCACCATGCCCAGTGCTGCCCGTGACGTTGGCGGGCACTGGTGACAGGGTGGCACTCCCACCCAAGGGCAGAAGGGTGCGCCCCCCGCACGCTGGCACATGGTGGCTGGGCGCGCGGCCGGCTTGCGAAGCAGCGCGCGCGACACGGACAGCCCCCTGCCACCGGGGATCGACCCCACGATGTACTAAGTAAAAACCCGAACCCTTGTCCACGAAAGCGTTGGACAAGCCTGTGGACAACTGGCACCTGCGCCCCCAACATCCGCCGCAAGTACTTGTTTTTACGGCCCTGGACTTAGGCTGCCCAGAAAGCAGGCAGGCGCGCTGTGGCCCAAGCTGCGGTCCCACACGATCGGCGCAAGCGGCCTAGACTGGCGGCTGGTTCCATCCCCGGGCACTCGGTGGTGCTGTCCCGCAGCACCGGCCGCACCGCCTTTCACTCCCCCGACACCATGCTGTACGCACTTGCTGCACTGTTTGCCTTTCAACTGGCCGGCGAAGCCCTGGTCCACGCCCTTGCCCTGCCCCTGCCCGGCGCCCTGGTCGGCACGCTGCTGCTGCTGACCGCCCTGCTGTGGCTGGGCCGGCTGCCCGTGGCGCTGGAGCAGACGGCCCTGACCCTGCTGCAGAACATGATGCTGCTGTTCATCCCCACCATCGCTGGCGTGATGCTGCACTTTGACCGCATCGCACGCGAATGGCAGCCCTTCGTCGTGGCCGGCGTGGCGGGGGCCGCCATCACCTACGTGGTCACGGCCCTGACCTTCCGCTGGATGCTGGCGCGCAGCCCGTCCACCGCCACGACACCCGGGGCTTCGACATGAACGCCTGGAACGACATCGTGCAGGGCCTGCAAGGCAGCGCCCTGCCCTGGCTGGTGCTGACCATGGGGGTGTACCTAGCGGCCCTGGCGCTGTACAAGCGCAGCGGCTGCCACCCCTTGCTGATCCCGGTGTTCACGGCCGTGGTGGTCATCGTCAGCCTGCTGCTGCTGACGGGCACGCCCTACGCCACCTACCGCGAAGGCGTGCAGTGGCTCAGCCTGCTGGTCGGGCCGGCCACCGTGGCCCTGGCCGTGCCGCTGTATGCGCAGCGCCAGCGCATCCGCGCCCTGTGGCTGCCGATCACCGTGGCCCTGGTCGTAGGCTGCGTGGTGGCCCTGGTCTCGGCGATGGGCATTGCCTGGGCCCTGGGCGGATCGTGGGAGACCGTGGTCTCGCTGGCGCCCAAGTCCGCCACCATCCCGATCGCCCTGCCCATGGCCGAGCGCTTTGGCGGCCTGCCATCGCTGGCGGCCGTGGCCGTGGCCGTCACCGGCATCAGCGGCACCATGCTGGCCCCGTGGCTGGGCCGGCTGCTGCGCACCCAGGACCCGGCCGTCAACGGCTTTGCCCTGGGGCTGACGGCCCACGCCATCGGCACGGCCCGGGGCCTGCAGGTCAACCCCACGGCCGGCGCCTTCGCCGCGCTGGCCATGGGCCTCAACGGCGTGCTGACGGCCTTGCTGATGCCGCTGTGCGTGGCTGTGTTCCAACGCCTGCCCTGAGCCGCAGAAAAACATAGCTTCCCGCGCTTGCTGGACAAGCGCTGGTGCCGCTTTTCGCCATCAGTGCGATGGCGCTGGGCGCACAGCGAGGCCCTTGGCAGGACCTGCCCGCGCGCAGCCCCGGGCGCCACCGCCTCACGCAGGGCGTGCACTGCGCCGGTAGGCCCACAGCGCGCCCAGGATCAGCGCCATGCCCAGCCATTGCGACAGCTGCGGGCGGGCACCAAACCACAGCACGTCCACCAGCAAGGCCACCACGGGGTAGATGAAGGACAGGCCGGCAATCGCCTGGGCCGGCAAGCGCTGGAACGCCGTGTACATCAGCGTGTACATCCAGGCCGTGTGCACCAGGCCCAGCACCGCCACCGCGCCCCAGGCCTGGGGGCTGAAGACGGCCTGCCCACGCAGCGCCCACACCCCGGGCAGCAGGGCCAGGGCGCCGGCCAGCATCTGCAGCATGGCGATCTGCGCCGGGGCGATGCGCGACAACTGCTGGGTGGTCAGCGTGGCCACGGCATACAGGCTGGCCGCCAGCAGCGCCAGCACCATGCCCTGCCACGCGCCCTGGGCGGAGCCTGTGGCGGCCTGCTCCAGCAGGCCGCTGCTCAGGCCCACGCCCACCAGGGCCAGCACCAGCCACGGCAGGCGCGCCAGCGGCAGGGGGGCGCCCTGCAACACGGCAGCCAGCAGCAACAGCACAAACGGCTGGACGTGGTAGACCACGGTGGCAATCGCAATGCCGCTGTAGGCATAGGCCCGGAACAGGCACAGCCAGTTGGCGATCAACGCGGCCGCCCCCAGCAGCAGCCACAGGGCTTCGCGCCGGCTCGGCCGGGTCCAGGTGCCGGACCACAGCAGCCATGCGGCCAGGCCCAGCCCGCCCAGCAGGCAGCGCAGCCACACCACCCACAGCACGGGCAGACCGCTTTCCACCACCAGCAGGCCGATGGTGCCGGACAAGGCCATGGCCAGCACCATGCGCCAGGTGCCCCCGGGTGCACCGCAGGTGGCCAAAGAGGAAGGCCGCGCCGCCGGGGGGGCGGGCCGCAGGGAGGAGGTCGTCGGGTAGGTCATGCCTGCATCGTCCACCAAGCGCATCCACGCATCAATACGCTTTGATTCCACTTACTATTGTTCTTGAATCAACAATCACCGTCCCATGCCCATGCGCACCGAACCCGGTCTGGTCCCCGAAATGCTGGTCTTTGCCAAGGTGGTGGAGTTGCGCAGCTTTGCCGCGGCCGCGCGCCAGCTGGAGCTGACCACCTCGGCCGTCAGCCGCAGCGTGGGCCGGCTGGAGGCCCACTGGGGCGTGCAGCTGCTGCACCGCACCACCCGCTCGCTGTCGCTGACCGAGCTGGGGGCCGAGGTCTATGCCGCCTGCAGCCAGCTGGCGCATGCCGCCAGCGACATCCATGCGATTGCCGGCCACTACCGCGGCGTACCGCGCGGCACGGTGCGGCTGACGGCACCCACGGTGTTTGGCGAGATCTGGCTCAGCGCCCAGTTGCCCGCACTGCGCCGCCAGTGGCCCGAGCTGGAAGTGGCCGTGAGCCTGAGCGACCAGATCCAGGACCTGGCCCAGCAGGGGCTGGACCTGGCCATCCGCCTGACGCGGCCCGAGCAACTGCCCCAGCACATGGTGGCGCGCGCCCTGCGCCAGGTGCGGTACATCGCCGTGGCCTCGCCCGCCTACCTGCAGGGGCTGGCCATGCGGCCACAGCACCCGCAGGACCTGGACCGCGCGCATGGCGTGGCCTGCATCACGCTGGGCTATGGGGATTTTCAGCACCGCCTGCAATGGGTGCACCAGGCCGACCCGGTCCAGCCCCCGGCCGTGGCCGAGGTGACCGTGCACGCACCGCTGTCCATCGACAGCAGCACCGGCATCATCCACCTGGCGCTGCAGCACCAGGGAATCGGTCTGGTAGCCGACTTTGCGGCCCAGGCCGCGCTGGACAGCGGCGCACTGGTGCCGGTGCTGCCCGACTGGCGCCTGACCGGCAACTACGCGCCGCGCACCGCCTATGCGCTGTACATGCCCTCGCGCCATGTGCCGCTCAAGGTGCGGGCGCTGATCGACCACCTGGTCGAGGCCGGCCGGCACCGCTGAGCGCCGCGCGCCAGTTCTCCCCAATCGCCACCGATAAGCTTGTGGATAAGTACACCCCCTTACCTGGATAAGGCACTTAGCGGCTTGTTCTGATGGAGGTTTTTGCGGGGCGCCTAAATTTTCAGCAGACCTCAACCACGGATTGCACGCCGCCTCACCCTGGGCGGGCCCTCAACCCGGCTGCAACCGGGCAGCGGCCCTGCGCTGCGGGCTGGGCCCGCCACCGAGGGCTTGCCCCCAACGCGTGGACGGCCTCAGTCTTCCTTGCGGGCCAGGAAATGAAAGCGCTTCAGCGTGCGCTCGCGCGCGCTGGCGTGGTCCACCACAGGCCACGGATAGTCCTGCCCCAGGCGCAGACCGCAGGCCTGCAGCTCCAGCGGCTTCATGGCCGCCGGAAAGTGCAGGTGCCGGTCCGGCACCCGGTCCAGCTCCGGCAGGTAGCGGCGAATGAACTTGCCGTCCGGGTCGAACTTCTGCGACTGCGTCACCGGGTTGAAGATGCGGAACCAGGGCTGGGCATCACAGCCCGTGGACGCGGCCCACTGCCAGCCGCCGTTGTTGGCGGCCAGGTCGTAGTCGTTCAGGTGCTGGGCAAAAAAGCGCTCGCCCCGGCGCCAGTCAATGCCCAGGTCCTTGGTCAGAAAGCTGGCCACCACCATGCGCAGGCGGTTGTGCATGTAGCCGGTCTGCAGCAACTGGCGCAGGGCCGCATCGACCAGGGGGTAGCCGGTGCGGGCCTCGCACCAGGCCAGCCACAGTTCCGGGGCCTCGTCCCACTGCACGCGGTCGTACTCGGGGCGGAAGGACTGCGTGACCACCTGGGGGTGGTGCCACAGGATCATGAAGTAGAAGTCGCGCCAGGCCAGCTCGGACAGCCAGGTCTGCGCGCCCTCGCTGCCCTGCGCCGCCTGCTGCACGGCCAGAGCGGCCAGCTGGCGAATGGACACGGTCCCAAAGCGCAGGTGCACCGACAGGTAGGACACGCCCTTGCGGCCCGGGAAGTCCCGCGCCTCGTGGTAGGCCGCCATGCGCGGCACAAAGTCCTGCAGCAGCTGCTGCGCGCCCTGTGCGCCCGTGGGCAGGGGCAGCTGCGCCAGGTTGGTGGCTTCGAACCCCAGATCGGCCAGCGTGGGCAGGCGCTCACCGTCGGGGGGCGCGGCCAGGTGGCCAGCGTAGCGCGCCACAGGGTACGGCGTCAGCTGGAACGCATCGAGCTTCTGCAGCCAGGCGCGCTTGTACGGCGTGAACACGCTGTAGGGCTGGCCCTGCTGGGTCAGCACCTCGCGCTGCTCCAGCAGCACCTGGTCCTTGTAGTCGCTGAAGGCGATGCCGGCGGCGCGCAACGCCTCGGCCACGCGCTGGTCGCGGGCGATGGCCTCGGGCTCGTAATCGCGGTTGGTCAACACCTCCTGCACGCCCAGGCTGCGCGCCAGCTGCACGATGCAGGCCGGCGCCGGGCCATGGCGCACGATCAGCCCGCCGCCCGGGGCCCCGCTGCGCGCCGCCAGGGCGCGCAGTTCCTGGTCCAGGGACTGGACGCTGGCATGGATGAACGCCACGCGCCGATCGCTGCGCGTGGGCAGGGCATCGAGGATGTCCGTATCAAAAACAAAAGCACAGTACACACGCTGGTAGCGGCGCAGCGCGTGGTACAGCGCAGCATGGTCGTCGCAGCGCAGATCGCGGCGCATCCAGACAAGGGCGGCAGGGGGCATGGTGATTCCGGGCAGGGAGGCAGCGCGCAATTTTGGCATTGCCAGCGCCTGGTCCAAGGAATGCGGCCAATGACCCGTCTTGGTATGCTGGCCCCTTGTGCCCACCCCCGACCCTGAGCCACCCACGCTGTGACCTCTTTACTGACTGCTCCTCCGCCCCTCCACGCCACGGACCTGCTGCAGGCCGCCGTGGAGCAGGCGTTCAACGCCGTGGTCATCACCACGGCCGATCTGCAGGGAGATGGCCCACACATCACCTATTGCAACCCGGCGTTCTGCCAGCTCACGGGCTACAGCGCCGCGGAATTGCAGGGCCGCTCTCCGCGCCTGCTGCAAGGCCCGCTGACCGATCAGCGGGTGCTGCAGCGATTGCGCGACAGCCTACACCAGGGCACGTTTTTCCTGGGCTCCACCTTCAACTACCGCAAGGATGGCAGCGCCTATCTGGTGGAGTGGAACATCTCACCCGTGCGCGATGCACAAGGGCAGATCCAGGCCTTTGTGTCGGTGCAGCAAGACATCACGGCACGGGTGGAGGCCCAGCAACGCCAGGCCCTGCTGGCGCGGGCCCTGCATGCCACCCGGGACGCCGTGCTGATCGCGGACCACCAGGCGCACATCCTGTTCGTCAACCAGGCTTTTGAGCACCTGACCGGCTATGCCAGCGCGGAAGTGCTGGGCTGCACCCCGCAATTTCTGCAGTCGGGCCAGCATCCCCCCGCGTTCTACACCCAGCTGCGCGAAGCGTTGGCGCGCGGCGACAGCTACCAGGCCACCTTCACCAACCGCCACAAGCGCGGCCACCTGTACCACGCGGCGCAGACCATCACACCGCTCAAAGACGACACGGGCACGGTCCAGCACTACGTCTGCGTGAGCAAGGATGTGACGGAACTGGTGACCCGAACGCAGGAGCTGCGCCAGCAGGCCCACCACGACGCGTTGACCGGCCTGCTCAATCGCTACGCGGGTGAAAAGCAGTTGCAACGCTGCCAGCAAGCGGCGCAGACCGACGGCGTGGGCTATGCCCTCATCCTGGCAGACATCGATGAGTTCAAGCAGATCAATGACCGCTGGGGCCATGAAGCCGGCGACCAGGTGCTGCAGCGCTGCGCACAGCTGCTCAGCTCGGCCGTGCGCAGCGGTGATGCCGTGGTGCGCTGGGGCGGGGAAGAATTCTTGATCGTGCTGCCGGGTTGCCCACTGGATGCGGCGCACAGTCTGGCCGAACACATGCGCACCACCCTGGCCGCCCAAGACGACGCCACCGTGGGCCAGGTCACCATGTCCCTGGGGGTCGCCGCCTGGCAAGCGCCAGAGGACAGCGCAGAGCTGCTGCGGCGCACGGACCAGGCGCTGTACCACGCCAAGGACCATGGCCGCAACCAGGTGGCAGTCGCACGCTGAATACCTGCTTGACGCCCCACCTCCACACCGTCACGCACCCGATGCCCGTCAGGTCTGCTGCGCCGCCATCTCGCTCAGCCAGGCCGAGAACAGGCCCAGCGCAGGCGCGGGCGTGCCATTGGGCGTGACCAGGTAGTAGCTGCGTTCGCCGCGCAGCGGCTGGGCGCAGGCCACCACCAGCTCGCCGCGCGCCAGTTCGGCCTCGACCAGCATGGGCGGAATCAGCGCCACGCCCAGGCCATGGCTGGCGGCCACGGCCAGCATGGAAAACAGCTCGTAGCGCGGGCCGTCCAGGGCATGCGGCGCGTCCACACCGACGGACTGGAACCACTGCTGCCAGCCATAGGGGCGCGTGCTCTGCTGCAGCAGCGGCAGGCGCGCCAGCACCTCGGGCGCCACGGGTTGCCAGGCCCGGCCCAGGTCGCGCGCGGCGGCCTTGCCCAGCACCGTGGGGCTGCACACGGGCACCACGTCCTCGTCCATCAGCTTGAGCACCTGCACGCCGGGCCAGTTGCCAACCTGCTCGGGCGTGCCCGCGTACAGGGCCGCATCGTGCACGGTGTCGGCAAACAGGAAGGGCCGGGTCTGCACCTCGATGTGCACCGTGATGTCGGGGTGCTGGCGCGCCAGCAGCGGCAGGCGCGGCATCAGCCAGCGCGTGGCAAAGGTGGGCACGGCCGCCAGGTTGACCGTGCCGCCCTGGCCCTGGTGGCTCATCAGGTCCAGCGTGTCGCGCTCCAGCCCCTGCAGCCAGCCGCGCACCTTCTTGGCATACAGCGCGCCCGCCGGGGTCAGGCTGACGCCGTGGCGCGTACGGCGGAACAGCGCCACGCCGACGAATTCCTCCAGCGCAATCACCTGGCGCGAGACGGCGCTCTGGGTCAGCGCCAGCTCCTGCGCGGCGCGGGTGTAGCTTTCGTGGCGGGCGGAGGCTTCAAAGCAGGCCAGGGCCTGGGTGGACGGGATGGGACGGCGCATGGTCGGTCAAAACAAGCCAGAGACGGCGCCATGCTGCCGCAAACGCCCCGGATTGCCAAGCAAGAAATGCGAAACACTCATACCTGGATGCAAACAAATCGTTTGCGACACTGAGGGGAGGCTTTTACGATGCCGTTCATCGCAGGTCATACATGCACAAACACCATGTGGACCTGGCTTCCCAACAAGGCATTCAAGGAGACACCCCATGTCCGGCAACTTCCAGTGGAACGACCCCTTCCAGCTCGACCAGCAACTGACCGACGACGAGCGCATGATCCGCGACGCGGCTTACGAGTACTGCCAGGGCAAGCTGATGCCGCGCGTGCAGGACATGTTCCGCCACGAGAAGACCGACGTGTCCATCTTCCGCGAGATGGGCGAGCTGGGCCTGCTGGGCCCCACCATCCCGACCGAATACGGCGGCGCCGGCCTGAACTATGTGAGCTACGGCCTGGTGGCCCGCGAGATCGAGCGCGTGGACTCGGGCTACCGCTCCATGGCGTCGGTGCAGTCGTCGCTGGTGATGGTGCCGATCAACGAATTCGGCACCGAAGCCCAGAAACAGAAGTACCTGCCCAAGCTGGCATCCGGTGAATTCATCGGCTGCTTCGGCCTGACCGAACCCGACCACGGCTCCGACCCCGGCTCCATGGCCACCCGCGCCTATAAGGTCGATGGCGGCTACAAGCTCAAGGGCTCCAAGATGTGGATCACCAACAGCCCCGTGGCCGACGTGTTCGTGGTCTGGGCCAAGGAAGTGTCCGAAGCCGGCAACGTGGGCCAGATCCGCGGCTTCATCCTGAACAAGGGCATGAAGGGCCTGTCCGCCCCCGCCATCCACGGCAAGGTGGGCCTGCGCGCCTCCATCACCGGTGAGATCGTGATGGACGACGTGTTCGTGCCCGAAGAAAACGCCTTCCCCGAAGTGCGCGGCCTCAAGGGCCCGTTCACCTGCCTGAACAGCGCGCGCTTTGGCATCGCCTGGGGCGCCATGGGTGCGGCCGAGTTCTGCTGGCACACCGCGCGCCAGTACACGCTGGACCGCAAGCAGTTTGGCCGCCCCCTGGCCGCCAACCAGCTGATCCAGAAGAAGCTGGCCGACATGCAGACCGAAATCACCCTGGGCCTGCAAGCTGCCCTGCGCGTGGGCCGCATGAAGGACGAGCACCAGAACGTGGTCGAGATCACCTCGCTGATCAAGCGCAACAACTGCGGCAAGGCCCTGGACGTGGCCCGCCTGGCGCGCGACATGATGGGCGGCAACGGCATCTCCGACGAGTTCGGCGTGGCCCGCCACCTGGTGAACCTGGAAGTGGTCAACACCTACGAAGGCACGCACGATGTGCACGCGCTGATCCTGGGCCGCGCCCAGACCGGCATCGCCGCCTTCGCCAACTGAGTCTTGCATTCCACGCCGCGCACACCACCGACATGGCGGTGCGCGGCGGCAGCCTCGGTTTTTGTCTCTCAGGGCGATACCATCGCTCTTTTTACAGGAGCTTCTGCCGCTTGCTATTGCTTCACCTCCCATGCGAAAGCATGTGAAGTGCTTCAATGACAAGCGCTGACAGCTCCTTTTTTTATTCCAACCGCTTTGGATTGCAGGAGCCCCCTCATGCCAACCACTGCCACGCCCGGCGCGCTGTCGGGCATCAAAGTGCTGGACCTGTCCCGCGTGCTGGCCGGCCCCTGGGCCACGCAGATGCTGGCCGACCTGGGCGCAGACGTGATCAAGGTCGAGCGCCCCGTTGCGGGCGATGACACGCGCCACTGGGGCCCGCCGTTCCTGAAGGACGACGCGGGCCAGGCCACGCGCGAGGCCAGCTACTTCACCGCCTGCAACCGCAACAAACGCAGCATCACCGTCGACATGGCCCACCCCGAGGGCCAGGCCCTGCTGCGCCAGATGGCGGCCGAGGCCGACGTGGTGGTCGAGAACTTCAAGGTCGGTGGCCTGCAGCAGTACGGGCTGGACTACGACAGCCTCAAGGCCCTGAATCCCCGGCTGATCTACTGCTCCATCACCGGCTTCGGCCAGGACGGCCCCTATGCCGAGCGCGCGGGCTACGACCTGATGGTGCAGGCCATGTGCGGCCTGATGAGCATCACCGGCCATGCCGATGGCGAGCCCGGCGGCGGCCCGCTGAAGGTCGGTGTGGCCGTGATCGACGTGTTCACCGGCCTGTATGCCAGCAACGCCATCCTGGCCGCGCTGAATGCCCGCGACAACGCGCGCCACGGCACAGGCCAGGGCCAGTACATCGACATGGCGCTGCTGGACGTGGGCATGGCCGTGCTGGCCAACCAGGCCGCCGGCTTTCTGGCCACCGGCCAGGCCCCGGGCCGTGCCGGCAACATCCACCCCAGCCTAGCGCCGTACCAGGACTTCCCCAGCCGCGACGGCAACGTGCTGCTGGCGATCGGCAACGATGGCCAGTTCGCCCGCTTTTGCGAGGCCTGCGGCCACCCCGACTGGGCCCAGGACGCGCGCTTTGCCACCAACACCGCGCGCGTGCAGCACCGCGCGGAGCTGCTGGAGCGCCTGCTGCCGGTGATGCGCACGCGCACCACGGCCGAATGGATTGCGCTGCTGGAAGACAAGGCCGTGCCCTGCGGCCCGATCAACACCGTGGCCCAGGCCTTTAACGACCCCCAGGTGCGCCACCGCGGCATCGCCCGCACGCTGCCACGCCAGGCCGGCGACGGCATCGCCCAGGTGGCCACCGTGGCCAACCCCATGCGCCTGTCGGCCACCCCCGTCAGCTACCGCCGTGCGCCGCCCAGCCTGGGCCAGCACACGCAGGAGGTGCTGCACGAGTTGGGGCTGAGCGAGGAACGCATCCGCGCCCTGCACGCCGCCCGCGCCATCTGATCCGGCCGGTAGCGCGGCACGCGCTGCGCCACCGCCGGTCTGCCCATTCACCCCCTTGGGAATGACTTGCCAACGTCAGGGATTCGCATACCTGTTTACAAGCACCGACAGACCTAGCATTTACCCTCAAACCAGGGTTTTCAACTAGGCGCAAGTCCTACCCACCACGCACCGTCCTGCCTAGGATTCGCTGTTCTTCCAACAACGACAAGGAGACTGCACATGATGCGTCGTTCCCTCCTGGCACTGGCGGCCCTGGCCACCATCGGTGCCGCACACGCCCAATCCAGCTACCCCAACAAGCCCATCAAGCTGCTGGTGCCCTTTGCAGCCGGCGGCACCACAGACCTGATCGCCCGCGTGGTCGCCGACCCCCTGGGCCGCGAACTGGGCCAGCCCGTGATCGTCGAAAACAAGGGCGGTGGCGGCGGCGCCATCGGTGCGGCCGAAACCGCACGCGCCACCCCCGATGGCTACCACCTGGGCCTGGCCACCGTGTCCACCACGGCCACCAACCCCGCGATCAACCCCAAGATCCCCTACAACGTGTTCACCGATTTCACGCCCATCGTGAACATCGCCGCCACGCCCAACATCATTGCAGCCAACCCCAAGTTCGTCGGCCAGGACTACAAGTCCTTCCTTGAAGAAGTCAAGAAGAACCCCGGCAAGCACTCCTTCGGCTCGCCCGGCACTGGCTCCATCGGCCACCTGATGATGGAAATGTTCATGCTGGCCACCGGCACGCAGATGCAGCACGTGCCCTACCGCGGCTCCGGCCCGGCGCTGAACGATGCCGTTGCCGGCCAGATCCCGCTGATTTTTGACAACTTCCCCTCGGCCCTGCCCTTCGTCAAGGAAAAGCGCCTGACCGCCCTGGTGGTTGCTGCGCCCAAGCGCCTGGCCGTGCTGCCCGACGTGCCCACGCTGGCCGAAGTCGGCGCGCCCGGCGTGAACCGCATGGCCTACTACGGCGTGGTCGGCCCCAAGGGCACACCCAAGGAAATCGTGGACAAGGTGAACAAGGCCGTGCACAAGGTGCTGCAGGACCCCGCCATCCGCAAGCGCATCGAGGACACCGGCTCGCTGATCGTGGCCGACACGCCCGAGAAGTTCGCCCAGGAAATCAAGGCCGAGTACACCGCCTACAAGGACGTGGTGGACAAGCAGAAGCTGACGCTGGACTGAGTCCCGCCCCCCGGCCTCGCCC
>NZ_VSWF01000055.1:0-13675 GCF_009668305.1 Comamonas sp. CAH-2
CCCGCCGCCCCCACGGCCGGCCCTGCCGCCACCGCACCGGCAGCGCGCCACCAGGCGCCCGACTTTGCCAAGCGGCACGCCGAACGCACCGAGCGCATGAAAACCCTTTTGCAACTGCAGCCCAACCAGCAAGCCGCCTGGGACAAGTATGTGCAGGCCACCACGCCACAGCCCCGCCCCGCTGCGGGTGAGCGCCCCGACCTGCGCAAGCTGACCACACCCGAGCGCCTGGACCTGGCCCAGAAGATGCGCAAGGAACACACGGCCCACGCCGAACAGCGTGACCAGGCCACCCGCAGCTTCTACAACAGCCTGAATCCCAGCCAGCAAAAGGCCTTCGACGAACTGACGGCCCACCGCCCCGGCAAGTTCCACCGTGGCGGCCAGGGCGAGCGCATGGGCCACCAGCCCGGCCACCCCCACGGCCCCGCTGGCCAACCCATGGGCCGTGGCGCATAAACCCCCTCCACTCCCACCCAGCAGGTCCCAGGACCTGCTTTTTTTTCGCCGGTTGCGCCTCGGACTGCAAAAGTTTTTTCAGTTGCGCACACCGCACGCGGGCCATGTCCAGGGTGTGCATGGCCTGCAGCACGCCGCTGGTCACCACCGCCGCGACCTCCGGAGGTCACGCCCTCCCCACCGGCACACCACACCCCGGGCCGCCTGCCCGCACGGTCGACCGCGGATTCCGGTAACCCGACAAAACCCCATCAAAACAAGCACTTGCTGCATCCACGCAGGGGTTTTGGTAACTCCGGGTTTTCCCTGTAATTGGATTACACGCCCGGCGTGCTCTCATTTTTGTAACGCGATTACCTGACGCCACCACCCGCTCGCCACCCTGGCCAGGGCCTGTGGATAAACATGGGTAGAAAAAAATAGCAACCTGCTGTTTATCCACAAGCGTTTCCAGCCGCTGCAACTTGTACCCAAATCCGGTCGTCACCGTCCCTGGGTTCAGACACATGGTTTAGGCAGGGACAAGTCCTTGATCTGAAAAAAGTATTTCACCTTATCCACACCCACTACCCATCCCTACTATTACTACCAATTAAAAATAGAAGACATAGAGATAACTACCGCGCGAAAAAATTCGCGCCTTTTCCGTCGTTGCATTTTTTTCAGTGTTCCGTTTTTTTTCCGGCATTCGGCCTGGCGCCGGCGGATGTGCTGTTCACAGTGGGGACGGTTCTGCGTAAAACACTGTCCATTTCAGTTATTCACATCAAAAAAAATAGCAATGAATGACGTATTGACAAGAAAAAATAACAAAAAACAAAGTTACATAAGAGACAAGCAGGCCATGTGGATAAATCGTGTTGAAAAAACGAGATATCCACAAAAAAACACGCCATCGGGAAGTTATCCCTGAATGCAGGACAGCAGGAACAGGGCCTGCCCCACATGATTGGCAGGGACACAAGTGCTTGATATCCGGATGAAAAGTGCAGTTGTCCACAATCCCTGGGGATGCTTACTACTACCTACTATCCTTATTAAAAAAAACAAAGAACAAGTCAGGGGCAAGCACGGCAGGGGCAGGATCCCGATCATGCTGAGCACGTAAGCGCTTGGTAGAACAAGTAAAGACCGCCATGCCCGGTATGCAGGACTACGTTTCCGCGCGCTGGATCCTGAAAACGGTTTTTCAGTCGGTTGCCGCGTTGGGCAGGGACTTATCCTGGGAGGGGTTTCTGTCCACAGGAAGTTATCCCAGCCTCTGTATAACTGGGGCGATCACGCCACCGCGCCGCGCCAAGGGCATTCAAAAAAATTCAATGCTGGTGGTGGGGCCTGCCCAGCGGGGTGTGCAACCGGGTCCTGCAGCCGGGGCACAGTGGCTGGTGCCCACCCGCAAGCTGCCCTGGTGGGCGAGGCGGTCAGCGGCCTCCACAGGCCCTCAGGCGTGGCGTGGCAGCTTGCGCTGGGGCATGGACGGGGCACTGGCCAGCATGGCCGCGCTGCGGGCCTGGGCCGCCTGGACCAGTGGGGTGATGAGCTGTGCCTCGGGCAGGTGGGCCCAGTAGTGGCGGGGCATCTCCCGGCACATGGTGGCCACTTTCAGGCGCGCAGGATTGAAGATGTGGGCGTAATAGGTCAGCCACAGGGCTTCGCCGGCATCGGCGGGTGGTGCGGCATCGGCACTCGCACCGGGCCCCCAGCTGAGCACACCCGGCCGCCCTGCCAGGGGTTGCAAGGCCTGCTGCGGGGCAATGCCGTGGTCGGCCAGCGCCGCCACGCTGGGGGCCTGGGGCCACCAGCGCAGGCAGGCCAGGGGCGTCAGGATGGCCCAGCGCATGTTGCTGAAGCGGCCGACAAAGAAGGGGGCCACGGCATGCACGATGTGGTGCTGGGGCTCGAACCAGGCCACGTGCAGCGGGCCACAGCCGTCGTGCAGGGCATCGGCCAGGGCCACGGGGCGAAAGCGCACGAAGGCATGCATCTGGTGCACCTCCCGGCGCACGGCCTTGCACAGGTACTGCAGGTGCACGCGGTCGGCATCCAGGGGATCGTGGCGCACGCCGGGCGTGTGCTGCATGCGCCACAGCAGGCGGTACAGCAGGGCAAAGCGCTCGGGGCTGCTGTGCAGCAGCGCGTGCTCGGCCAGCTCCGGCCACCAGCGCGGCACGGTCAGCGGGCGCTGTTGCGCCGGCGGCAGATCCTCGCAGGGGGTGACCTGCGGCGTGGGGGTGAACAGGTCGGGGTGCTGGCCGTGGGCCGCTTCGGTCTGCCATTCCACCAACTGCGGTGGCACCTGCTGCGCCCACAGCCACCTGGCCAGGCGGCGCCAGTGCGCAAAATCGGTGCCGTCGCCGGGCAGGATGAGGTGCTGGCGGTCCATGGCTCAGAACAGGCGGGCTTGCTGCGGCTGCGGGGCCACGGGCTGGACCAGGCGGCGGGCCAGCCGGGGATCGTCCAGGCTGCGGCCGGGGTGCCAGTCCAGGCACTCCACGAACGGCAGGATCCGGGCGCAGGGCACGCGCAGGCGTTCCAGGTCGGCCCGGCGCAGCTGGCGCCCGCGCCGGGCGGCCAGCAGTTTGTCGACCGATGGCACGCCCAGGCCGGGCACGCGCAGCAGCAGCTCGCGCGCGGCGGTGTTGAGGTTGACGGGAAAGCGCTCGCGGTGGGCCAGGGCCCAGGCCAGCTTGGGGTCGTGCTCCAGCGACAGCATGCGCTGGCCGGGGGCGCCTGCGGGCACCAGCTCGCCGGCCTCGAAGCCGTAGAAGCGCACCAGCCAGTCGGCCTGGTACAGCCGGTGTTCGCGCACCAGCGGCGGGGCGATCAGCGGCAGCTCGGCGCTGGCGTCGGGGATGGGGCTGAACGCCGAGTAGTAGACGCGGCGCAGCCCGTAGCCGCTGTAGAGGCGGGCGCTGGTGAGGATGATGTCGCCATCGTCCGCCGCGTCGGCGCCGACGATCATCTGCGTGCTGTGCCCGCCGGGCGCAAAGACCGGGGGCCGGGCCGGCCGCGTGCGGCGTGCCTGGGGGCGCGAGACGATGGCGCTGCGGGCCGCGGACTGGCGCTCGGCCTGGGCGCTGCGGATGTGCTGGTGCAGCTGGCCCATGCCCTGGTGGATGCTGGCGCTGCTTTTCTCGGGCGCCAGCTGCGCCAGGCCCTGCACCGTGGGCAGCTCGATGTTGATGCTCAGGCGGTCGGCGTACAGGCCGGCCTGGGCCAGCAGGGCCGGATCGGCGTCGGGGATGGTCTTGAGGTGGATGTAGCCGTGAAAGCCATGCTCCAAGCGCAGGCTGCGGGCCACGCCGACCAGCTGTTCCATGGTGTAGTCGGGGCTGCGGATGATGCCGCTGGACAGGAACAGGCCCTCGATGCAGTTGCGCCGGTAGAAGTCGAGCGTGAGCTGCACCACCTCGGCCACCGAGAAGCGGGCGCGCGGGATGTTGGAGCTGACGCGGTTGACGCAGTACTTGCAGTCGTAGAGGCAGAAGTTGGTCAGCAGGATCTTGAGCAGCGACACGCAGCGCCCGTCGGGCGTCCAGCTGTGGCAGATGCCCATGCCGGCGGTCGAGCCGATGCCGCCCGCCTGGGCCGTGCGCCGGGCACTGCCGCTGGAGGCACAGGAAGCATCGTATTTGGCGGCGTCCGCCAGGATGGCGAGTTTGTTTTGCAGGTTCACTGTATAAATATACAGTTATCTGCCATGTTCTGCACCTGAAAATGCCAACGCCAGGCTGCAGCGGGTGGGCCGCAGGCCTGGCGTTTTGATATGTTTTTGCCGGCTAGCGCTGATATAGCAAGCGCTGGCAGCTATGGTTTTCAAGGCCTGCTTCAGGCCTTTTTCAGGAATTCCGACTTGAGGATGAAAGGCCCCTGCTCGGTCTTGCAGTCCACGTCGTGGTCGCCGTTGTCGTAGACCAGCCGGATGCCCTTGATCTTGCTGCCCTTCTTGATCACGGTGGACGAGCCCTTGACCTTCAGGTCCTTCACCAGGATCACGCTGTCGCCATCGGCCAGGGGCGTGCCGTGGGCGTCCTTGATGACGCGCGGGCCGGTGTCGTCTTCGTCCGTGGTGGCCTGCGCCGACCATTCATGGGCGCAGTCGGGGCAGATGAACAGGTCCGCGTCGGGGTAGGTGTTGGGCTGGCCGCATTGGGGGCAGGCTGGAAACTCGGTGGCGCTCATGGCAATCCCTCTCTGGATCGGTGCAAGTGGTATGAAATGAATAGCTGCCAGCGTAGGTGATTTCTTGAATTCCAAGCGATTTAGTCTTGAATGCAAGTCATATTGCGCGCAAACAGCTCCTTTTTTAGCGATCTGGGCAGGCCGCAGTCCCTGGCCGGATTGCAGGCTGGCGCTGCAAGGCAGCACCGTGCGGGACCCCCTGCGGCATGCCGGGCCGTGTTGCCGGCCGTGCCACGGGCCATGGTTGCTTCTGCGGCAGCGTGGTGCCGCCGGGGGGCCCACGGCGCCGCATCGGCGGCCTCCGCGGCTTCAGGCCGGTGGCGGGTCACCGCCACGGCGGTGGGCACAGCGCCGGCCGCGCCTACGCGGCGCGCTTTTCCAGCGTGAACGGTGGCAGGCCGTTCAGCAGTTGCTGGCCGTAGCTGGTGGCCACCAGGCGGCGGTCGTAGCAGTAGACGTGGGCCTGGTCCTCCTCGGTGCGGATGGCGCGGCCCACCCACTGCGCCAGTCGGATGGCGGTGGCGGGCACGACCAGTTCGTTGAACGGGTTGCGCCCGCTGGTGCGCAGCCACTCGGCACGCGATTCGCCCACCGGGTCGTCCGGTGGGGCAAACGGCAGCTTGGTGATGAACAGCGACTCGCACAGCGCGCCCGGCAGATCCAGGCCTTCGCCGAAGGACTGCATGCCGAAGATGATGCTGGGCAGGCCCTGTTCCACGCGCTGGCGGTGGTCGGCCAGCAGCATGGCGCGCGGCATGGCCGTCTGCACCAGCACCTGGCTGCGCATGGCCGTGGGCAGGGCATCGACGGCCTGGCGCATCTGGTCGCGCGAGGTGAACAGCACCAGCGCCCCGGCCTGGACCTGGCTCAGGTCGTGCAGCAAGCGCTCCACCATCTCCTGCGTGAAGGCGGCGGCTTCGCGCGGGTCGGCCCGGGTCTGGTGCGCCACCAGCGTGCCCTGGGCCGCATAGTCGAAGGGGCTGGCCACCTCCAGCGTCTGCACGGCCGCATCGCCGTGCAGGCCGGCCTCGCGCAGGAAGAAGTCGAAGCTGCCGCAGCTGGTCAGCGTGGCGCTGGTCAGCACCGCGCCGCGCACCTGGCTCCACAGGTGGTGGCGCAGCGTGGCACCGGGCAGGATGGGGCTGGCATGGGCCTTGACGACGATGTAATCGCCCTCCACCTCCACGGTGAACCATTTGGCGTTGGGCACGCTCTCGGAGCCGTCCTCGCGCGTCTCGGGCTGCTGGCTCAGCAGCTGGGCCGTGTCGTGCACGGCCTCCAGGCGCGGCGCCAGCGTGCCGACCTGGGCGTACAGCTGGGACAGGCGCTGGGCCTCGTCGGGCTTGTCCTTGATCTCGGCCTTCAGGGCCTTGGCAATGGCCCGCAGCACGTCCAGAAAGCCGCTGGCGTGGTGCATGACCTGGGCCAGGGGGTCCAGCAGGGCCGGGGGCAGATCGCCGCGTGGCACGCGCACACGCGCCGGGCCGAAGCGATCGCGCTGGCCCTTGAGGGTGTCGCCATAGGTCTCCATCACCAGGCGTGCCAGCTCGCTCAGGTGCTCGCGCAGGCCGCTGCTGTGGCCGGCGATGTCGGCCAGCTCGTCCACCTCCATCAGCTGGCCCACGCGCAGGGCGCGGCTGGCCAGCTTATCGATCCATTGCAGGCGGCTGAGGTCCATGTCGCAGGCGAACTGCGACAGCGCCGTCTGCGGCAGGTGGTGGGCCTCGTCCAGGATCAGCAGGCTGTCGCTGAGCTCCGGCAGCAGGCGCGCGCCCAGACTGGACAGCAGCAAATCATGATTGGCGACAATGACTTGCGCTGCCACCATGTCCTTGCGGCGCTCGTAGTAGGTGCAGCTGGAAAACACCGGGCAATGCTTGCCGGTGCAGGAGCTGCCCTCGGCCGCCACGGGGCCCCAGGCCTCGGCTTCGGGCGGATTGGGCAGGCTGTCGCGGTCGCCATTCCATTCGCCGCTGGCCAGGGCATCGGCCATCGAGGCATAGAACTGCATGCGCGCCTCGGTCTCGGCGCGGGGCCGCGCCTTGCGCTGCTCGGCCGCCTCTTCGGCGAACAGATCGTCCGCGTCCTCGCTGTTTTCGCCTGAGCTGGTCAGGCGCTCCAGCTTGAGCTTGCAGACAAAACGGCCTCGCCCCTTGGCCAGCGCAAATTTGAACGGCATTGGCAATTGCTGCGCCAGCGCCGGCAGGTCCTTGTTCACCAGCTGCTCCTGCAGCGCCACCGTGGCCGTGGAAATCACCACGCGCGTGCCACGCGCCAGGGCCATGGCGATGGCCGGGGCGGCATAGGCCAGCGACTTGCCCACCCCCGTGCCCGCCTGGACGACGGCGATGGATTTTTTCGGTTCCGGAGCCCCCTCCTCGACCTTGCCGAGCTGGGCGGCCGCCAGGGTCTGCGCGATCTGGGCCGCCATCTGGCGTTGGCCCTCGCGCACCCGGAACCCCGGGATGGCGGCGACGACGGCGTCAAAGGATTCCAGGGCCTCGGTGGCCCATTTTTTTTGGCTCATTGCGGGAATTTCAGACCGGGTAATCCGGTCAAGAAGACTGAAAAATTGTTTTCAATACAGATGCAGAGCACCACATGCATCTTTTTCTTTATCAACATCCTGTGCGATATCGGATGTTCTGCTGATTTTTTCAGCACCAAAGAGGGTCTGACAAGTGCACCATCCGGCAAATTTCTGCCAGCCACTCTGCTGTGGACAATTGATTATAGATTGTGGATGCTGAACCTGTCGGTGCCAGGGATGCCACCTGGGTCGCACCACACGCTGTGGCATAAACCCTGTGGAAAATTTCGAGATGCATGGCATGGAGAGGTTGAAAAAATATTTTCAATCAACACATCCTTGTGCACAACCTGCTGAATGCATGAGGCTGTGGATAAGTAAAAAATACAGTCCAGGTGGATTGAAAAATCTGTCCACATTTTGGCATGTGGAGTTATCCACAGCCTGTGTGCAGATGGAAGCTGCATGCTGTGGTGCCGGCATACAAACGCACCACACAGAATTGACGGATTCAACGTTGCGGCGCGAACGCTTGATTTGTTGTAAAAATTATTTTTTGCCCATTAGTATGATGGCGATGATTTGTAATTTTGTGTATTTGTTTTGAATATCAACGACAAACATCGCTGATGCACGTGGATATTTGTGCATTTTTTTTATGAGAAAAAGATGATTAGATGGGTTTTGTATAAAAAATAACTGTCATGGCACGCGATGCGGCGGGCTGAAGCCTGCAGGTGCCATGGCGGCGGCTGTCGAGGGCGGTGGCGGGTGCCCAGCGCCGAGGTTTCGCGCGGCCCCTGGCCACTGCGGGGCCGGGAGTTGGCGCCGCCTGCGTGGCAGGCCCGGGCGC
The DNA here is from genome assembly GCF_009668305.1 of Comamonas sp. CAH-2. Lineage (NCBI taxonomy): Bacteria > Pseudomonadati > Pseudomonadota > Betaproteobacteria > Burkholderiales > Comamonadaceae > Comamonas > Comamonas sp. CAH-2. Next base: position 8,025 of record NZ_VSWF01000055.1, read on the forward strand.
TACACTGCACAGCGCTCCGTTTCCGCTTTTTTCCACTGATTCCTATGAACGCCACTTTTGGCTGGCTGGACGCCCTCATCCTGGGCCTGGTCCAGGGTCTGACCGAATTCCTGCCCATCTCTTCCAGCGCCCACCTGCGCATCCTGGGTCCCTTGCTGCCCGGTGGCGCCGATCCGGGCGCGGCCTTCACCGCCATCACCCAGCTGGGGACCGAACTGGCGGTGCTGATCTACTTCCGCAAGGATGTGCTGCGCATGCTGGTGGCCTGGTTTGCCAGCCTGCCCGTGATTGGCAGCCGCCGCCCTGGTGAAGCCCTGCACCCCGACGCCAAGCTGGCCTGGCTGGTGATCCTGGGCACCATCCCCATCTGTGTGCTGGGCCTGCTGCTGCGCAGCTGGATTGAAACCACCTTCCGCACGCTGGCGCTGACGGCCGTGATGCTGATCGTCTTCGGCCTTCTGCTGGGCTGGGCCGAAAAGCGCAGCACCCAGACGCGCCAGATTGGCCAGTTGGGCTTGCGTGACGGCATCGTGCTGGGCTTTGCCCAGGCCATGGCGCTGATCCCGGGCGTGTCACGTTCCGGTGGCACGATTACTGCAGGCCTGCTGCTGGGCATGACCCGCGAGGCGGCGGCGCGCTTTTCCTTCCTGCTGGCCATTCCGGCGGTGCTGCTGTCGGGCTTTTACCAGCTGCTGTTCAAGCGCGATCCCATGAGTGGCGAGCAATGGATGCTGACCTTCATGGCGACCGCGATCGCCTTTGTCGTGGGCTATGCGGTCATCGTCTGGTTCATGCGGCTGATCTCCAGCAAGGGCTTCGGCTTCTTCGTGATCTACCGCGTGCTTTTAGGGCTTGCCATCCTGGCTGGCCTGCATTTTGGATTTATCCAGTAACCTTGCAGTGTTTTTGTTACCCCGAGCGAGTTTGAAAGGACGCTCAACCACATCATGGAAATTCCTATACTTATCGCCCTCATCCTGCTCAATGGCGTGTTTGCCATGTCTGAAATCGCGCTGGTCACAGCACGCAAGGCAAGGCTTCAAAAATTGATCGATGAGGGCGATTCCGCCGCAGCTGCTGCCCTGAAGCTCGGCGAAGACCCCACCCGCTTCCTGTCCACCATCCAGATCGGCATCACCTCCATCGGTGTGCTGAACGGTATCTTTGGTGAGGCCGCCCTGGCCCAGCCGATGGCGGAATGGCTGGTGCAACTGGGCATGGCGTCCAATTACGCCAGCACCTTGTCCACGGCCGTGGTGGTGGTCTTGATCACCTATGTCTCCATCGTGGTGGGTGAACTGGTGCCCAAGCGCCTGGGACAGACCAACCCCGAATCGATTGCCCGTCTGGTGGCCCGCCCCATCAACTTGCTGGCCAAGCTGACCAAGCCCTTTGTGCTGCTGCTGACGGGGTCGACCCTCGCCCTGCTGCGCCTGCTGGGCGTGCGCCAGACCAACGACAGCAGCGTGACGGAAGACGAGATCCACGCCGTGCTGGCCGAAGGCACCACCTCGGGTGCCATCGAGCAGAACGAGCACACCATGATCCGCAACCTGTTCCGCCTGGACGATCGCCAGATCTCCTCGCTGATGGTGCCGCGCTCGGACGTGGTCTGCCTGGACGTGAGCTTGTCGTTCGAAGAGAACATGGCCATCCTGGAATCCCAGGACCATGCGCGCTATCCCGTGATCGACGGCAACTTCGAGAACCTGCTGGGCGTGATCAACTCGCGCCAGTGGCTGGCCCATGCCCTCAAGGGGCAGCGTGACCTCAAGGACGCCAAGGACCTGATCCACAAGCCCATCTACATCCCGGAAACCATCACCGGCATGGAGTTGCTGGAGAACTTCAAGCAATCCGGTGCGCCCATGGCGTTCGTCATCGACGAGTACGGTGAAGTGCAAGGCATCGTCACCGTGCGTGACCTGACCGAGGCCATCACCGGCGAGTTCGTGACCGAGGACCCCAGCGACGCCTGGGCCGTGGAGCGCGAGGATGGCAGCTGGCTGCTGGATGGCCACATCCCGGTCGTGGAGCTCAAGGACCGCCTGGGCCTGAAGACCGTGCCCGAAGAGGAAAAGGGCCGCTACCAGACCCTGAGCGGCATGATGATGCTGCTGACCGGCAAGCTGCCCGCCGTGACCGACAAGGTGGTCTGGGAAGCCTGGGAGTTCGAGGTGGTGGACATGGACGGCAAGATCATCGACAAGATCCTGGCCACCAAGGTGGAAGTCCCCGAGATCGACCTCTCCGACGAGGCCTGATCCCCCGCCAGGGCACACCCTGAAAAAAAGCAGCCGCAAGGCTGCTTTTTTATGCCCGCCCGCTGGCTCAGTCAGCCATCTGCTGCAGTGCGGGCAGCACCTGCTCGTGCAGCAGCGGGGCCAGGGTGGCGGGATGGGGGCCGTCCAGCGCCAGCCAGTCCATGGCCTCGATCTCGGCGGCGATCTGCACGGCGGGCGTGTGCGCCAGCCGGGCGTAGAACACCTGGGCCTGCACGCGCGTATCGGCCTCGTTGGCGGCGCGGTTCTCGAAGTGGGCCAGGGGCAGCAGATGCTCGATGGGGGCCTGCCATTGCAGCTCTTCCTGCAGTTCGCGCTGCAGGGCCTGGAGTGCGGTTTCCCCGGCGTCGATCTTGCCGCCGGGCAGCATCCAGAATGGGCTGCCGCGCTTGCGCAAGACCAGCAACTGGCGTTCGGGGTTGATCAGGCAGGCGGTGGCCAGGTGCAGGGTGTGCATGGGGATCAGGGGGTAAGGTCTTCAGCGCATGCGCTTGTCGCCGTAGGCGCACCAGCCGGGCTTGGGGCCCTTCTTGGGGTGCAGGCGGCAGGTTTCGGGGCGCCGTTCATAGACCGTGCAGCGGCGCGTGCTGGCGTCCAGAAAGTTGCAGTCCCCGCTGGCGCGGCGGGCCATGGTGAAGATGTTGTGCTTGGGGTTGTAGTGGTCGATCAATCGGGCCTTGAGCAGGCGCTTGGCGATCAGCTTGTGGTCGACGTTGTCGACCTCGAAGGCATCCACCAGCCCCAGGCGCACCAGGTCGGGCAGCTGCACTTCCAGCGGCATGGTGCAGCAGTTGGCGGCGCAGCTGTCGCACAGGCCGGGCTTGTACTTGCTCCAGGTGTCGAGCCGGTCGACGTCCACGATGCGGATGGCGGGTTTCATGCGAAAAAGGGGGGGGATGCGCTATCAGAAAGATGAGCAGGCAGCGTGCGTTTTGCAAGGTTTTCAAATAGAAAACTGGTTGGAAACCAGATCCAGACTGCGCTGCCAGCTATGAATACATTGGGCTGCGCTGCCTGGCGGTGACCGGGCGGCAGCGCCTGCGGCAGGCACTATAGCGGCTGGGGGCGTGGCCCGGGGCCGCCTGCAAAAAAGCCTGCGCACCAGGCGCAGGCTTCGGGGGCAAGGTGGGTCCCGCGGGGGCTCAGCGTGACTGGTGCACGCCCAGCAGGAACTGGCTGCACATGGACTGGGGCGAGGCTTCGCGCGCGCTGTGGTCCGAGATGCTGAGCTTGTCCGCCACCGCGCGGTGGTCGCGCTTGAGCGTGCTGCCCGTGACCATGCCCAGCTGGCGCACCTGCTCGGGCGCCAGCATCTGCAGTCGCACGGCCTCCTGCATGGCCACGCACACGCTGCTGACGGCGTCGTAGCGCGCCATGGTGTGGGCGTAGAAGAAGTAGCCGCCGGCAAAGCCGAGCAGGGCCGTGAGCGCAGCGATCAGTGCAGTTTGGGTGCGGTTCATGGGGTGGGATGGTGTTCAGTCACAAAGGGCGTCAGTCGCGCTTGGCGCGCAGCACCTTGCCGTCGGCCGCATCCAGCTTGACCTCCATCAGGCGGTGGTCGGCCTGCAGCACATCGACCTGGTAGCTGATGGTGCCCCAGTGGTTGTCCAGCTCGGCCTTCATGGCCTTGCCGGGCGTGTGCGCCGTGGCAGCGCGGATGGCCTGCAGGATGTCGATCTTGGCGGCTTGGCTGCGCGCCACATCCTTGCGCTTGGCCGCACCGTCGTTCTCGTGCAGGCGGGCCTGGCCGGTCACCGCGTCCACCCAGACCTCCACGCTCTGCTGCTGCGGCGTGAGGATGTGGGCCTCGTAGTGCACGCCGGCCCCGTCGCCGTCATCCAGCTCGATCTCGATCACCTGGCCCGGCGTCATCTGCGTGGCGTTCTGCACGGCCTGCTCCAGGCTGATCTTCACGGGCGCGGTCAGCGCCTGCCACTGTGCCGGGGTCTTGGCATGGGCGCCCAGGGCCAGCGTGGCGGCGGCCAGGGGCAAGGCGATGCGGTGGGACAGCAGGTGGTGCCAATGCTTCATGAGCGTTCTCCTTGGTAACGATGCAGGACAGGTGCACACCCTAAGCCAGTCGGCACCCGCCAGGCGTGGGACGGGGGCGCGTCGCGCGCCGCTGGCGGCGAGTCTGGTGCATGGCGCGGGGCATGCTGTGCACAAATGGTGCGCCTTTGACGATATGGGGGATTTTGTCGGCGATTTCCAGAGTTTTGGCGCAAAAAACATCCATTCCCAAACTGGCACGCCACTTGCTGGACTGTGCCTGTGCCGGCTTGTGTACAAGGATGTATTCAAGTGCGGTCCGTCTGTCACAGCCCTTGTTTGATGAAGGAAACGCCATGCTGTCTCGCCGCCTCCTGCTCGCTTCTCTGACCTCTTCCGCCCTGGCCCTGTCCGTGGCCACACCCGCCCAGGCGGCGGACAAGGTGATCAAGGTGGGCACGCTCAAGCTCATCCACGGCATCACGCCCTACTTCTACGACAAGTTCACGCCGGCCGGCTACAAGATCGAGGTGATCCCCTTCGAGACCCCCACCGACGGCAAGAACGCCGTGGTGACCAAGTCGGTGGACTTTGGCACCTACGGCCTGGCCGCCGCCACGCTGGGTGCGGCGGCGGGCGAGCCCGTGGTCATCGTCGCGCCCACCTGCAATGGTGGCATGGCGATCGTGGTGGGCAAGAACAGCGGCATCGGCAGCTTCAAGGGCCTGCAGGGCAAGCGCGTGGGCATCCTGCCCGGCTCCACCCAGGAGGCGGTGTTCAACGACCGCCTGAAGTCCGAAGGCATGACGCTCAAGGACATCAAGTCCGTGCGCGTGTCCTTCAGCGAAATGGCGGGCGCGCTGGAGCGCGGCGACATCGACGCCTACGTCGGTGCCGAGCCCGGCCCCTCCATCAGCGTGACCCGGGGCGTGGGCAAGGTGCTGGAGTTTCCGTACAGCACGCCCACCGGCAAGGTCAACATGGTCATGACCACGCACGCCGACACGGTCAAGAAGGACCCGGAACTGGTCAAGGTGTTCCTGGAGATCCACCGCAAGGCGTCGGAATACGCCATGGCCCACCGCGCCGAGCTGGTGCAGATGGCCGGTGCCAAGCTGGGCTTCGCCCCCGACGTGGCCAACCTGGCGGCCGACAACGTGGAGCTGACCTGGAAGATCGACGAGGACTGGATCACGCGCAGCAAGTACTACGGCTCGCTGATGCTGGAGCGCAAGCAGATCCGCAAGCTGCCCGACTACAGCAGCTTCATCGTCACCGGCTTCAACCCCCAGTAAGCCCGCCCCGCCTGGCGGTGTGCTGCACCGCCGGGCGGGGCGGGCTTACTGGGGGTTGAAGCCGGTGACGATGAAGCTGCTGTAG
>NZ_VSWF01000056.1:0-13141 GCF_009668305.1 Comamonas sp. CAH-2
GCCTCGCCACCTTGCAGCAGCTGCGCACGCAGCTGGGCACGGCCTTGCCCCCCCACCAGGCCCTGGCGCTGTTCGCGGTGGAGGGCCCCGTCTGCACCCTGCTGGTCAGCGACAGCGACACCAGCGCCCCCGTGCTGCACCATCTGCCGCTGGGCCTGCAGTCACTGACCCAGCGCAGCTTCCAGCAGCGCATGCCCATGCCCGCCCAGCTGGAGACCGGCATCATGGAGGTGGAAGACGCCGTCATGCCGCTGGCACGCCTGCTGCCCGCGCACACCCTGCTGGCGACGTGCGACCCCCTGCTGCGACGCCTGGCCCTGCAGGCCGTCGGTGGCCATGCCCCGGGCCAGGTGCCCGCCATCACGCGCGAGGCCATCGAGGCGCTGTTCGAACGCCTGGTGGCCCAGTCCAGCCGCCACTACAGCCACCAGGACCCCGACCTGCCCCAGGATCCGTGCACGGCCGCCGCACTGCTGGTGCTGCGCGAAATCCTGCACCACTGGCAGTCCACCCACCTGTGGCTGCTGCCGGACAGCGTGGATGCCGCCCCTTGAGCATGCCGCGGCCGGCACCCCGGTGAGCGGCATCGCGGCCGTGATGCCGGCGCGTCAGGTTGCCTTTGCGGCACGGACGAACTTTCATTCAAAACCACCTCCAGCGCGCACCATACCTGCATGAACAGCTCACTTTTCCATCGTTCGCTCACCGGTCGCCGTGGGTTGCTGCTGGGCGCCAGCCTGGGGGCGGTCCTGGCCCAGGTGCCCGCCTGGGCCCGCAGCGGCAGCGCCCAGCCCGACCACGACCCGTTCACCCTGGGCGTGGCCAGTGGCGACCCGCAGCCGGACAACGCCCTGATCTGGACGCGCCTGACCCCGCCCGCCCACTGGCTGGGCCAGGCCGAGGCCCCGCCGCTGCCCGCGCTGACCGTGCGCTGGGAACTGGCGCACGACCCGGCGTTCCGCCACATCGTCGCCAGCGGCCAGACCCAGGCCCTGCCCGAATGGGGGCACGCCGTGCATGTGCAGGTCAACGGGCTGGCGCCGGGGCGCCACTATTTCTACCGTTTCATGCAGGGCGACGCCATCAGCCCCACCGGGCGCTGCGGCACCGCCCCCGCGCCCGGGGCGGCGGTACCAAGGCTGCGCCTGGCCTTCGCCGCCTGCCAGCGCTGGGAGCACGGCCACTACGCCGCCTGGCGCTCCGTGGTGCAGGACCAGCCGGACCTGGTGCTGTTCCTGGGCGACTACATCTACGAGTACGCCCAGCCCGCGAACGCCGAACGCCTGGCCCGCCCGCAACCGCTGCGCACCGCCCGCACGCTGCAGGACTACCGCGACCGCTACGCACTGCACAAAAGCGATCCGCTGCTGCAGGCCGCACACGCGGTCTGCAACTGGAGCGTGATCTGGGACGACCACGAGGTGGAAAACGACTATGCCGCCGACCAGGGCGTGGGCGATCCCGGCGCCTTTCTGGCCCGGCGCATGGCCGCCTGGCAGGCGTTCTACGAAAACATGCCGCTGCGCGCCGGGGCCCTGCAGCGCAGCCTGCAGGGGCTGCAGCTGTACCGCAGCCTGCGCTGGGGATCGCTGGCCCAGCTGCACCTGCTGGATGGCCGCCAGTACCGCAGCCTGCAGGCCTGTCGCACACCGGGCAAGGCCGACAGCGGCAGCGTGCACACGGACCGCTGCCCGGAGCTGTTCGACCCCGCCCGCAGCTTTCTGGGCCGCGAACAGGAAGCCTGGCTGGGCCACCAGCTGCAGGCCGACAGCCGCCACCGCCCCGAAGCCGCACGCTGGAGCGTGGTGGCCCAGACCACCTTGTTCACCGCCCGCCGCCGGCCCAGCGGCCACCAGTCCACGGACAGCTGGGACGGCTACCCGGCCGCCCGCCAGCGCCTGAGCCAGCAGATCGCCGAGGCCGCCCCGCACAACAGCGTGCTGCTGGGCGGCGACATCCACCAGAACTACGTCTGCGCCGTGCCCACGCTGGCCGACCGCCCCCCGGGCGCCGGCAACCCGGTGCTGGCCAGCGAGTTCTGCACCACCTCCATCAGCTCGCGCAGCGGCACCACCCAGGACAAGGTCGACGCCCTGCGCGCCCACAACCCCCAGGTGCTGCTGGCCCGCTGCGAGGAACGCGGCTACAGCCTGGTGGACATCACCCCCACCACCTGGCGCACCCAGCTGCGCACCGTGGCCGACCCCTTGCGCGCGGACAGCCCGGTCACGACGCTGGCGCACTGGGTGGTGGAACACGGCCAGCCCGGCCCGGTGGCCGCCTAGGCCGCGGGCCATCCCCCCGGGTGTCACGCCTGGGGCTAGGATGCGTCTGGCAATGGCGCCGTGGCCTGCAGGGCGCCGTGGATTCCGCCCATCGGGTACCACCGGAGCCGCCCATGACCCATGAAGAAAGATTCACCACCTCGCACTGGGAGACCCTGCTGCAGCAGGTGGTGCTGGAGGTGCAGCACATGGCCAGCATCTGCCAGGTTGCGCTGGACGCCCCCGGCGTGGCCGAGCGTGTGCTGGCCAACGATGGGTACGTGGCCGGCCACAGCAACCCCGCCGCGTTCAAGAAGCTGCGTGACCTGATGCTGCTGCACCATGCCGTGACCCGGCAGATGGTGGACGAGCTGGGCGGCACGGCGGCCGTGACCATCGCCGAGCAGGTGCGCGAGCACCTGGCCGCCCGCAGCCACCATGGCCCCGATGCGCCCTAGGCACAAGCGCAAGGGCATGCCCCCGGCTCACACGGCGTCCGGCAGCCAATGCTCGCTGGGCCGGGACACGGCATGCACCTCCAGCGGCTCGCTGCGGCCGCGCACCGGTACCGCCTGCGCAGCGCCCAGCTGGCCGTCCACCTGCGCCAGCCGGGCCACATAGGCGGACAGCACCAGGCGCGCCTGGGCCACCTTGGAATACTCCTGCAGCCGGCTGGCAGTGTTGACCACCTCGCCCACGGCCGTGAACGTGGTGTTATCGGCAAAACCGACGCGGGCCAGCAGCACGCTGCCGGCGTGCATGCCCATGCCGAAGTCCAGCCGCTGGCCAAACTGCTCGGCAAAGCTTGCGCTCCAGGCCTGCATCTGCGCCTCGATGCGTGCGGCGGCCTGCAGGGCTTGCCGGGCCGCCGTCGGCAGATCCGACGTGCGCCCGAAGATGGCCATGATGCTGTCGCCAATGAATTGGTTCGCCACCCCGCCACAGTCGTGGACGGCACTGCCCACCAGCGCGAAGTAGCGCTCCAGCACCCAGGACAGATCGACCGGCCACTGCCGCTCGGACAGGGTGGACCACTGGCGCAAGTCGACAAACAGCACCACCACCTCGTGCTCCTGCCCGGGTGCGGCCTCGGTGGTTGCGCTGCGCTCCCGGAACAGCGGCGTGACCTGCACATCCCCGCGGGGGCGCAGCTGGCACGCCAGCCGCACATCGGCCGGAGCCTGCACACGCGCCAAGGTGGTGCGCTCATCGCGCGAGGGCTCGGGCAAGGCCGTGCCCAGGCTGCGCACCCGCACCCGGCAGGTCGAGCAGCGCGCCCGCCCGCCACACAGGGACAGGTGGGGAATGCCGTGGCCCCGGCTGGCCTCCAGCACCGACCAGCCCACCGGGACCTGCACGCTGCGCCCTGGGTACTCCAGACGGATCTGCGCGGCACCGCGCGACCAGGCCTGCAGGCTGCGCAGCAGCCAGGGCACGGCCACCGCCAGCGCCAGCAGCAGCCCCCAGGTCCAGCGCACGCCCCATTTCACCCACTGCGCACTGTCGGCCACCTGGGCGGAGGCGTAGGCCGGCGCCACCGGCGCCTGCCCGGCCCCCAGCTCCCGCCCCATGGACAGGACCCCGAGCACGGCCAGCACCGGCAACAGGGTGGCCGCAGCCAGCAGCACCGGCTGGCTGCGCTGCCACAGGCGGCGTGCCCGCCATGCGAAGTGCAACCCCATGCAGCCATGCACCCAGGCCACCGTCAGCAGGCTGAGCTGCAGCGCGACACCCCAGGGGTTCCACAGCAGGGCCACCACGCGCTCATAGTGCGTGGGCACCTCCCAAACCGAGGAGACCCAGCGGGTCGCCGCGAAGTGGGCCGCCAGCAGCAGCGGCAAGGCCAAGCCGCACCCCAGGCGCACGGCTTCGGCCACCGGCATGCGCCAGGTGCGCCGCTGCGCCACCGCCAGCAGGGCCAGGCTGGCATGCACCAGCAAGGCGCCGTACAGCACGCCAGTGCCCGGCAGCGAATGCCAGACCGCATGCAGGCCCTCGCGCACCGCCTCGGCCGCGCGCAACGAGACCAGGCCCGTCGCATGGTTCAGCAGGTGCAACAGCACATAGATCCACAGCACCCAGCCACTGCACCAGCGCAGGCCGCGCACCGAAAGCCACGCCCCCGACTGGGGGAGGCGTCGCGTCATCCAAGGCTTCAACAAGGGAAATCGGTGCATGGGAGAAAATGGCGGTCAGGGGCTGCGCGCAGTGTGCCCGGCACGCCGGCCTGCGCAGCCTTTGGTGTCGGGTTCCCGCAGAAGGTTCACTCGCCCGATGGGCTGGCGTGGGCTGCCGCACGGCCGGGGCACCGGCCCTTGCCGCTTTTTTCGCTGTTGCTCGCCACCATGTCCCGTCCTGCCGTTCCCTCCCTTCTGGCCTTGCGCCGCGTGCACCTGCTGGCTGCGTGCAATGACGCCACCCTGCAACGGATCGCAGCACGCTGCCACTGGCGCAATGTCGCGGCCAAAACCCCGGTGTTCACCCGCGCCTCCGCAGGCAGCGATGTCTACTTCCTGCTCAGCGGGCAGGTGCGCATCACCACCTACTCGCAGCAAGGGCGGGAAGTGTCCTTCCGCGACCACGCCCCGGGTGAGCACTTTGGCGACCTGTCCGCCATCGATGGCGAACAGCGCTCTGCCGACGTGATCGCCCTGCAGGACAGCCAGTTGCTCAGCCTGGGCAGCGCCGATTTCCTGGAGCTGCTGGAGCAGGAGCCCCTGCTGGCACGCCGCATGCTGCAGCACCTGACCCAACTGGTGCGCCAGCTGACGCAACGCGTGCTGGAACTCAGCACCCTGGGGGTGCCCACGCGCCTGCATGTGGAACTGCTGCGCCTGGCCCAGGACGTGCAGCCAGATGGCAGCGCACGCATCGACCCCATGCCCACCCACGCCGTGCTGGCCAGCAAGATCAGCACCAACCGCGAGCAAGTGGCGCGTGAGCTGGCTGCCTTGACCCAACAAGGCCTGCTGCGCAAGGCCGGCTCCAGGGTGCTGCACATCGCATCCCTGCACGATTTGCAGGCCCTGGCGGCAGCCGCTGCCACCCACGCGGGCGATTGAAAAAACTGTGCGTTTAGGCACATACGTGTCGCGGGCCAATCCAGACACTGGAGTCCATGCAGCCACTACCGCGCTGCCCCACTCCAAGGATTGAATGTCATGCAATTTGCCCCACACCTGCGCGCCCTGACCCTCGTATCGGCCTGCCTGGCCGCCAGCACCGCTTTTGCCGCACCGAACGCGGTGGTTTCGCAAGAAGTCTGGGCCGGCCCAGAGCCCGTCGTGGTGGGCCAGCCGCTCACACGCGCCGAAGTCCAGGCCGACTGGCAGCTGTGGCAGCAGGCAGGGCTGGATGCCTATGTCCAGGGGGACCGAAGCTTCGCCAACGACCCCAGCTATGAGGCCCGCCTGGCGCAGTACCAGCAATCGCGCAAGGGCACGGCCTACACCGCGCTCGTCCAGCGCCTGCAGGCGCAAGCCCAGTAAGCCGGTGGCCCGGCGCAGCTTCCCCATTTGCTTCACAGGCTTGTCATGAACGCTTCATTCACACCCCTGGCCTCTTTGCTGGCCCGTGTGCTGCTGGCCGCACTGTTCCTCTACAGCGGCTTTGGAAAACTGATGGCGCCCGAAGGGTCCATGGCCTATATCGCCAAGGCCGGCTTGCCCCTGCCCATGCTGGCCTATGCCGGCGCCCTCTTCGCCGAACTGCTGGTGGCGGGGGCCTTCGTCCTGGGCTACCGCACACGCTGGAGTGCCTGGCTGCTGTGTGGCTTCACGGTGATGACCGCCGTGGTGTTCCACAACCACTTCGCCGAAAAGATGCAGCTGCTGCAGTTCATGAAGAACCTGTCGATTGCCGGTGGCTTCCTGCAGTTTGCCCTGTGCGTCCCCGGCGCCTGGACGCTGGACCACAAGTTTGGCCGGGCGCACTGAGCCCCCGGACGGCGCCCATTCCCCCAGGCACGCTCACAGCAGGTGCCTGACCCGTGCGGACCTTCGCCGATTGCGGCAGCGGTCCGCTCGCGGCCTTGTATCGAAGCCAAAGGGAGGCGGTCACGCACGCCGCCTAAAAAACCGCTGTGCGGGGGCAATGCCTGCCCGCACCAGGGCGTTTCAGCCCAGGGGCCTGGGCTCGGCGCCCACGGTCGTGGCAGGCAGCCGGTGCATTTCCTGCAGCAGTGCTGCCAGGCTGACCCCCACGGCCTCCACCAGCGCCTGGCCGCGCGCCGCATCGGCCGCAGCGGCGTTGCCGGCCGCACCACAGGGGTTGTAGTCCTGCATGGCCCAGCCCAGCTTGGCACTTTTGCCGTTGCCCAGAATGGGATAGTCCCGGGCGCGTTCCTCGGAGGTCGAGGCGAAATTCTGCGCATGCTGCATGCGCACCAGCGCCGGCGCCAGGTGCAACAGCATCGAGGTTTCCATTTCCCCGCCGTGCACGCCAAAGCGGTGTTCGTGGGCACTGAAGGCCGCATCGGCCCCGTGCAGCGGCAGGTTGAACCAGCTGCTGTGGTAGACCAGCAGCCCGCACTGCATGCGCAGCTGGCGCGCGACGATGTCCATGCTGCTGACGTTGCCGCCGTGGGCGTTGAAGATCAGCAGCTTGTGCACGCCGGCGCGGGCCACGCAGGCGCCGATTTCGGTCCACAGCGCCAGCAGCGTGGCGGGCGACAGCCCCAGCGTGCCGGCGTAGCTGGCGTGTTCCAGGCTCAGCCCGATCTGCTGCGTGGGCAGCACCAGCACCGGCACCTCGGCCGGCAGGTGCGGCAGCGCGGCGGCGACCATGCCGTCCACCAGGGTGCTGTCCACCGACAGCGGCAGGTGCGGACCGTGCTGCTCCACCGCGCCCACGGGCAGCACCGCCACGGTCTGGGCAGCCAACCCGCTGCGCTGCGCCAGGGCGAAGTCACGGGCCGACACCCCGGCCCAATGGCGCGCAGGCCATGCCGTCAGCGGCACATCGGGGACATCGGGCGGGTTCACGGGGAGGGGGAAGGAGCACATGGCCCTGATCTTAGAGCGTGTTGCGGCGGTACGCCGCCGCCCGGCCGAAAGGCGCCCTGCGGAAGGAACCACAATACGGTTTCCGCCTCCAAGCTTTGCCATGCCGATATCTGCCCCCGCTTTTCTCCGCCGCCTGCCCCTTGCCTGGGCGCTGATCCTGTTGAGCCTGCTGCTGGTGTGCGGCGCTGCGCTGCCGACCGCGGCCCAGGCGCAGCTGCAGCTCAAGCTGGGCGGCGCGGCGGCGCAGGGGCCGTCCGACACCGTGGTCACGCCGCGCGTGCGCGCCCAGCTGGTGGCCCTGGCGCCCGAAGGCATCGCCCCGGGGCGGCCGCTGACGCTGGGCCTGCGCATCGAGCACCAGCCCGACTGGCACACCTACTGGAAGAACGCGGGCGACTCCGGCCTGCCCACGCAGCTGGCCTGGCAACTGCCGGCCGGCCTGCAGGCGGGCGAAATCGCCTGGCCCGTGCCCCAGCAGATCCGCGTCGGCGACATGCTGAACTACGGCTACGAAGGCACGGTGCTGCTGCCCGTGCCGCTGCAGGTGGCGCCCGACTTTGTCCCCGGCAGCGACGGCGGGGTAGACATCCGGCTGCACGCCAGCTGGCTGGTGTGCCGCGTGGAATGCATTCCGGAGGAAGGCGACTTCCTGCTGCGCCTGCCGGCCTCCGCCCCCCAGACCCTGTGGAGCGCGGCCTTCGAGGCCGCCCACGCCCAGGCGCCGCTGGCGCTGGACACGGCCCAGGCCAGCGCCAGCGCGCCGGACGGCGGCGAGCGCCTGCAATTGCGCGTGGCCGGCCTGCCGCAGGCGGCCCACGGCCAGACCCTGGCGCTGTACCCCGAGACCGCCGACACCCTGGTGCATGCCGCCGTGCTAGGCCAGGACTGGCACCAGCGCTGGGACGGCGCCGTGTGGACCGCCGACGTGCCGCTGTCCCCGATGCGCGGCGAGGCCCCGCCGCAACTGCCCCTGGTGCTGGGCCTGCCCGCCGCCGGCACCGACGTGGCCCACGCGCCACCCGCCCAGGCCTGGCGCGTGCAGGCCACGGTGCAGCAGCCCTGGCAGGCGGCCCAGCTGGCCAGCGTGTCACCCGCGCTGGCAGCGGCGCTGGCCGCCAACCAGCAACAGGCCGCGGCCACGCTGCCGGCCTCGCCCGCGCCCAGCGCCAGCGCCGCCACCTGGCTGCTGGCCGTGCTGGGCGGCCTGGTCGGCGGCCTGCTGCTCAACCTCATGCCCTGCGTGTTCCCGGTGCTGGCGATCAAGGTCATGGGCTTTGCCCGCCATGGCACGGACACCGCGGCCCAGCGCCGCCACGGCCTGGCCTATGCCGCCGGCGTGGTCCTCAGCTTCCTGGCCCTGGGCGGCGTGCTGCTGGGCCTGCGCGCGGCGGGCGAGCAGCTGGGCTGGGGCTTTCAGCTGCAGTCGCCGGCCGTGGTCGCGGCGCTGGCCGCGCTGTTCACCCTGATCGGCTTGAACCTGGCCGGCGTGTTCGAGTTCGGCCACGTCCTGCCCAGCCGGGTCGCCAACCTGCACGCCCGCCATCCGCTGGGCGATGCCTTCCTCTCCGGCGTGGTGGCGGTGGCGATTGCCTCGCCCTGCACCGCGCCGTTCATGGGCGCCTCGCTGGGCTTTGCCGTGGGCCTGCCAGCGGTGCAGGCGCTGTCGGTGTTTGCGGCCCTGGGCGTGGGCATGGCCCTACCCTATGTGCTGGTCAGCTGGGTGCCGGCGCTGCTGCGCTGGCTGCCCCGCCCCGGCGCCTGGATGGACACCTTCCGCCGCGCCATGGCCTTCCCCATGTTCGCCACCGTGATCTGGCTGGTGTGGGTGATCGGCCAGCAGACCGGCATCGACGGCGCGGCCACCCTGCTGGCCCTGCTGCTGTGCCTGGCGGCGCTGGCCTGGACGCTGACGCTGCGCGGCCGCACGCGCGCGGTGCTGGCCCTGCTGGTGCTGGCGATGGCCGGATGGCTGGCCCACAGCCTGGGGCGCAACCTGCTGGAGCCCGCGCCGGTGACCACGGCCACCTCGGCGCATGACACCTGGCAGCCCTGGTCGCCCGACGCCCAGGCGGCGCTGCTGGCGGCCGGCCGCCCCGTGTTCGTAGACTACACCGCCGCCTGGTGCGTGACCTGCCAGGTCAACAAGCGCACCACCCTGGCCGATGCCGAGGTGCTGGCCGACTTCGCGCGCCGCAACGTGGCCCTGCTGCGCGCCGACTGGACGCGGCGCGACCCGGCCATCACCCAGGCCCTGGCCGCCCTGGGCCGCAACGGCGTGCCGGTCTACGTGCTGCTGGCACCGGGCCAGCCCCCGGTGGTGCTGACCGAGCTGCTGTCGCGCCAGGAAGTGCACACGGCCCTGGCACAGCTGTAAAAACCAGAGCGGTTGGCGCACGCCTGGCCGGCATTTCAGATCAAAAACCATCTGAAACAGCGTATGGACGCGCGAAAGGCGCTCTTTTTTCAGACGGTCATAAAAAAACCGCTGCCGGTCCCCAGGGGGCGCGGCAGCGGTTCGGTGTTGGCGTGGACCAAGGTTCGGTTGCTTGTGAAGGGGATCAACCAGCCTTCACCCAAAATTCTTCATCAGCCCACGAACGGTATTGTGCAAGCGGCAGATGACAGGCAGATGACGCACCCAGCCCCCTGGTTGCTGGAGCACCAGGCAGGACATGCCGCAGCGACCCTGACCACCGCACCGATCCGGCGTGGACCCAGGCGGCGGCACCTACAACCGCCCTCTGGCCTGCGCCTGCGCCGGTGCTGGCACAAGCCCCGCCCCCCGCTCAGATCAGCAGCTGGATGATGAGCGCGTTGACGATGTCCACAAAGAAGCCGCACACCAGCGGCACGATGATGAAGGCCCGGTGCGCCGCGCCATGGCTGCGGGTGACGGCCGTCATGTTGGCCACGGCCGTCGCGGTGGAGCCCAGGGCGATGCCGCCAAAGCCGGCGGTGATGACCGCCGCCTCGTAGTCGCGGCCCATGCAGCGGAACACCAGCCACAGCGCGAACAGCACGGTCATGCCGATCTGCAGCGCCAGCACGGTCAGCACAAAGCCCATCACGCCCTGCAGCGCCCACAGCTGCAGGCCCATCAGCGCCATGGTCAGGAACATGCCCAGGCAGATGTCCGAAATCATGGCCAGGCCCTGGCGCATGCTGTGCCAGTGGAACTGGCCCAGCTTGCGGCGCTTGCGCGACAGCATCCACTGCCCCAGGGTGTTGCGCAGCACGATGCCGCCGATCAGGCAACCGACGAACATCGGCAGCTGCAGCCCGGCCTCGTGGAACAGCGGGGTGATCACGCCGCCCAGCATCAGCGCCATGTTCAGCCACAGCCAGGCGCGCAGCACGCCGTAGTAGTCCAGCGTGACGGTGAGCTGCTGGTTGGGCACGCCCACATCCAGCGGGCGTGCGCCGCTGCCGTGCACGGCGTGGCGGCGCATCAGGTAGCTGGCAATCGGGCCGCCGATGGTGCAGGCCGCAATCATGCCCACCATGTTGCTGGCCATGCCCAGCTCGACCGCATTCGCGATCCCCAGGCGCTCGACGAAGATCGGCCCCCAGGCCAGCGTGGTGCCCACGCCACCGGTCAGGGAGATGGAGCCGGTCATCAGCCCGGCGCGCGCATCCAGTCCGAACAGCTGCGCCACCCCCATGCCCAGCAGGTTCTGCAGCACGATGAACAGCGTGGCCAGCGCCAGCAGGATCAACAGCGGCCTGCCGCCCTCCTTCAGGGTGCGCAGGTCCGAGCGCAGGCCGATGGCCGCGAAGAAGTACAGCAGCAGGGTGTCGCGCACATTCAGGTCGAACTCGATGCGCGTGCCCAGCAGCGCATACGCCAGGCCCACCACGCAGGCGCACAGAAAACCGCCAACCACCGGCTCCGGCACGCTGTAGCGGCGCACCACGCCCCAGTGTGTGGCGATCTTCTGTCCGGCAAAGAACAGCAGGATGGCCAGGGTGAAGCTCTGGAAGGCGGGGATGTGCAGGGTCTCGGGCAGGGTCACGGCGGGTCAGTGGGCAGCAAGATGTAACAAAGCCGGCGATTGTGCATGAAGCGGGCGGATGCACTCCCCCAGGTCTTGCGCTGTGTCAGTACACCTGCAGCTTGCGTCCAGTACTGCGCGGCGGGCACAGGGCGGCCCGGAGGCATCCGCTACACTGCCCGCTCCCCAGAACCGTCTGTCAGCCCGGGTCCCGTGCCCAGGCTGCGGTCCTTTCTCCGTGCGAGCGCCCATGTCTTTTGCCCCCCTTCTGAACGACACCTTCCTGCGCGCCTGCCGTCGCCAGGCCACCGACTACACCCCGCTGTGGCTGATGCGCCAGGCCGGGCGCTACCTGCCCGAGTACAAGGCCACGCGCGCCCAGGCCGGCAGCTTCATGGGCCTGGCCACCAACGTGGACTACGCCACCGAAGTCACGCTGCAGCCTTTGGCGCGCTTCCCGCTGGATGCGGCCATCCTGTTCAGCGACATCCTGACCGTGCCCGATGCCATGGGCCTGGGCCTGTCGTTCGCCGAAGGTGAAGGCCCGCGCTTTGCCAAGGTGGTGCGCGACGAGGCCGCCGTGGCCGAACTGACCGTGCCCGACATGGACAAGCTGCGCTACGTGTTCGACGCCGTGACCAGCATCCGCAAGGCCTTGAACGGCCGCGTGCCGCTGATCGGCTTCTCGGGCAGCCCCTGGACCCTGGCCTGCTACATGGTCGAGGGCAAGGGCAGCGACGACTACCGCCTGGTCAAGAGCCTGATGTACGCGCGCCCCGACCTGATGCACCGCATCCTGGCCGTCAACGCCGACAGCGTGGCCGCCTACCTGAACGCCCAGATCGACGCCGGCGCCCAGGCCGTGATGATTTTTGACAGCTGGGGCGGCGTGCTGGCCGACGGCGCGTTCCAGGAATTCAGCCTGGCCTACACCAAGCGCGTGCTGGCCCAGCTCAAGCGCACCGGCGTGGACGGCACCGACGTGCCGCGCATCGTCTTCACCAAGGGCGGGGGCATCTGGCTGCCCGACATGAAGGACATCGACTGCGAAGTGCTGGGCCTGGACTGGACCGCCAACCTGGGCAAGGCCCGCGCCATCGTCGGCGGCGCAGTCGGCGGCCCCGGCAAGGCGCTGCAGGGCAACATCGACCCGAACGTGCTGTTCGCCCCGCCCGAGCAGGTTGCCGCCCAGGCGCGCGCCGTGCTGGACAGCTTTGGCCGTCCGCACACCGACACCACGACGAACGGTCCCACCCACATCTTCAATCTGGGGCATGGCATCAGCCAATTCACCCCGCCGGAACATGTGGCCGCCCTGGTCGAGGCCGTGCACAGCCACTCGCGCCAGCTGCGCCAGAGCGCCGCAGCCACACCACAGCACTGAGCACCCACTCACATGCAGTTTGTAGGTTTTTGGCTTACAGACTGCATGGCAGACCGGGGCGCGGCGGGGCGCCCGTTTGCAGCCAAAAAACAACAACTCCGCCCAAGCAGCGGGCATCCCCCTGAGATTTACACGCACTTGACATGTGCACGGCCTTCGACTTATGCACAACTTGGTGCATGCAGCCACCGGCCTTGCTTGCCCCCAAGGCTATAGCAAAAAATCACGCCTTATCGTAGCAAGTCATTGTTTTAAAACACAAAAGTTCGTCACACCTTTGTCATGCCCGATTTTTTCCCCGCGCATGCCTTTCGGGCGACGCCAGCTGTGGTAAACAATCCCCACAAAGTTATCCACAGAAACGTCCCGTGCTTCGGGACTTCCTTCTCCGACACGCATGTCTGACTCGGCTCCTACACCGCATGTAGTGCATGTGGCGGTCCACACCCCCATGCACAGCACGGTGGGCGGGCCTTTGAGCTACACCCACCCCAGCCC
>NZ_VSWF01000057.1:0-12761 GCF_009668305.1 Comamonas sp. CAH-2
AAGCTGAGGCAAACTACTGGAGGCAACTAGCCGTCAGCGACACCTCGGCAGAGGTGTCAACTTAAACCAATCGGCCTCCTCAAAACCCGGTGCGATTCATACAGCTTGCGGCAGGTTGATTTATGCAACAACGCCCAGCTTCGCAAGATCGAAGAGCAGAGCCTTGGGTATAAAGTGGCTTGTTTCTTCGGTCTTCTGGGGCGGTGATTTACGCGACCTGCAGTGTCGGATAGTCTGTATAGCCCTTGGCGCCACCTGCGTAGAACGTGTTGGAGTCAGGCGTGTTCAGCGGTGCCTTGGCCCTGATGCGTGCGGGCAGGTCCGGGTTAGCCAGGAAGGCGGTGCCAAAGGCCACAGCGTCAAGCTTACCTTCGGCAATAGCTGCCTCTGCCTCATCAGCGCTGTAACCCATATTGCCCACCAACACACCCTTGTAGTTTTCACGCGCTACGGGCATGACATCGGCCTTCTGCACGCCGAAGAAATCGGCGCGCATCACGTGCAGGTAGGCCAGCTTGAAGGCATTGAGCCTATCGGCCAGGAAGCCGATGAGGGCCAGCGGGTCGCTGTCTTTCATGCTGTTGAAGCTGTTGAGGGGCGAGAGGCGCAGGCCCACACGTTCGGAACCGATCGCCTGGGTCACGGCAGTGAGTACCTCGAACAGCAAACGTGCACGGTTTTCCAGCGGTCCGCCGTAAGCATCGGTGCGCTGGTTGGGCGTGTCGCGCAGAAACTGGTCAATCAGGTAGCCGTTGGCGCCGTGTACTTCCACACCATCAAAGCCGGCGGCAATGGCGTTGCGTGCGCCTTGAGCAAAGGCAGCCACGATGCCGGGAATCTCTTCGACGGTCAGGGGGCGGGGCACCGCGTGCGGCACCTTGCCTTGGGGCGTGTGGATCTCTCCCTCAATGGCGGTGGCGCTGCTGGAGACAATGGGGGCGCCATCGGCAGCGCCAGGGTAGGCTGCGCGGCCAGCGTGCCAGATCTGCATGAAGATGCGTCCGCCCTTGGCGTGCACCGCGTCGGTCACCTGCCTCCAGGCTGCAATCTGCGCGTCGTTGTAGATGCCAGGCTCATTGACGAAGGCCGATGTACCGGGCGCCACCATGGTGCATTCGGAAATCAGCAGGCCGCCGGTGGCACGCTGGCTGTAGTACTCGGCCATCAGCGCGTTGGGCATGTGGCCAGCGTCGGCACGGGCGCGTGTCAGTGGTGCCAGAAGGATGCGGTTGGGCAGGGTGAGAGAACCTACTTGAAGTGGATTGAATAGCATGTGGATGAAAACCCAGATTAGTGAACAGAAAACAGTGGTAAAGCTAACAGTGTTCCCAATACTCAGACCTTTGAAAGGTCACTGAAGACTGCTTTGGCACGGCTGGTGCTTTTGCACCCAACGCACGATGTAGTAGACACAAGTGGGTAAGCCTTTGCTTCCGACAGTTTCGCGGCGGTCTCCAGCCGTACATGCACCAAACGCCTTTGGTCATCCACCGCGTCGCAACTCCCTGACACCCCGGCCCAGCTTGCGGCGCAACAGGGCCCGCAGGGTCACCCCATCCGAGTACCCGACCTGTGCGGCGACCTGGTCGACGCTGGCGTTCCCGGTGCGCAAGAGATGGACGGCATGCTCCACGCGCAGGTCCTGGAAATACGACAGCGGTGTCTTTCCCAAAACGCTTTGCAGCCGCCGCGCCAAGGTGCGCTCACTTGTGCCCACGGCGCTGGCCGCCTCGGTCAGCGAGAACCCCTGCGCGAGCCGACGTCTGGCCCAGCACTCGAAGCGCTCGACCATCGGGTCGGCATGCGCAAGGTGGTCGGGAATCACGAACTCGGCTTGCGAGCTGCGTGTCTCGACCAGCAGATAGCGTGCCACCAGGGCCGCCAGCGCCGGACTGCGCCCTCGGATGATGCGCAAGGCCAAGTCGACGTGGGCCAAAGCGGCACCCGCGGTGGTGAAGCGTGTCGAGTTCACGATCATGCGTGACTCGTCCAGCGTGACGTTCGGATAGCGCTGCCGAAACATCGGCCCCAGCCACCATGACGTCGTCGCACGATGCCCATCAAGCAGGCCACTCTCTGCAAGCAAGAAACTACCGGAGCAAGCGGCACCAAGGTGCGCGCCAGCGGTGGACCACTGCTGTAGCGCCGCGACCGCATCGGGCACATCGGGGCGTGTGAGCCGAGCCGAGAGCGTGTCAGGCATCTTGTCGCCAAACGCGGGCACGAGCACGACGTCTGGTTCGGGCACACCATGCGCAGTGACCACGGGGACCGTCAAGCCTTGCGCAGTTCGGATGCGACGCCGCACGCCCACCAGCGTGAGCTCTATGTGCGAGGGAGCCTGTGGCAGCGAGCCCGCCATCGCATTGGCCAAGCCCACTGTGTCAGTGA
This sequence comes from Comamonas sp. CAH-2, assembly GCF_009668305.1. Taxonomy (NCBI): domain Bacteria; kingdom Pseudomonadati; phylum Pseudomonadota; class Betaproteobacteria; order Burkholderiales; family Comamonadaceae; genus Comamonas; species Comamonas sp. CAH-2. The sequence continues at coordinate 2,392 of NZ_VSWF01000057.1, forward strand.
GCGCCGCAAGCCCCAGATCAAACACGCCATCACAAACAAGGAGGTGGAGTTTCATGGCAATAATGATATCAATGTTGTCATTATTGCCACTGGAGATGTCTGTCATGGGCGCTGTTGCATAAATCCAATTTGAGGCGATTGACCCCAACCCCCAGCCGTGGCTATGCCACGGCTGCCGTCTGAGGACGGCCAAGTTCAGTAAATCGATTCAAGATGGCTGCTCGGATATGCAGCTCGTTCACTTGGCGTTCAAAGGTGCGGGACATCACCCGCTCGCCCAAACGTTTGATGCAGTTCATCTTGGCTTCCACCAAGCTTCGCCGGTGGTAGCCAATCCAGCGTTTCCATATACTTCGCCCCAGCCCCCTGCACGCAGCAATCGCTGCATTGCGGCGCTCGAACACAGCACCCCTGCGCACTCGTGCATTCTTGCGGGGAGGAATGATGGGGATTGCACCGTGCCTGATGACCGCTTCATAGGCGGGCTGTGTATCGTAGGCGCCATCACCGATAAGACTTTGAAGCGTTTCATCGGGCGGCAGTTGCTCCAGCAAGTCGCTGAGCACTGAGGCATCACTGACGTTATTACTCGTCACGCAGATGGCCCGAATCTGCAAGGTATCCGCATCGATACCAATGTGCAGCTTACGCCATTGACGGCGGTATTCAGCGCCGTGCTTTTTGCATTTCCACTCGCCTTCACCCAGAAACTTGATGCCTGTCGAATCAACCAGCAGGTGCAAGCCTGCTTTACTGCGGGTGTACGGAATCTGGACATCCAAATCTCGCTGCCGCCTGCACAGGGTGCTGAAGTCTGGAGAGGACCAGGCAAGGCCACACAGTTGCAGCACCGACTCCACCAAGCCTGTAGTTTGTCTCAGCGCCAAGCCAAACAGGTTCTTGAGCGTCAAACAGAATTGAATGGCAGCATCCGAGAACTTCGGGCTTCGCCCGCGTTTGCCGCTTGCAGCGGCAAACCAACACATGCGCTTGTCCAGCCACACCGTCAAAGAGCCGCGGGCCTTGAGAGCTGCGTTGTACTGTTTCCAGTTTGTGGTGCGGTAGCGGGGCTTACGGGAGTGGCTCATGCCGCAAGCCTACCGCTTGCTGAGCAACGATTTATGCAACAACGCCGCCTTGAGGATGTCATTGGCACGGCGCAACTCCTTGTTCTCTCGCTCCAGTTGCTTGAGTCGCTCACGTTCATCCGTGGTCAATCCTGGTCGTTGGCCTGCATCTATTTCTTTGCGCTGCACCCACCCATGCAGGGTGCTGACCGAGCAACCTATCTTGGGGGCAATCGATTCACACGCACCCCACAGTGATGCGTAATCCGCTTGGCATTCCTGCACCAAACGTACGGCACGTTCACGTACCTCAGGGCTAAAACGAGCAGCTTTAGTGTTCATGACTCAATCCTCTCAGGAGTTGAGCCTCCACGGAAGCCGGTGTGATTCAGGGATTTATGCAGAGGTTTTCTAGGGGAATGCGACGATCCATGGCCGGATCGTCGATGCAGTGCCGATTAGCGAGCGCCCAGCCGTGCAGTGCCGGGCCTTTGGGAGGGCGATCTGTTGTTTGGCGATGCCTACAGCCAGGTGGCAACGCTTACCATCGACGTAGAAGATGCGGGTCCACCAACGAAAAATGCCAGTGAGCTCTTGGCTGACTGGCATTGGGTGTGGGCCGGTTCTGGTTTTATTCTGGTTTTAGGTTAGCCAGTTTGGCCGCTGCGATGACCCGGCTATTTTCAGATGCGAGCTTTGCCGCCAACTCGGCAGGACCTCCAGCAATGGAGTCGACTCCTGCTTTTTCCAGCTTGCTCTTGACCTCGGGATCGTTGACGGCTTCCTTGACCGAATCGCTGATCCTGTTCCTATATGCCTCGGGCGTTCCTTTCTTGGCCAGCATGACCACGGTAAAGCCAAAGTCAAAGTTCTTGACGTACTCGGAAATGGCAGGAATGTCCGGACTGGTCTTGCTGCGAGCCAAGGTGTTGGTCGCCAGTATCCTGGCCTTGCCGCTATCGACGAAGCCCATCAGGGTTGGGGGAGAGGCGAATGTGATGTCAATTTGGTTGCCGATCAGTGCAGGAATAGAGGCGGAGCTACCCCTAAACGGGACATGCTTGACATTGATGCCCAGCGAATGGGCCATGGCCTCTGCCGTCAGGTGGTGGATGGAACCGATTCCGGAAGACCCGTAATTCAACTCGCCGGGACGCTCTTTCGCATATTGAATGAAATCCTTCATGTTCTTGAAGGGTGCGGAAGAGTTTGTGACCAGAAGCAGAGGGGCCACACCGACCAGGGAAACGGGATCCAGATCCTTCTGGGCGTCATACTTGAGGTTCTTGATGATGATCGGAGAAACCGCCAGCAGAGGGCCGTCCGTAACCAAGAAGGTATGACCATCGGCAGGGTATTGCTTGATGGCCGTGATGGCAACGCCGCCGCCGCCGCCGGGCTTGTTTTCGACAATGACCGGCTGCTTGAGGTCTGCCTGCATTTTTTCGGCCAGAATCCGGGCCACGGTATCCGGCAGCCCTCCGGGAGCGTAGGGTACGACCAGCTTTACGGGCTTGTTCGGGAAATCGCTATCAGCATATGCAAAGATTGACAACGCCTGGAGGGCAATTGCCGCCGATATTTTCAAGAAAATTCCTCTTGTCATGACATGTCTCCTGTTTTTTGTGATTTCTCGCGGCACCGACGCCATCCGCTCATGTACCGGCATTAAGATGTCCGTACAATGCATGTGGCTGGGCCGAAAGCTACGTGGTGGTGGGGCGTCCTGTTTAAAAAATGACATGCACATTTGCAGCCCAGCGCAAAGATGCAGGCATGCGTGCGACGCAGCTTCGGTTGCGGCGCACAGAGTCTTGTTCTCTGCGTCACAACTGTTTTTCTTCATCGGCATGCCTTAGTTATATTTTATTAGACGTCTAAAATTATTGTTAGAGGGCTAGCATGATTTTGACCGGGAGTATCCCTAACCTCTGGGGGCGGTGCGTTGCAGAAATGTGCATGGATCCCGCGTTTGGGTGGGGGTGTCTGGGTCTTGGCTGGGAGAGGGATGTCTTGGATGTCCCCTGGAGCACTGTCAAAGCTTACGTCGCAGCACGATGGGCTTGCCGCCCATATTCAGCTTGGTCATCCAGGCGGCCAGTGCGGAGTCCAGATAGTCTGCATGACCTGGGAACCACTGGAAGAGGGCCATGCCGATATCCTGGACTACGTCGGCGCCGGCTTGTCCTTGTGCAACAGCTTCCTTGACCTCGCGGACCGACTTCAGCACTGCCGCATGCTCGTCGAGATGGCAGTCCCGAGGAGGGAAGTTCGTGGTGCGCATCCATTCATCTTCCTGCTCGAAATGGCTGATGGCATGCTGCTCGAACTCTTCGATGGCCTGGGCTGCATTCTTCTCTGTGCAGGTCACCAGTTTCAACGCAGTCGCGTAGAACTCCTCATGCACATTATCCATGGGCGTAAATCCCAGCAAGCGAGCATCGGTCCAGGCGAGACTGTTGTCGTCGACCGGTGTGGGCGCACTGGCATCCCGAGACCTGGGGGCTGAGGTAGAAGTCTGCTCATTCATGTTCAATGTCCCTTGTTATGTTGGTATGCCAATGCTTGGCCGTGCCAACCGGAGTGTCTGTTTCGGCAACGGTGCGGGTAGGACCGTCATCAGCGATGCCGGCTCAGAGGTCCAGCACCAACTCCGCAGATTTTGCACGGGATACGCAGACCATAATCTGTGCATCCTTCTCATCGTCTCGCAGCACGAGATCCCGGTGGTCCGCTTCGCCCGAGCACAATCCTACCCGGCAGGAGCCGCAGGTACCGCTTTCGCAGGAGCTTGCTACACGCACGTTCGAGGCACGCAGAACGTCCAGAATCGAGCGGTCGGTCGGAACTTGCAATGAGATGCCGGTGCGCTTAAGGTGCACCATGAAAGGCGTGTTTTCCTTTGCGTTGGCATTGCCGGCGCCGAAGCTTTCAAAGTGAACGGTGCCGGACGGCCAGTGGCCTGTCATGTCCTGGACGGTATCCATCAGCGACTGGGGTCCGCAGCAATAGACGTGTGCGGCTTTGGGGCGCTCGAACAGGTCCCAGAAGTCGAAGGCTTTCGCCGGGTCGCCGAAGCTGTGGTGGATCTTCACTAACGAGCGCCATTCGTTGCTGCTGAGCTCGTCGAGGAAGGCCGTGCACTCTGGATCCCGGGCCAGATAATACAATTTGAAGTTCCGCAGGCCTTCAGCCTTTAGTTGGCGTGCCATGGACAGCATGGGCGTGATGCCGATGCCGCCAGCCACGAGAATGAATGACTTGGCGCGTTCATCAAGCGGAAATTCGTTGCGCGGCAGAGAGGCTTCGATCGAATCCCCTGCGGATGTGTCGTCGACCAGGCTCATCGAGCCGCCACGGCCATTGCTGTCGCGCTTCACGGCGATGACATAGCGATTGCGCTCTTGCGAGTCGTTGCAGAGCGAATAGCTGCGGCGCATGCCGTTGGGGGCCACCAGCGTCAGATTCGAGCCAGCCTCGAACGGTGGCAGCGGCGCGCCCTCTGGGTGGGTAAGTTCAAAGCGCCAGATGTCGCGTGCAATCTTTTCCTTCTTCGCGATCTTCAGACGCAGAAAACCGCTTTCCTGGGTGGTCATGCTTGTCTTCCTTTACTTGCTCGACAATATTTGCAATTCTATTGCTAGAGATCTAATTATGCAGGCAAAGTAATTGACTTGTGTACGGTTTAGCGATAGGGGTAAACCCCTGCTTGTCGGCGCTCTAAAAGCCTCGTAGTCTAATAAATAGATATCTAATAAATAGATGTCTAATGATTAAAAATTGTTTGCGCCGGCCGGTAAAGCGAACTCAGACGTGTTCGCTGCCCCGCCAGCTCAAGCCGGCAGCAGACAAAACGCTTCTAAGAGATTCCGAAATGACAGATTCCACGTTGAACTACGTGGGTGCACTTCCGCATCAAACCTTCGACCCTGCAACCGTCGAAACAACCTATCGCAAGATCACTCTCAGGCTGATGAGCTTCCTGTTCTTCTGCTGGGTGCTCAACTATCTTGATCGGGTCAATATCAGCTTTGCGCAGTTGCATCTGAAGCATGATCCTGGTCTGAGCGATGCCGCTTACGGTCTGGGCGTGAGTCTGTTCTTCATTGGCTACATCCTGCTGGAGGTGCCGAGCACGCTGCTGCTCATCATCAGCAGCCTGGGGCAGGTTGGAGCTTTTTTGCGCCCATCGTCCTGAGTTGGGTGAAAAGCGCTACCGGCAGTTTCTCGGCTGGCATTTTGCTGGTGGCTGCGCTGGTCTTCATTGGAGGCCTTGCCGTCTTCTTTGGCGTTCCACGCCAGCAGGCATCACAAACCGGCGCATGACAATGCGCTCCGAATCGATTTTGATCGTCACAAAGGAATCAACATGAGCAAGCTTCAACTGTCCATCGCGGTGGGCAATTACGACCGGATGCGTCCGCTGATCGACGGCGACGTCCAGATCGACGGTGTGGACCCTGTATTCATGCTGCAGGATCCGGAAGAGATCTTCTTCCGTGCGTTCCGCACCGCAGACTACGACATCTGCGAGCTGTCGCTCAGCAGCTATTCGGTGAAGACCGCAGCTGGCACCTCGCCGTACATTGCCGTGCCGGTGTTCCCTTCGAGGGCATTCCGCCACAGCTCGGTCTACGTGCGCGCCGATCGCGGCATCAACAGCCCGGCCGACCTCAAGGGCAAGCGCATCGGCGTGCCCGAATACCAACTGACCGCCAATGTGTGGGTGCGCATGTTCCTGGAAGAGGAGTACGGCGTGAAGGCCTCCGACATCCAGTGGGTGCGTGGCGGCTACGAAGATCCGACCCGCATCGAGAAGATCTCGCTGAAGCTGCCCGAAGGTGTGTCGCTGGTGAACGCGCCGGAAGGCCGCACCATCTCGAACTTGTTGGCCGATGGCGAAATTGATGGCGTGATCGGGCCGCGTGCCCCATCGTGCTTCGACCGTGGTCACCCGCAGGTCAAGTACCTGTTCGAGGATCCTCAGAAGGCTGCGGCCGAATGGTATGAGCGTCGCAAGCTGTTCCCGATCATGCACACGCTCGGCGTGCGCAAGACCCTGGCAGAGCAGCATCCCTGGCTGCCCGGCGCACTGGTCAAGGCCTTCGAGCATTCCAAGGCGGTAGCACTGACGCGCCTGAGCGACACATCGGCCACCAAGGTCACGCTCCCGTTCATCGAGGACCAGTTGCGCAATGCGCGCCGCCTGATGGGCCAGGATTTCTGGTCGTATGGTTTTGCCGAGAATGCCCATGTGGTTGACCGTTTCCTCGCGCAGCACCATGCAGAAGGCCTATCGAGCCGCCGCCTCCAGCCTGCCGAGCTGTTCCACCCGGCCAGCCTGGAGAGCTTCAAGATCTGATCTCATCAGCTGCTGCGGATATTGCCGCGCACCTGGTCGACCAGGTGCGCGGCGTTTTGTATGTGCAGTCTGCTTTTCCGTTCGCCACAGTATCACGTCTACAATGCACTCGCCCTATGATGGCGCAAGGTATCCGTACCGATACCGTGATGCCCGGTTTGTTCGTATCGGTGTGGTTGGCATACCTTTTGAATTGACAAAGCATGAGTTCAGAACCGGGGGAACCGGTTCGTGCACTTGTGAAGTGCACTATGATTTCAAGCATTCTGATGATGGCCGCGAAGAAGAAAGTATGACAGCCAGACCCTTTCCCAGCAAGGCACCGGATTCCAAAGAGAACCCTATCTTGCGGCATTGGCGCGAGGCCGTACCGGATGATCGTCTCGCTCACCTGGTGAAGGATGCAGGCCGGGCGATGGTTCGGGGGCTGCAGATGCGCCTGGCTCAGTTTGAAGTTTCTTTCGGTCACTGGGCGTTTCTGCGCATTTTGTGGGTCACCGATGGACTGACGCAGAAGGAACTCAGCGACGAGGCTGGTACCACCACGCCGACCACTTTCAGTGCGGTGTCGGCGATGGAGAAGCTGGGATATGTCGAACGCCGCTATGCGCCCGGCAACCGCAAGAATACCCATGTGTATCTCACGCCTCGCGGTCGCAGCCTGGAAAGCAAGCTGGTTCCATTGGCCGAAGAAGTGAATGAGATCAGCGTCAAGGGCCTGAAAGGCTCGGAGATCGACATCGCGCGCAAGGTGCTGCTCACGATCATCGAGAACATGGCATGCGACGAAGCCGAGAAGGCACATGACTCGCTGCTGCGGATTCCTTCCACTCGGGAAATGGGGCACCTGATTGCCGCTCGCGGCGAGGAGTGCGAAAACTGTTGAATAAGCTCCAGGAAAGAAAAAACCTCGCATTGCGAGGTTTTTTCTTTCCTGGAGCTTATTGTCAGAGCAGAACGTCCATACCCATTTCGCTGGACTTCAGAATCGCGATGCAGATTTCCAGCGTGCCTTTTGCCCACTCCCCATCATGCAAGGGGGGCTGGCCCAGGATTACGGCATCGTACAGTTCGTCGATCACTTCGGCGCGCGGCACAGTCGGGCGCGAGAGCGCAAGCCTTTCACGCTGCTGGTCGCCGTACACGACGACGGAATCGGGCAGGGGGCGCAAGTCGGCGCGTTCGCAGGACACGATCACCGGGCCGAAGTGCTGATGACTGCGTGTCGGTTCTTCTGCTGCCAGCGAGGGGGGCTTGTAGTCGGCACCACCGTACGTACCGGCAGCCTTGAGCTTGGCTTCGTCCTCTGCCGAGGCAATGGTGGTCAGACGCTTGCGCGCACTGCCGTAGGCATCCGGATTCAGGTGATCGCCCATTTCGCCGATCCAGCCGGTCCACTCGTCACTGTTGAAGTGACCGTAGCCGTTGTACGAGAGTGAGGCATATGCGCCGTTCTCGAACCAGATCAGGGCGGAATAGGCGCCTTCGGTCGGGCGCAGTGGATCCCAGCGGCCAACGCTTGCGCGCAAGCGCGTGGCACGTGAGCCTGCAAGCATTCGCACGATATCGACCTGGTGCGCAGCCTGGCTGAAGACGGCACCACCGCCTTCGGCCGTCATCAGTTCTTCGGGTCGGCGCGGACGGTACAGGTAATCGGTGTAGTTGAAAGCCTGGATCATCCTCACCGCACCGAAATCGCCCGAGCGGATCAGTTCGCGCGTGCGCCGGTACGGTGTATCAAAACTGTGGCAGTGCCCGACGATCAGATGCACGTTCGCGGCGCGGCAGGCCGCGATCATGCGATCACAGTCGGCCGCGTTGAGAGCCATCGGTTTCTCGACCAGCACATGCTTGCCCCTGGCTGCAGCAATCTCGGTGTGCTGGGCGTGGAATTGGTGCGGGCTGGCCACGTAGATGGCCTCCACATCCGGGTCTTCGGCCAGGTCCTGCACGTCTGTGTAAGTCCTTGCGTTGAAGTCGGCAGCGAACTGCTGCCTGGCCTCCTCACGAGGGTCGCACGCGGCAACGAGCTGAACCCTGGGGTCCTGCAGGAAGGTGGGCAGCATCAGCGAGAATGCCCGCCCCAGTCCTGCAACCCCGATGCGCAAACGGTGCTGTTCCATGGCCAGTTCCATCCGTCGATTACTGCTTGACTTGGTAGTCGGTAGCAGCCACAGCAACTTGTTCGTCCGACACAGTATGCTTCGCACTCACGTAGCGGACCTCGTATTCACGCCAGTCAGTTTCCTTCGGTACCACGGCCTGGTACGAGCAGACCGTACCAGGGATTGCCTTGGCACCGGTACCGATGGCCTTGCCGTCCTGCTTGTATTCGGTGATGGCATCGAGCATACGACGACGGAACTCGACAATGGCGAGGTCACTGGCGCCCAGACGTTCGTCCGAACGGTCGGCGATGGGACCCATCGTGACCCACATGGCGATGTCCTGGTTCGGGAAGCCCGTGATGCCGGTGAAGTTGCCAGCCTTCATGGCCTGGCGGTCTTGCCAGAAGCGGTTCTCGTGGTTGCGCAGCGGACGGAAGCGCTCGTCCAGATCCGGGCCGACCTGCGTGTGCAGGAACTTGCGCCAAGTTTCGGTTTCTGGTGTGGTGGCTGCATCACCCCAGGCGATGAAGTAGAACACCGTATTGGTGTCGTCCATCGGCACGTTGACGTTGGCGACGTTGTACAGGTTGTTCGGCGGAATCAGCACGGTGCCGGGTGCGACGAACACGGTCGAGCGCACATAGTCGTGCGTGGTGGCATTGAAGATCGGGCGGCGCAGGGCGGCGTAGCGGAAACCATATTCGGTGCGCTGGACCTGCAGGCGGGGAGCCTTGTCGGTGGAGGGGCGCAGCCAGTTCTTGTCCGTGGCTTCGGCGCCGGTCACGCGTGCCGGCACGAAATCCGACGAGTGCAGGCTGGAGCTGTGTGCGGAATCGATGGCGCCTTCGAGGATCTGTGCCCAGTTGCAGGGCAGCAGCACCTTGCCGATGCTCACACGGGTATCAGCGGTAGGTGCCCAGGCGGGAGCGACGAATTCGGGGACGGCGTCTTGAGCACCCATGTAGGCCCAGACCATGCCGCCCCATTCCTTGGTCGGATAGGCTGTGTGCTTGACTTTTTCGGCCATGCCGCTGGAGGCGGGCTCGGAGACCATTTCGAGTACGTTGCCTTGCACGTCGAACTTCCAGCCGTGGTACAGGCAGCGCAGGCCGCCGTCTTCGTTACGGCCGTAGACCAGCGAGGCGCGGCGGTGCGGGCAGTACTCGCCAACCACGCCGACGCGGCCTTCGCTGTCGCGGAACACGACAAGGTCTTCGCCGAGGATGCGCGCCTTGACCGGTGTGCCGTCCGGTTCGCTGACCTCTTCAATCAGGCAGATTGGGGTCCAGTGTTGGCGCATCAGCTTGCCCATGGGGGCTTCGCCTTCTACGCGGCACAGCAATTCGTTTTCTTCATGAGTCAGCATCGTTGTCTCCTGGCGATTGCTCGCCTTCATCAGTAGGGATGTTGAATCATATTAGATATCTAGTTATATTGACAAGCCTGTTTGAAAGATTGTGTGGCGTCGATGGGTGGCGGTCTGCGGACAATCGCAAACCTTTGATCGAGAGACATGAAACAAAGCCCTCTCGAAATTTTCCAGGAGGGCTTTGGATGCTGTGTCAGAGGCAGGCAATCCAGCTTGAGGGCGTGTCCGAACTTTTGTGTAAACGGGGCGGACTTCAGTTGACGGAGATGCGGTCTCCGAACTGAATGGTAAATCGGGTCAACGCTGCCTTCGAATCCCGAATCGGCATGGTCCACTTCTGACTGATGTTGCGCAGGGCCAAGTAGAACAACTTAGTCAGCGCCTCATCGCTGGGGAATGAACCCCGGTTCTTGCTCAGCTTCCTCAGGCCCATGTTGACCGACTCGATGGCGTTGGTCGTGTAA
>NZ_VSWF01000058.1:0-12304 GCF_009668305.1 Comamonas sp. CAH-2
GTACGGCACGCTCGCGCACCTCGGGCGAGAACTTGTTTGACTTGGTCATAGCTCCATCTTCTCAAGTGTTGGAGCCTCCTCAAAACCCGGGGCGATTCATGATAGTCCAAGTTTTTGTCCGCATGCCCACCGGGGTCTAGTGGGTCACTTCTGGATGGAAATCAACACCTTCACCACGGTGTCTGCTGCCACAATGCCGCCGGCACTGGGTTTGTTTTCAATGATGACGGGCTGGCCCATCTGGGTAGACAGCTGCTGCGCCACCACCCGCGATGTCACGTCCGCAACGCCGCCTGCGCCAAAGGGCACCATGATGCGGATGGGTTTCTTCGACAACGGTTGCGGATTGACTTGTGCGGTTGCCCATGGCATCACCAGCAACACGCTATACACCCCAGCCCGCTTACAGCGAGCACCCCATTTTTTTTGCCATTGCGTGCGCATGCACATCTCCTTGCTTACTTGTGCCGTGCACTGTGTCACCGTATGGCAGTAACAGTGCCGCTGTTTCCTGATTAGCAGCTATTGCATTTAGGCATAGCTATCGCAGCCCCAGCGCTCACAGGCCTGTGTTTTCAAAGCTAAATTTTTCGGTGTTCACTTCGCGCTGGCCTTGGGGGGCATATCGGTCACCCACGATCTGGTCAGGCTGAAACAAAACATCCAAAGCGGTCAACACCTCGGCGCTCAGTTGCACCGCACCGCCGCGCACGTCTTCTTTCAGGTGCTCCACACGGGTGGTGCCCGGCAAGGCGATCACATGCGATCCCTGATGCAGCACCCAGGCAATCGCCAGCTCGGCCAGCGTGCAATCCGCTTGCTCGGCCAGCGCCTGCATAGGCGCCAGCAAACGCATGTTTTTGGCATGGGCCGCCGCAGCAAAGCGCGGCATGGCGGCCCGGATATCGCCCGACACCCAGTCCCCCACCTCCTGGAGCTTACCAGTCAAGAACCCGCGGCCCACTGGGCTGAAGGCCACATAGGCAATACCCATGTCTTTGCAGGCTTGCAGTGTGCCCAGCTCGGCATTGCGCGACCACAGCGAATACTCGCTTTGCAGGGCCGTGATCGGGTGCTCGGCATGCGCGCGACGCAAAGCATCCACACCCACCTCCGACAGGCCCAGCGCACGCACTTTGCCCTCTTGCACCAGGCGGCCCATCTCGCCCACCGATTCTTCAATCGGCACTTGCTGGTCCCAGCGGTGCAGGTAGTACAAATCGATCACATCGGTGCCCAGGCGACGCAGGCTGTCTTCACAGTTTTGGCGCAAGCTGGCGGGCCTGCCATCGATCACACGGCGGATGGTGCCGTCTTCGCCCACCACACCGGCCATGCCGCACTTGCTGGCCAGCGTGATGCGGTTGCGCTGCTGCTTGACCCAGGGAGCAATCAAGCGCTCGTTGGCGCCAAAGCCATAAAGTGCGGCGGTATCAAACAAGGTCACACCGGTATCCAAGGCTGCGTCGAAAACGGCCTTGGATTGCTCGGCGCTCGAAGGGGTGCCGTAGGCATGGCTGAAGTTCATGCAACCCAGTCCCACGCTACCCACACTCCACGGTCCAATGCGTCGCTGCTCCATGTCTCTTCCTTTCGCTGCGGGGTGCATGCGCATGCCATGTCGCGGCGCCGCACCCTGCACAATTTTTGAATAAAAAAGCCTGTGCATGCTTATAAAGCTTGCACAGGCCGCTATGCATTTTTCAATGCACAGGCAACAATTTAGTTCGCGTTGAGCTGCTGCTCCAAATCATGCAGCACCTTGTAGCAAGGCAGCACTTGTTGCACGCTGGAGTTGGGCTCGCGGCCTTCACGGATGGCAGCAAAGAACTCGCGGTCTTGCAACTCGATGCCGTTCATGGACACATCCACCTTGGACACGTCAATCTTCTCTTCCTTGCCGTTGACCAGATCGTCGTAGCGCGCGATGTAAGTGCCGGTGTCGCCGATGTAGCGGAAGAAGGTGCCCAGAGGGCCATCGTTGTTGAACGACAGGCTCAGCGTGCAGATCGCACCGTTGGCCGCCTTGAGCTGGATGCTCATGTCCATGGCAATGCCCAGTTCTGGGTGGATGGGGCCCTGGATGGCATTGGCCTTCACGATGGGGCTACCAGCCTGGTAGGCGAACAGGTCCACCGTGTGGGCAGCATGGTGCCACAGCAGGTGGTCGGTCCAGCTGCGGGGCTGGCCCAACGCGTTCATGTTGGTACGGCGGAAGAAGTAGGTCTGCACATCCATTTGCTGGATGTTGAATTCACCGGCTTTGATCTTCTTGTTCACCCACTGGTGGCTGGGGTTGAAGCGGCGGGTGTGGCCCACCATGGCCACCTTGCCAGTTTCCTTTTGTACCTTCAGCACTTCTTCGGCTTCAGCCCAGCTGTCGGCCAGCGGAATTTCCACCTGTACGTGCTTGCCTGCCTTCATGCACTGGATGGCCTGCGCAGCATGCATCTGTGTGGGGGTGCACAGAATCACGGCATCCACCTCGGGCAGCGCCAGCGCTTCTGCTAGAGCAGTGGTCACGTGGCCAATGCCGTACTTGGCAGCCACTTCCTGTGTAGGTTCCAGACGGCGGCCCACCAGCGATACGACTTCCACACCGTCGATGTTCTTGATGCCGTCCAGGTGCTTGATACCGAATGCGCCAGCACCTGCCAGCGCCACTTTGATGGTCTTGCTCATTTATTGATTCTCCAAAATCAGATGGCCTACGGCCGTATTCGATGCAGGAACGTGGAAGAAGCGGTGCACCAGCTTGGGCGCATTGCCACCATCCACATCGGCCATCGCACCGCGCGCGATCAGCCACATCACCAGTTCAATGCCTTCACTGCCCGCTTCACGCACATATTCGATGTGCGGCACTTTGGCCAGCTCGGCTGGCTCTGCCACCAGACGATCGAGGAAGCGGTTGTCCCACTCCTTATTAATCAGACCGGCGCGCGGCCCCTGCAGCTGGTGGCTCATCCCTCCTGTGCCCCAGATCTGCACCTTGATGGGCTTGTCATAGCTTTCGATGGCCTTGCGGATGGCCTTGCCCAGTTCAAAGCAGCGCTTGCCCGAGGGTACGGGGTATTGCACCACGTTCACGTGGAAAGGGATCACCTTGCAGGGCCAGTTTTCAGGCTGACCAAACATCAGCGACAGGGGCACGGTGAGGCCGTGATCCACCTTCAGGTCGTTGACGATGGTCAGGTCAAAGTCCTGCTGAATCACCGACTGCGCAATGTGCGAAGCCAGCTCCGGGTCACCCTGCACCTTGGGCACGGGACGTGCACCATAGCCTTCATCGGCAGGCTCGAACTCCGCAGCCGTGCCAATCGCAAACGTGGGGATCACGCCCAGGTCGAACGAGGTGGCATGGTCGTTGTAGATGAGGAAAATCACGTCGGGCGTGTTCTCCTTCATCCACGCCTTGGAAGGCTGGTAGCCATCGAAGAGCGGCATCCAGTAAGGCTCTTCGGTCTTGCCCTGGTCCACGGCCACGCCAATGGCAGGCACGTGCGAGGTGTAGACCGAAGCCGTGATGCTGGCACGGCCTGCAGGCTGCTCACCCTGGGACTGCTCAATCGCCTCAGCCAGCGCCTGCTGGGCCTGTGCTTCTTGCCACTCTTCAAAAGCGGCAGACATGCTCATGGGGCCTTGCGCATCACCGTCCTCACCCACGTAGCGGTTGCCATCGGGCTTGCGGCCACCGCCCACCATCATGGCGCGGTAGTTTTCTTCGGTCATGCCGGTCATGGAACCCGCCATTTGCTGAAAGCTCAGGCCGTCGGTTGCACCCAGCTTGGACAGGAAGTAGATGTTGCCGCCAGTGCGCATCATCCAGTTCAGATCACGGGCCTTGACGGCGGCCTTTTGCTCATCCGTCATCGGCCACTCAGCCAAGTAAGCGTCTTCATCGGCTTTGAAGCGGGTGCGGTTCTCTGCCTTCATCAGGCTCATGCAGAACTGGTTGAGCCAGTACCCCTTGCGGCTTTGGTCGGCATCAAAAATGGTGGTGCCGGGGACGTCCAGATACGGTTTGTCCAATGCCATCTCTTGTCTCCTTGAATATCTAGTGAGGCGACGTTCAGGCTTCTTCAGGCCAATACAAACGCATGGGGTTGTCCACCAGCAGCTTGCGCTGCAGCTCGGCGGTCGGCGCGATGTGGGGGATGAAGTCCACCAGCAGACCATCGTCAGGCATGTGGTCCTTGAGGTTGGGGTGTGGCCAGTCGGTCCCCCACAGCACGCGGTCGGGGAATTCTTCGACCACACGGCGCGCAAAAGGCACGACGTCTTGGTAGGCGTTTTGCTCGCCATCCAGCGCCTTGGGTCCAGTTATGGACAGGCGCTCGGGGCAAGACACCTTGCTCCACACGTTCTGGTGCTCACGCATGAACTTCAGGAACAGGGCGAACTCTTCGCTATCCACGCCCTTGCTCACGTCGGGGCGGCCCATGTGGTCCACCACCACGGTCGTGGGCAGTGCGGTGAAGAAGTCCCACAGCTCAGGCAGGTCTACTGCTTCAAAGTAAATCACCACGTGCCAGTCCAGCTTGGCGATGCGACCGGCGATTTCCATCAGCTCGTCCTTGGGCGTGAAGTCCACCAGACGCTTGACGAAGTTAAAGCGCACGCCGCGCACGCCAGCTGCATGCAGAGCTTGCAGCTCTTCATCGGTCACGCTGCGCTTGACGGTAGCCACACCACGTGCCTTGCCGTTCGAGGACAGGCAGGCATCGACCATGGCACGGTTGTCCGCACCGTGGCAGGTGGCCTGCACGATCACGTTGCGTGCAAAGCCCAGGTGGTCGCGCAGGGCAAACAGCTGCTGCTTGCTGGCATCGCACGGGGTGTACTTGCGCTCCGGAGCATACGGGAATTCAGCTCCGGGGCCAAATACGTGGCAGTGGGCATCCACGGCACCTGCAGGCAGTTGGAACTTTGGGGTGGCGGGGCCTTGATACCAATCCAGCCAGCCAGGGGTTTTTTCAAAAGCGCTCATCGTCTCGTCTTTGCAAATAGCAGCCCCACACACCTGGTGCAGAGCTGTCAGGTTCTCAATCGGGCTTGATGCCGGTGTCGTCGATCAGCTTTTGGTAACGCTGGCGTTCGGCACGGATCAGTTGGGCAAACTGGTCGCGGCTGCCGGGCGTGACTTCGCCGCCCACGGCCGCCATGCGCTGCTTGACCTCGGGGGTAGCCAGGGCCTTTTGCACTTCGGCATACAGCTTGTCCACCACGGGTGCAGGCGTGTTCTTGGGCGCCACAAAGCCGTACCAGACCGAGGCTTCAAAGCCCGGGTAGCCTGATTCGGCAATCGTGGGGGTGTTCGGGAAGATGCTTGTGCGGCCGGCGCTGAGCGCGGCCAGCACCTTGAGCTTGCCGTTCTTCACGTGGGGCAGTGCTTCTAGCGCGTTGACTGCCACCAGTTGCACCTGGCCACCGATGGTGTCGGTGATGGCAGGCGCACCGCCACGGTAGGGAATGTGCTGCAACTCAATGCCGGCAGCCTTGGCGAACAGCTCCACCGCCATGTGCGGGGTGGCGCCATTGCCGGGGCTGGCAAAGGCAATGCTATCGGGCTTGGCCTTGGCTGCAGCAATCAGCTCTTGCACGTTGTTGTAGGGCACCGAGGGGTTGGCGGCAATCACTACGGGCACTCGGCCCACCTGGGCGATGGGCACCAAATCACGCTCAGCATCAAACGGTGGGGGCTTGTACAGCGCCATATTGGCCGCCAGGGCGTTGGCCGCCAGCATCAGCGTGTAGCCATCGGGCGCAGCATCGATCACGGATTTGACCGCAATGTTGGTGCCTGCGCCGGGCTTGTTTTCCACGATGAAGGTTTGGCCCAGGCTGCTGGACAGGCTTTGGCCCACGGTGCGGGCGATGATGTCCACCGCGCCGCCAGCAGAGTAGCCGACCACCACTTTCACGGGCTTGCTGGGGTAGGCGTTTTGCGCCTGCGCTGCGGTGGCGGCAGACAGCGACAACACAGCCAGCGCGCTACAGGCCAGCAGGTGGCGGCGTGCCGCTGAGGTTGTGGGATGCATGTTCTTGTCTCCTTGGATCTGGCAGTCAGTCGATCAGATATCAGTCGATGTAACGCAGGCCCACTTGTGCCAGCGGTTCGCGCATCTTGTACATGTCCAGGCCCAACACGCCGGACGCCAGCTTGGCGCGCTTTTCGCCTTCAAAGCTCTCGCGCTTTTGTGCGGCAACCAACACTTCGGTAGCCTTAGCGGCGGGCACGCATACCACGCCGTCGTCGTCGGCCACGATCACGTCACCGGGGGTGACGATCTGGCCTGCACACACCACGGGGATATTCACCGAGCCGATGGTGGCCTTGATGCAGCCCTTGCTGCTGATGACCTTACTCCACACAGGGAAGTTCATCTCTTGCAGCGTCTTCACGTCGCGCACACCGGCGTCGATGATCAGCGCACGAGCACCACGGGCCTGGAAGCTGGTGGCCAGCAGGTCACCAAAGTAGCCATCGGTGCACTCGGCTGTGATGGCGGCTACCACGATGTCGCCGGGCTGAATCTGCTCGGCAACCACGTGCATCATCCAGTTGTCGCCGGGGTGCAGCAGCACGGTCACGGCCGTACCCGACACCTGTGCGCCGGCATAGATGGGGCGCATATAGGGCTTGAGCAGGCCCACGCGGCTCATGGCCTCGTGCACAGTGGCCGAACCCAAAGCCGCTAGACCATCGGCCGCTGTGCGGTCCGCGCGTTGAATATTGCGATACACCACACCCAGTTCGTACATCAGT
Source organism: Comamonas sp. CAH-2 (assembly GCF_009668305.1). Taxonomy (NCBI): domain Bacteria; kingdom Pseudomonadati; phylum Pseudomonadota; class Betaproteobacteria; order Burkholderiales; family Comamonadaceae; genus Comamonas; species Comamonas sp. CAH-2. The sequence continues at coordinate 6,770 of NZ_VSWF01000058.1, forward strand.
CTTCTCCTAAATATTTAAAAAAGTGAGTAGCTTGTGCTTTTAAAAAGCTAATCTCTAAGTGTTTTCTATCCAAAACCATTGATTTATAAGTACAGGTTGCTCGGCTTATTGCATTTCTTATTTACAGACACTTAGCCTTCAATGCGGCGTCCAGACGCGTGAATACGCGGCGGGCATTGCCTTCGTACACGGCGTGCTTTTCTTCAGCCGTAAGGTTTTGCGTAGCTTCGATGTAGCGCTTGGTGTCGTCGTAGTAGTGGCCAGTTTGCGGATCGATACCGCGCACCGCACCAATCATTTCGCTAGCGAACAGGATGTTCTTGGTGGGGATCACTTCGGTCAGCAGATTGATACCAGGCTGGTGGTACACGCAGGTGTCGAAGTAGATGTTGTTGAGCAAGTGCTCTTCCAGCAGCGGCTTCTTCATCTCTTGCGCCAGACCGCGGAAACGGCCCCAGTGGTAAGGCACTGCACCGCCACCATGGGGAATCAGGAACTTCAGGGTGGGGAAGTCCTTGAACAAATCCGAAGTCAGGCACTGCATGAACGCGGTGGTGTCCGCATTCAGATAGTGGCTGCCCGTGGTGTGAAAGCACGAATTACAGCTGGTAGACACGTGGATCATCGCGGGGATGTCGTACTCCACCATCTTTTCGTAGATGGGGTACCAGCTCTTATCGGACAGTGGAGGTGATGTCCAGTGACCACCCGATGGATCAGGGTTCAGGTTGATACCCACGTTGCCGTACTGTTCCACACACTTAACCAACTCAGGGATGCAGGTGGCGGGGTCCACACCAGGCGACTGGGGCAGCATGGCTGCGGGGATGAAGTGGTCAGGGAACAGCTGGCTGACGCGGTAGCACAGCTCGTTGCAGATGGCGGCCCAGGTACTGGAGGTCTGGAAGTCACCGATGTGGTGGGCCATGAACGAGGCGCGGGGGCTAAAGATGGTCAGGTCCGAGCCGCGCTCTTTCATCAGACGCAACTGGTTGGTTTCGATGGTCTCGCGAATTTCGTCGTCACTGATCTTTAGGTCGCTGGCCTTGGGCGCTTGCGACGGGTCTTTCAAGCCGGCGATCTGCAGATCGCGCCAGGTGCCCAATGCAGCGGGTGCGGTGGTGTAGTGGCCGTGTACATCAATAATCATGGGAACAACCTTTGCTTCAGAAAACGTCAATTTCGTTGGCTGGCACACCGTGCGCAGCCGGTGGTGGTCAGGCCGCAGACATGGGCACCATGCCCTGTGCGCGCTTGGCAGCGCCCGCCTGGGGCGAAGCCATGAAGTCCAGCAATTGGCGAGCAGAATCAATATCCGCAGAGCGGCTGAGCACCGCTGCCGAGAACACAGTGTCGATGGCCACCGGATCGGGAAGGTTGCCCACGATGTGAATGCCTGCTACGTGGATCAGCTCGCTCAGCTGCTGAAAGCCCAGCGCCACTGCACCACGCGCCACCAAAGAGCCCACAGGAACGCCAGGGCGCGCCTGCACCATGCGGGGCTGCACCTGGGCAGCGATACCCCAATCAGCCAGCAACTGCTGCAACGCCACGCCGCTAGGGCCGGTGGAAATGCCAATCGAAGGCGCTTGCAATACCGCCTGGCGCAGCGCTTCTTCGCTGCTGATGTCCGGCGGCGCAGCACTGGCAGGCACGGCCACGGCCGTGCTGGAACGCATCAAATCCACTTTGCTTCCCGCGACGGCGTGGCCGCTGGCGATCAGGCCATCAATGGCTTTGGAGGCCAGAAACACCAGGTCGTAGGTGCCGCCATCTTTGACTTTTTGTGCCGCCTCCACCCCGCCCAATGATTCGATGGCGGTGGACGCGCCGCCCTGGGCATGCCAATCGGCCAGCAAATCGGCCAGTACCTGACGGGTGGCCATGGATGAAATGCCTTGCAATACAGTGCTCACGCGCTTGTCTCCTTGTGTTCTGTTATCAGACGCCATGCCCGAGGGAGCTAATCCACCTGCATTCTGAAAGCAAAACACAACGAGACCCAGCACACAAACCCGCTAGCTGCTATATCCAAACGGCATACCACTTAGCCATTCTGTTGCAAAGGCAGTCCCGCGTAGTTTTCTGCCAAGGCCGTTGCTGCAGCCTGGGAGCGCACGGTGTAGCCCAATTCGGCTTCTTGCATCTTGGTGCCGAATTCGCCGCTCTCAGGGAAGCTGTGCATCATCGAGGTCATCCACCACGAAAAGCGCTCGGCATTCCACACGCGGCGCAGGCAGCGTTCGGAGTACTGCTCAATGCCCACCTTCGAGCCTTGCTGGTAGAAGTCCACCATGGCTTGGTACAGATAACCCACATCGGAAGCGGCCAGGTTCAACCCCTTGGCACCGGTGGGAGGCACGATGTGGGCGGCGTCGCCAACAAGGAACATGCGGCCAAATCGCATAGGCTCGGTCACAAAGCTGCGCAGCGGGGCAATGCTCTTTTCCAGCGATGGGCCAGTGACCAGCTTCTCACGGGCCTCAGGGTCCAAGCGCAGCTTGAGTTCTTCCCAAAAGCGCTCGTCGCTCCAGTTTTCCACCTTCTCGGTCAGTGGCACCTGCAGATAGTAGCGGCTGCGGGTTTTGCTGCGCTGGCTGCACAGGGCAAAGCCGCGCTCGGTTTGAGCATAGATCAGCTCATCCGAGACGGGGGGCGTATCCGACAACAGGCCCAGCCAGCCAAAGGGATAGACCTTTTCAAAGGTCTTGATCTGGTCTTGCGGCGCGCTGGTGCGACACACGCCGTGAAAGCCATCGCAACCAGCAATCTAGTCACAGGCCACAGTGTGTTGCACACCGTCTTTTTCATAAGTCACGCAGGGCGTCTCGGTATCAAAGCCCACGGGCTGCACGTTCTGTGCCTCATACACCGTGGTCAAGCCGGCCTGGGCACGCGCTTCCATCAAATCGCGGGTGACTTCAGTCTGACCATACACCATCACCCGCTTACCACCGGTGAGGGCATGCAAATCAATACGGTGGCGCTGGCCGCCAAACAGCAGTTCAATGCCGTCGTGCGGTAAGCCTTCTTCGTTCATACGGGCATCAGCACCGGCTTGCTGCAGCAAGTCTACTGTCACCTGCTCCAGCACGCCAGCGCGGATGCGTCCCAACACATAGTCGGGGCTGCGTTGCTCAAAGATGATGTTGTCAATGCCCGCCTTGTGCAGTAATTGACCGAGCAGCAAGCCTGCAGGGCCTGCACCGATGATGGCAACTTGGGTACGCATAGGGTGTCTCCATATCTGTCTGAGTTGTAATGGCTAAAGCTTAGTTTTGCGCCACATCAACATCCAGCGTTGCACGCACGACCTGCGCGATGATCATCCAACTTGCGCGACAATCGCGCGAAAAACAAACCCCAACCTCCCTTATGAACACCATCGCTCACGCAGACTTCATTGCCGGACTGGCCAAGGGCCTGGCCGTACTGGAGAGTTTTGACACCGATCGTCAGCGCCTCAACGCCACGCTGGCGGCCCAACGCGCCGGTATCACCCGCACAGCCGCTCGCCGCCATTTGCTAACGCTGCAATATCTGGGATATCTAGAAAGCGATGGCCACTACTTCTGGCTGGCGCCCAAGGTGCTGCGCCTGTCGGGTAGCTATCTGGCATCGGCCCGCCTACCCCGCACCGTGCAACCCACGCTCACCCGGCTGGCGGTACAGACGGGATTGTCGTGCACGGTGGTGGTACTAGATGGTGCTGAGGTGGTGATCGTGGCACGCAGTGCTACAAATGAGCAACCTGAGCGGCGCCTGGCCCATGGACTGCATTTGGGCAGCCGCTTGCCGGTGCATGCCACCTCCACCGGCCGCATCCTGCTGGCAGCAATGGATGACACAGCCTTGGAGCAATGGCTTCGCAACCACCCTTTGCCACGCTTGACGGCCCACACGGTGACATCGCCGCAGCAACTACTCTCTATTGTCTATGCCGTGCGCCAGCAAGACTTTGCAATGGCGCGCAATGAGCATGAGCTAGGCGTGCAAGCCATCTCAATACCATTGCGCGACCGCACCGGCCATACCTTGGCGGCATTGAATATCGTGGCCGCCCCAAAGCACTTTGACAACAAAACCCGCGTCAATGAACTCTTAGGCTTGTTGCAAGAGGCAGCACGGGATCTGCGCCCCATGCTGTGAACACAGCGTGCTACATTTCCAACCCGGCTTCAAGCCCGCGCCAAACACAGTGTGCGCAAAATATCGGCCGTACATCTGACCAAAGGCGTGGCGTGCTTTTTGGAGGATTGCACCAGGCACAGCGTGCACACGATGCGTGGATCCACAATAGGCAGCACCTTCAAGCCATCTTCCAACTGGGCCGTATTGACGGCACTAGCAGTGAGTACTGCATAGCCGTAGCCGCTGCGCACCAAGTCAAGAATGGCTGGAACGCTAGAGACCTCCCATACCACATTGAGCTGCACCTGAGACAGCGTGGCCTGCGCCTCCATCAGCTTGCGGAAGATCTGTCCCCGCTGCGGCATTATTAGAGGCATTTGGGAGAGGTCTTTGAATACAACCTGATTCTCATCCTGCAGGTCTTGGGCGCGCCCAATTACACAAAGCGGCTCCTCCAGCACTGGCACGACTTCAATCTGGGGATTGGGATCAGGCGTGTAGACCAAGCCCAAATCCATTCGCCCCGTGGCCAGCCATTCGCTGATGTGCATAGAGAAGCCCTCCACCACTGCCAGCCGCGCCTTGGGCATTTCTTTGCTGAAATGATTAATCAACGGCAATGTTAGGAGGCGCATCAGACTTGGCGGCAAGCCCAGTACAATGCGACCCACCGGCTCTCCCCGGTGGCTACCCAAATCCTCTTTGGCCAAAGCGACCCGCTGCATGATGCCGTGGCCATGCTCCAGCAACCGGCGCCCGGCATCGGTCAAGGCCACACCCCGGCCGGTGCGAAACAGCAAGGTCTCACGCAGCTCTATTTCCAGCGCACGCACTTGCCGACTCAACGCTGGCTGGGCAATATCTAGCTGCTGGGCCGCTTTGCTAAAGCTGCCCGTTTCAGCCACACACACAAAAGTTTCAATTTGCTGTAGGTTCATGTCCTAGGAAATCTACCATGAAGCTATGCTTTTTAGATATAGCTGCTAGCCATAAGTAGCGTTATTGCATTACAGAGACTTCCCATAAAAGCAAGCGCTGATAAGTTTTCATTTTGATAGACCTGACTACTACCGTAGTACTCAAGAGGCGTACAACGAAAAACTGAATCGCCCCGGGTTTCAAGGAGGCCGATTGGTTTAAGTTGACACCTCTGCAGAGGTGTCGCTGACGGCTAGTTGCCTCCAGTAGTTTGCCTCAGCTTCTGCCGCAGGGATGCCCCCAATCGGCGTGAGCAATCGGACATGGTTGAACCAGTGCACCCATTGCAGGGTGGCCAGTTCCACGGATTCCCTGGTCTTCCAGGGTCCCCGGCGGTGAATCAGCTCGGCCTTGTACAGACCGTTGATGGTCTCGGCCAGCGCGTTGTCGTAGCTGTCACCCCGGCTGCCCACCGAGGGCTGTATG
>NZ_VSWF01000059.1:0-12283 GCF_009668305.1 Comamonas sp. CAH-2
CGAAGTATCTGGAAACGTTGGATCGGGTATCACCGGCGCAGCTTGGTGGAAACCAAGATGAACTGCATCAAACGATTGGGTGAGCGGCTGATGTCTCGTCCTTTGAGCGACAAGTCAACGAGCTGCACATTCGAGCAGCCATCTTGAATCGATTTACAGAACTTGGCCGTCCTCAGACGGCAGCCGTGGCATAGCCACGGCTGGGGTTTGGGGGAGCTTGGCCTGAAATCGATTTATGCAACAACGCCCCCACTCGTGAAGTCTCGTCGGTAGAGCTTCGTTGTCTTCTTTGATGTCCATAGAGTGGACAAGATCGATAAATTTGACATGGATCAGATGGTCCATAAAATGGACATTAGTCTCATCTTGCGAACAAGATCGAGATCAAACCACCTCACGGAGACAAAGCATGAACAAGGAAATGTCCGAGACGCTCACCCGCGTCGGCCCCAATACACGAATGGGAAATCTGCTGCGCCGCTACTGGGTGCCAGCATTGATGTCCAGCGAGATCGCCGAAGCGGACGGGCCGCAGGTGCGGGTCCAATTGCTGGGCGAGAAGCTGCTGGCCTTTCGCAATACGGATGGCAAAGCTTGCCTGATCAGCGAGTTCTGCTCTCATCGCGGCGTCTCGCTGTACTTTGGTCGTAACGAGGAGAACGGCATTCGCTGCGCCTACCATGGCGTCAAGTTCGATGGCAACGGCCAATGCGTGGATGTACCCTCTTCGCCGCAATCCTGCGCCCGCATGCACATCAAAGGCTATCCCTGCGTGGAGCGCGGCGGTATTGTCTGGGCCTACATGGGACCCGAGGAACACAGACCCGTTCCTCCGGAGCTGGAGTGGTGCACCCTGCCACCGGAGCATGTATTCGTCTCCAAACGCCTGCAATACAGCAACTGGCTGCAAGCCATGGAAGGCGGCATCGACACGGCCCATGTGTCCTATGTGCACCGCTTCGAGGTGGATACGGATCCCATGCACCAGGGTGTCAAGGCGCTGGATTACATCAAGGCCGACGGCAACGTGAAGTTCGAGATCGAGCAGACGCCCTTCGGGCTGAGCCTGTTCGGGCGCCGCAATGGCGAGCCCGATTCCTATTACTGGCGCATCACGCAGTGGCTGTTCCCCTGGTTCACGCTGATCGCTCCTTTCGGTAAGCATGCGCTGGGTGGCCACGTGTGGGTACCTATCGACGACTACAACTGCTGGGCCTGGAGCATCAATTGGCAGCCGGATCAGCCGCTTACTGAAGAAGAACGACGGTCCATGGAGGAGGGCAAAGGCATACACGTGGAGTATGAAGCGCCCGGCAGCTTCATTCCCAAGGCGAATCGCAACAACGACTATGGCATGGATCGAGTGGCGCAGCGCGAAGAGCGCTCCTATAGCGGCATCTTTGGCTTCTCCGCACAGGACTATTCGCTGCAGGAAAGCATGGGTCCCATCCAGGACCATGCCGCGGAGAGGCTGCTACCCACAGACAAGGCAATCGTTATGGCGCGTCGCATGCTCAATGAAGCCGCCCTCGGACTAGAGCAGGGAGAAACCCCTCCCGCCCTTGACGCAAGCGAGCAGCACGTGCGGCCCGCAGGCGTGCTACTGCCCCGCGATCAGGACCCGGTGGCCTGGGCCCGCGAGGAGCTGGCAGACGCGACGAAGAAGCCGGTCTTCAGCCTTTGAACAAGAAACGCCACGACGAGAAATGACGGAGACAAAATCAAATGAAGTTCCCCACGACACTCAAGGCCGTCCTAGTCGCAGGCGCCTACATGGCGACTGCGGCCTGGGGCCAGGCAACAGCGCCCTCCGAATGGCGCCCCACCAAGCCCGTACGCATCGTCGTGCCCATTACGGGCAGTACGAATGATGTACTGGCGCGCCTGATTGCGCCCAAGCTTCAGGATGCGTTGGGGCAACCCTTCGTGGTAGAGAACAAGCCTGGAGCTGGCGGGAACATCGGGGCCTACGAAGTCAGCCGCTCGTTGCCGGACGGCCATACCTTGCTGATCGGCTACAACGGGCCTTTGGCCATCAATGTCACCCTGTTTGACAAGATGCCCTATGACCCGCTCAAGGATTTGGCGCCCATCACGCTGGCGGTGAAATCGCCGCAGTACCTGGTGGTCAATCCTGATGCTGGTTTCAAGGATGTGAAGGACTTCATTGCCAAGGCTAAGGCGAATCCCAGCAAGTACTCTTATGGCTCCGTGGCTATGGGCAGCGCCTCGCACCTCACCATGGAGATGATGAAATCGGCGGCGGGCTTCCAGATGACCCATGTGCCTTACCGTGGCGCAGGGCCTGCCGTGACGGACCTGATTGCCGGCAATATCCAGGGCGGCTTCTTTGTTCCGGGCAATGTTCAGGGCTTCGTCAAGGAAGGGCGCCTGAAGCTGCTGGCCTCCACGGGAACAAAGCGCTTTCCCAGCACACCCACGATTCCTACGCTGACTGAATCCGGCCTCAAGGACTTCGAGGCCACGTCCTGGATCGGACTGCTAGCGCCTGCCGGAACGCCGCCCGTGGTCATCAATACCTACCACCAGGCCATGGTTCGCATCCTCAACTCCCCGGATATACGCAAGCATCTGGACGAGATGGAGTTCGAGACCATCGCCAGCACCCCCAAGCAGTTCAGCGACTGGATAGCCACTGAAACCGTGCGCTGGGGCGAGGTCATCAAAGCAACGAATGCAAAGGCGGATTGAACAATGAGTGAATCCAGAATGGCGGGACGGACCGCCTTGATTACCGGCGCCGGTGCGGGCATAGGCGCCGCCGCCTCCCATCTCTTCTGCCAGGAAGGGGCTGCGGTGCTGATGGTGGACGCGAACGCCGAGGCCCTGGAGCGCACGCGCGAAGCCATTTTGCAGGCCCTGCCTGGAGCCCGGCTGGCATGTGCGACTGCCGATGTGTCAGATGAGGCCGCCGCAGCAGCAGCCGTAGGACAGTGCGTGCAGCAGTGGGGCGGTCTCGATACCCTGGTGAACAACGCCGCCATGCGAAACTACAGTGCCGCAGCCGATGCCACTGCAGCCGAATGGCAGGCCATGGTCGGCGTCAATCTGGTGGGGATGTCCAACTACTGCAGGGCTGTGCTTCCTGCGCTGAGGCAGTCGGGAACAGGCAGCATCGTCAACGTGTCCTCCTGCTATGCGGTCACGGGTCGCAAGGGCATGGCCCTGTATGACGCGACCAAGGCGGCGCAACTGGCCTATACCCGTAGCCTGGCATTCGAGGAGGCCGCTCACGGCGTGCGCGCCAATGCGGTGTGCCCGGGCTCCACGTTGACCGACTTCCACGTCGGCAGGGCACGCAACGCGGGCAAGAGCGTGGAGCAGCTCAGGACGGAGCGCAAGGACACATCGCTCATAGGTCGCTGGGCGTCGCCGGAGGAGATCGCCTGGCCCATCCTCTGGCTGGCTTCCCGCGAGGCGTCTTTCATCACCGGGACCACTCTGATGGTCGATGGTGGCCTGCACATCATGTAACGCCATGGCCTCTACATATCTTCAGGCGCGCGTTCACCAGATGCGCTACGAAGCGGTCGGCACCCTCAGCGTGGAGCTGCGGCCGCTTGCTGCGGTGCAGGAGTTTTCCCAGCCTGTGCAGGCGGGTGCCCATATCGATCTGCACCTGGCCGATGGGTTGGTCCGAAGCTATTCGCTGATCAATCCGGGGGAACGCCATCGCTATGTGGTGGCGGTGTCACTGGACCCGGCCAGCCGTGGCGGTTCACGCTTTGTGCATGAAAAGTTGCGGGTTGGGCAAGCGATTCAGATTGGCGGGCCGCGCAATCATTTCCCTCTGGTCGAAACTGCCCCCCATAGCGTGCTGGTAGCCGGAGGGATCGGCATCACGCCTGTTCTGGCCATGCTCCGGAGGCTGGATGTCCTGGGCAGGACGGCGCACCTTATCTATTGCGCATCCAGCCGCGCGAGCGCCGCCTTTGTGCCGGAGATCGAGGCCATCGCTGCCCGGGCCGGCGGCAGGGTGACGGTCGACTGGCACTTCAAGGATGAAAAGGGTGTGCGTGCCGATCTGTACAGCCTTCTCCAAGGACACGCCGAAGGCGCACACTTCTATGCTTGCGGGCCTCTGGCTTTTCTGGCGTCTTATGAAGACAGCTGTCAGAAGCTCGGGCTGGAGCATGTGCACTTGGAGCGTTTTGCTGCCGCACCGCTGGCAGCCCCCCGGACACCGGAAGTCGGCTATGCCGTCGAGTTGCGCAGGACCGGCAAGACCGTGCAGGTGGCTGCGGGGACTTCCTTGCTGGATACCTTGATCAACGCGGGCATGAACCCCGAGTACAGCTGCCGTGAGGGTGTGTGCGGGGCCTGCGAGGTCCGGGTCATTTCTGGCGATGTGGATCACCGCGACCAGATACTGAGCGAGCAGGAGCGGGCGGCGAACAAAAGCATGATGATCTGCGTCTCTGGTTGCCGTTCAGGCAACCTGGTCCTGGATTGCTGAGCGGCATCGGAACAGTGTGCGGATGACAGGTAAGGGCAGTAGCGCCTAGGGAATGCCGCCAGCCGCATGCTCTTCCCATGTGGCGAGCGCTTGTGCACAGCGCAACTGCCCATGTTCGCTATCCATTAGATGGACAATTGCAGGTAGAGTATCGGCATGAATCAGAAAACCGTTGACATGTCCGAATCCGATAAATCCGAAGGCGGGGTGCGCGCAGTCCAGCGGGCTCTTGACGTGCTTCTGGCTTTCAGGCCCGGAGATGATGGGTTGCTGGTGGCCGAACTGCTCAAGCGGGTCGACCTGAGCCGGCCGACCCTCTACCGCTTGCTCGATACGCTCAATACCAAGGGGTTTCTCGTTTCCGAGGGCGAACCCCAGCGTTTCCGGCTCGGCCCGGCAGTCCCTCAGATGGCTCATGCCTGGTCCGCAGGCATGAGCTACGAAACCGTTGCCCAACCCATGATGCGCCGCCTGTGGGAGAAAACCCGCGAGACCATTTCCCTGCACGTACATGAGGGTGCTTTCAGGATATGTGTTGCCGAACTTCCCAGCACGCAGCCTCTGAGCTTCAAGCGGGGCGTAGGTTATCGCGAGAAGCTCGTGCGGGGCGCCAGTGGTCGCTCGATCCTGGCATGGCTGAACGTGAGCAAGCAAGACCTTAGCGCTTATGGCGCGGAAAACGCCGCCGAAGCTAAGCGGTGCACCGAACAGCTCAAGCAGATTCGCCTCGAAGGCTACGCCACCAGTCGCGATGAGCTGATTGAGGGCGCTGTCGCTATTGCTGCGCCGTTCTTCGACAGCAGCGGCCGCGTGGTGGGATCGCTAGGGCTATTCGGTCCCAGCGCAAGACTCGACGAAGAGGTTGTGCAGGGCTATGCCGCGCTGTTAAGGGAAGAGGCTGCACAGCTTTCGGCGGCATTGGGATTCAAGAATTGTCAGGTCCCGGATGATTGCGCACGTTCTTGACGAATAAATCAGGTGCTTTCATCTTCCATTTTTTGAGTGCTTGAACTGGGGCTTCGTGCCCCAGTGCCTTTTGCGGTAAGTGGTGGTTATACAGCCAGACAAACCTGTGCAGCGTCTTCTCCAAATCCTCTGCGCTGTTGAAGTGGTGCGAGCGCAGTACTTGATTCAGGCGGCCATTGAAGCGCTCGACCATGCCGTTGGTTTTTGGCGTCCTGGGCTTGGTGAGCCGATGTTCTATCCCCAGTGCTTGGCATAGCTGGTCGAATTCGTGCTCGCCTGTGGGCTGGCGAGTGCGACTGCCAAACAAGCGGTCTGTGAACTCTTTGCCGTGGTCGGTGAGGATGGTGTGAATCCTAAATGCTGCAGCTTTGCGGACGGCGGCCAAGAAGGCTTTGGCGGACGCTGCCGTCTTGTGTTGCTTGATATCAATGAACACCCAGCGTGTGGCCCGATCAATGGCAACAAAGACATAGCGGCGCTTGTCCTCATCTTGCATCTGGGGCAGGTACTTCACATCTACATGCACATAGCCAGGCTCATACGCCTTGAAGGGTTTGTGCTCGCTCTCAGGCTTGGGCTTGCCGGGTCCGATCAGGAACAACTGCACGCCCCGCGCATGCGCCCGACATCGGAAGGACGGCGCAAACCCGAGCCTCAGCCGCTGCGCTAGGCAAAGACATGGTGGCGCATTACATCCCTTGCGGATACAACTTTTTTTCCAACTCATTGCGAGCGCGCTTCAGCGGCATCAAAAAAGTCTCTTTGAACTCGCTCATGCTGAGTCTCTCTGCTCTAACTGCAATGCTCATGGCAGCAATTGTGTTGCCTTGAGGGTCGCGCACTGGCGCCGCCATGGAGCGCACACCCAGCTCCAACTCTCCATCGCTGCATGACCATCCGGATTGCCGGCAAGTATCAAGCAGACCCAGCAACTCCTCCAAGTCAGTCACTGTCTGATGGGTCATAGCCATCCGCTCAATCATCTCCAGCCTTGCACGCGCCTCCTGCTGGGGGAGTCCTGACAACAGCACCCGACCAATCGCAGAACAGTACACCGGCAACCTGGATCCTATTCCTAGGCCCGTGCTCAAGCTGCGCCGTGCGGTCGAACGGCCAATGATGATGGCATCGTCTTCCAACAAAGTACCAAGCGAAGCGGACTCTCTGGTGCGCTCCGACAGTGCGTCCAGTAGCGGCTGGGCCAACGCAGGCATGGGGCGCGATGACAGAAATGAATAGGCGATCAGCAGCGACTTGGGCTGCATCCAGAACAGCTTCCCGTCACTCTCTAGATAGCCAAGCTGTACCAGCGTGCTGAGTGAACGTCTGGCCGATGCTGGTGTGGACTGCGTGAGCCTGGCCACTTCCGACAGCGTGAGCCGGGTATGCCGACGGTCAAAGCAAGTCAGTACCCCCAATCCCTTGCGCAGCGATTCCACAAAGTTCTTGTCCTGCATAGCGATCAAATCAAGGTGTTTTCAACATTTTTGCGCATAGCGCAAAAACAGGTTTAACACTAAGTACGACATCCCCATACTGCAGTTCCCCACACAAGAAGGAGACAAGATGCGCAACGCATCCATTCGCAGACGCGAAGCATTGATCGGCATTGCCGCTGCGGTCGCCGCAACAGGTAGCCTGGCTCAGTCAAATCAACCTCTCAAGATCGTCGTGCCTTTCTCAGCGGGAGGTACCGCCGATGTACTGCCGCGCCTAGTAGCCGAAAAAATCCGCGCGGACTACGCAGGTGGCGTGATCATTGAAAATAAGCCCGGGGCTGGTGGAAACATCGGTGCCGATCTAGTGTTCCGGGCACCGCCGGACGGAATGACTGTGCTGGCCTCCCCTCCGGGGCCCATCGCCATCAACCACAACCTCTATCAGAAGCTCAGCTTTGACCCGACTAGCTGGGTACCGGTGACGATTTTGGCCACAGTGCCCAACGCCCTGGTCATCAACCCGAAGCTGCCTGTTAAGTCACTTGGCGAGTTCATTGCATACGCCAAAGCCAATCCCAAAAAAGTGACTGTGGCGACGCAAGGCGACGGCTCCACATCTCACCTGACTGCTGCCATGTTTATGCAGCTGACTGGCACTGAACTGACTGTCATCCCTTACAAGGGAACAGCCCCGGCACTGATTGACCTGATCGGTGGCAATGTGGATGTGTTTTTCGACAACATCAGCTCGTCGGCCACCTACCACCAGGCCGGCAAGGTGCGCATTCTGGCCGTTGCCGACGAGCAGCGCTCTCAAATATTGCCCCAGGTCCCCACCTTCGCCGAGCAGCAATGGCCCGCCATGCAAGCCTTGACTTTCTTTTCTGTTGTGGCTCCCCCAGGCACGAGTGCAGAAATCGCACAGAGGCTTCAGAAGCAGATGGCCCAGGCTCTGTCATCAAATGACATCCGCAAGCACTTTCTGGAACAGGGTGCCGTGCCCTGCGGTTGGGATCCCACCAAGACTGCTCAGTTCATCCGCCAGGAAACCGAGAAGTGGAAGAAGGTGCTGAAGGCCGCCAACGTCAAGCTCTAACCCTTAGGAATCAACATGCAAGAATCCATCATCCAGTGGCATGGGGCCACTAATACGCGCGTGCCTTTCGGTATCTATACCGACACAGCCAATGCTGATCAGGAACAGCAGCGCATCTATCGCGGCGAGGTCTGGAACTACCTGTGCCTGGAATCTGAAATCCCCGAGGCGGGTGATTTCCGCACGACCTTTGTTGGTGAAACACCGATAGTTGTCGTGCGGGATGCCGACCAGGAAATCTATGCCTTCGAGAACCGCTGCGCGCATCGCGGCGCGCTCATCGCGCTGGAAAAATCGGGCCGTGCGGATAGTTTCCAGTGCGTCTATCACGCCTGGAGCTACAACCGACAGGGAGATCTGACCGGCGTTGCCTTCGAGAAAGGCGTCAAGGGCCAGGGTGGCATGCCGGCCTCGTTCTGCAAAGAAGAGCATGGCCCGCGCAAGCTCCGTGTAGCTGTCTTTTGCGGTTTGGTCTTTGGCAGTTTTTCCGAGGATGTACCCAGCATTGAGGATTACCTTGGCCCTGAGATTTGCGAGCGCATAGAGCGCGTGCTGCACAAGCCCGTAGAAGTCATCGGTCGCTTCACGCAAAAGCTGCCTAACAACTGGAAGCTCTACTTCGAGAACGTGAAGGACAGCTATCACGCCAGCCTCCTGCATATGTTCTTCACCACCTTCGAGCTGAATCGCCTCTCACAAAAAGGCGGCGTCATCGTCGACGAGTCGGGTGGCCACCATGTGAGCTATTCCATGATCGATCGTAGCGCCAAAGACGACTCGTACAAGGACCAGGCCATCCGCTCCGACAACGAGCGTTACCGGCTCAAAGATCCCAGCCTTCTAGAGGGCTTCGAGGAGTTCGAGGACGGCGTGACTCTGCAGATCCTTTCTGTGTTCCCTGGCTTTGTGCTGCAGCAGATTCAGAACAGCATCGCCGTGCGTCAGTTGTTGCCCAAGAGCATCTCCAGCTCGGAACTCAACTGGACCTATCTCGGCTATGCAGATGACAGTCCCGAGCAGCGCAAGGTCAGACTCAAACAGGCCAACCTCATCGGCCCGGCCGGATTCATTTCCATGGAAGACGGAGCTGTCGGTGGATTCGTTCAGCGCGGCATCGCAGGTGCGGCCGACCTTGACGCGGTCATCGAGATGGGCGGAGACCACGAAGGCTCTAGCGAGGGCCGCGCCACGGAAACCTCGGTACGCGGCTTTTGGAAAGCCTACCGCAAGCACATGGGACAGGAGATGCAAGCATGATCAATGAAATTCAAATCGCGGCCTTCAATGCCGCTTACGCGAAGACCATAGACAGTGACGCCATGGAGCAATGGCCAACCTTCTTCACGAAGGATTGCCACTATCGCGTCACCAATGTCGACAATCATGCTGAAGGGCTTGCTGCCGGCATTGTCTGGGCGGATTCACAGGACATGCTCACCGACCGAATTTCTGCGCTGCGCGAAGCCAATATCTACGAGCGCCATCGCTATCGCCATATTCTGGGTCTGCCTTCGATCCAGTCAGGCGATGCAACACAGGCCAGTGCTTCCACGCCGTTCATGGTGCTGCGCATCATGCATACAGGGGAAACAGAGGTCTTTGCCAGCGGTGAGTACCTCGACAAATTCACCACGATCGATGGCAAGTTACGCCTGCAAGAACGCATCGCGGTTTGCGACAGCACGGTGACGGACACACTGATGGCATTGCCGCTATGACAATAGTGCACCGTAGATTGGCTTTGGCCATCGGCGATCCCCACGGTATTGGCCCTGAAATTGCACTGAAAGCTCTTCAGCAGTTGTCTGCCGCCGAAAGATCCCTGATCAAGGTCTATGGACCGTGGAGCGCTCTTGAACAAGCAGCGCAGATCTGCCAAATGGAGCCCCTTCTTCAAGACCTCATTCACGAGGAAGCCGGCTCGCTGGCACAACCAGTGCAATGGGGAGAGATCACCCCGCAGGCAGGCCTATCCACGGTGCAATCTGCAACAGCAGCCATCCGGGCGTGCGAAAACGGCGAAGTCGACGCCGTCATCGCCTGCCCCCACCATGAAACGGCCATTCACCGCGCGGACATAGCGTTCAGCGGCTACCCATCTTTGCTCGCCAATGTTCTTGACATGAACGAAGACCAGGTATTCCTGATGCTGGTAGGGGCTGGCCTGCGCATAGTGCATGTCACTTTGCATGAAAGCGTGCGCAGCGCATTGGAGCGGCTCTCTCCTCAGTTGGTGGTCAACGCGGCGCAGGCTGCCGTGCAGACATGCACCTTACTCGGGGTACCTAAACCAAAAGTCGCTGTATTCGGGATCAACCCTCATGCATCTGAAGGACAGTTGTTCGGCCTGGAGGACTCCCAGATCACCGTTCCCGCTGTCGAGACACTGCGCAAGCGCGGCCTAGCAGTAGACGGCCCCATGGGAGCTGACATGGTTCTGGCACAGCGCAAGCACGACCTGTATGTAGCCATGCTGCACGATCAGGGCCATATCCCCATCAAGCTGCTGGCACCTAACGGAGCCAGCGCACTCTCCATCGGTGGCAGGGTGGTGCTTTCCAGTGTGGGCCATGGCAGCGCCATGGACATTGCAGGCCGTGGCGTGGCTGACTCCACGGCCCTCCTGCGCACGATCGCCCTGCTCGGAGCCCAACAGGTCTGAGGCCCTTCCATGAATCACCAAATCCATATCCACGACTCTGATATCGCGTTCCCCTGCGCGCCCGGGCAATCCGTGCTGGATGCCGCCCTGCAGGCTGGCATCGAACTACCTTATTCCTGCCGCAAAGGTAGCTGTGGCAATTGTGCGAGCACCCTGCTCGATGGAAATATTACTTCCTTCAATGGCATGGCCGTGCGCAGCGAACTCTGCACCTCGGAGCAGGTATTGCTGTGCAGCTGCACCGCCGCCAGCGATATCCGTATTCAGCCGAGCTCCTTTCGCCGCCTCGACCCGGAAGCCCGCAAACGTTTTACGGCCAAGGTGTACAGCAATACACTGGCGGCACCCGATGTCTCGCTGCTGCGCCTGCGCCTGCCTGCGGGCAAGCGCGCCAAATTTGAAGCCGGCCAATACCTGCTGATTCACCTCGACGACGGGGAAAGCCGCAGCTACTCTATGGCCAATCCACCCCATGAGAGTGATGGTGTCACATTGCATATCCGGCATGTACCGGGTGGCCGCTTCAGCACTATCGTCCAGCAGTTGAAGTCTGGTGACACATTAGATATTGAACTGCCATTCGGCAGCATCGCACTGAAGCCTGACGACACCAGGCCCCTGATTTGCGTTGCAGGTGGCACGGGATTTGCGCCCATTAAATCCGTTCTTGATGACTTAGCCAAACGCAAGGTTCAGCGCGACATAACGCTGATCTGGGGGGCTCGCAACCCCTCGGGCCTGTATCTTCCTAGCGCCATCGACAAGTGGCGCAAAGTCTGGCCACAGTTTCGCTACATTGCAGCCATCACCGACCTAGGCGATATGCCTGCGGATGCTCACGCAGGTCGGGTGGATGACGCGCTACGCACACACTTTGGCAACCTGCACGATCATGTGGTGCACTGCTGTGGCTCACCCTCCCTGGTTCAATCAGTGCGCACAGCAGCTTCCGATATGGGCCTGTTAGCACAGGACTTCCACGCGGATGTTTTTGCGACGAGCCCGACTGGTAGCCACTAGAAGTAGCTATTCATGCGATATCAACACGGCGGGATATGACGGAGGCTGAGCTTGCGAGTGACTTGATGGGGAATGTTTGATAAACACTGAAAGGGGCTTTATGCCTAATGCCAGTCAGTTAAGGTTCAGCTGCCTCTAGATGAGCTAAAAGGCAACGTGTTTACACGTTGCCTTTTTCATTGATGGGTATTCTCTCAGGCGCATTGCGCCAATGTCTCTCTCAAGCGCCAGATCAGCTTGATCAATTGGCAGCTTTCATTGATCGTTCTTGAATCGCCCCGGGTTTTGAGGAGGCTCCAACACTTGAGAAGATGGAGCTATGACCAAGTCAAACAAGTTCTCGCCCGAGGTGCGCGAGCGTGCCGTACGCATGGTGCAGGAGCACCGAGCCGACTACCCTTCGCTGTGGGCAGCCATTGAATCAATAGCCCCCAAGATTGGCTGCGTGCCGCAGACCTTGAACGATTGGGTCAAGAAGGCCGAGGTCGACAGCGGCCAGCGTGCCGGTACCACCACGTCAGAAGCCCAGCGCATCAAGGAGCTGGAACGTGAGGTCAAGGAGCTGCGCCGGGCCAACGACATCCTGAAGACGGCCAGCGCGTTTTTTGCGCAGGCGGAGCTCG
>NZ_VSWF01000005.1:0-147618 GCF_009668305.1 Comamonas sp. CAH-2
CCCACTCCTTCCCATCCCGAACAGGACAGTGAAACGACTTTGCGCCGATGATAGTGCGGATTCCCGTGTGAAAGTAGGTCATCGCCAGGCTCTTACAGCGACAAACCCCCTGACCTCCAACGAGGCAGGGGGTTTTGTTTTTGCGAATTTATCATTCAAGCGATAGCTGCCCGCGCCGAGTGAACGGTGCTTTGAGGATTGAAATATTGGGATAGTGGCTGTGCTTGTACGCAAGCAGCTCTGGTTTTTGATGCCGCCATCCGCGGCCAAGGTGATGTAAATGCAGTTGCAGGACATTCTTTATTCGCAAGGTTTCGGTATTCGCCGTGTGTGCTCGGGGCTGATCCAGCAGGGTTGGGTGGAGGTCTACGCCCCCGGTGCGGAGCAACCCGTGCAGATCAAGGACTCGACAGCGGACTATGAGCCTGAAGGGCTGCGCTTCCGGGTCCAGGGTGTCGACTGGGAATACCACGAGAAAGGCTATGTCCTGCTGTACAAGCCCGAGGGCACGGAGTGTTCGCAAAAACCGTCGGCCCACCCCAGCATCTATACCTTGCTGCCCGCACCGTTGCGCCAGCGCCCGAACAAGGGCGCGGTGCAGGGGCTGCAGGCCGTGGGGCGCCTGGACCAGGATACGACGGGCTTGTTGCTGCTCAGCGATGACGGGCAGTTCATCCACCGCATGAGCTCGCCCAAGAAGCATGTGCCCAAGGTTTACCGCGTGACCACCAAGCACCCGATCACGCAGGCGATGGTGGACAAGTTGCTGGCGGGCGTGGTGCTCGATGACGACCCCAAGCCGGTGAAGGCCGCCGCGTGCGTGCAAGTGTCGGAACTGGTGCTGGATTTGACCCTGACTGAAGGCAAATACCACCAGGTCAAACGCATGCTGGCCGCCGTGGGCAACCGGGTGGAGGGCCTGCACCGCTGGAAGATTGGCGGACTGGAGCTGCCCGCAGGCATGCAGCCTGGCGAGTGGCGGTGGCTGCACGCCGCCGATCTGGCCTTGCTGCGTTAATCGGGGCGACGGCATTGCCCTGCGCCATGTCCGGGTGGTGCAGTTTCAACTTTGATGATGCTGATCCCGCAGGTGAGCGTGGACTGGCCGCTGCAGGAGCGGTCAATCCATATGGCAGCTTGCCAACCCGGGCAACCTGAAAGTCGTTTCCCCAAGGATTGGGCAGGATGGTTCAGGCGTGAAGTGGCAGGGATTGGTGCAGCTCGAACATCAGTCCATGGCGCAGGGCCCCCTGGGCCACCCGCATGTGCTGCAGCTGCAGCGCATCGAAGACGGCGCACATGATGCTGACGCCCCCGCCAATCACCGGGCGCAGTTCCTCGCGCACACCGGGCAAGGGCAGGTGCTGGATATGCCCGGCCTGTATCAACTGCGCGCGCAGCTGGTGCAGCGCGGTGCGGCTGATTTCGCCAGCGGGGTGGCCCATCTGGTGCAGGGCCTTGCCAATCGCCCCCGCGGTGCCGGAAGAACCGAACACCTGCTGCCAGGGCAGCGCCTGCAATGGCGCCACATGAGGCTGCAGGGCCGCCTGGGCTGCCGCCTGGGCGGCTTCAAAGCAGGAGGCGGCCAGAGTGCCCTGGTCAAAAAAGCGCTGGGCCCAGGCCACGCTGCCGATGGGGCAAGAGATGGCGGCCTGCAGCGTGTGGTGGCGGCCGATGCAGATCTCGGTGGAGCGCCCGCCAATGTCGATCACCAGGCGTGGCGCCACACTATCGGGCAGCAAGCTGCTGACACCCTGGTAAATGAGTGTGGCTTCACGCTCGCCAGAGATCAGCTCCACCGCACAGCCCAGGATTGTGCGGGCCTGTGACAGGAAGATGTCGCGATTGTGGGCTTCGCGCAGGGTCTGGGTGGCCACGGCACGGCGGTGTTCGGGCGCCACCTGGGCCATCAGGCCGGCATAGCGGCGCAGGCAATCCAGGCCGCGCTCCAGGGCCTGCGGTTGCAGATTGCCGCTGGGGTCCAGGGCGCCTCCCAGGCGAATGGTCTCCTTGCGCTGGTGTTCGATCTGCAGCCTGCCGTTGACGATGCGGCCCATCAGCAGCAGGATGCTGTTCGAGCCGATGTCGATGGTGGCGAGCAGGGGAGCTTTCATGGGGCAGGGAGAAACGCGCAGCCCGCCAGATTACCATCAGCACAGTGCCTTCCGGAGAACCGCCTGTGTTTGGTGTGCATCAAACAGTCATGTGACTGTCATGGTTTCGTCACATATCTTGCGGATACTGAATTGGCGTAGCCAAAGAGTTTCCATGCCATCCAGAACAGAACCGACTATTGCCCCGCTTCCTGCATTCATGACACTGCCTGCCGAGGTTCCCAAGGCAGCCGAAGCCGGCGTGGTTGACGATGTGACCCCTGCGGGCGAAGCCGCTGCGACGGCGGGTTTGGCCCTGCTGCCACGCGACCACTGCATTCTGGCGTTCAACGAACGGGTCATGGACTGGGCGCGGCGCGAGGATGTGCCGCTGCTGGAGCGCCTGCGCTATCTGTGCATCGTCTCGTCCAATCTGGATGAGTTTTTCGAGGTGCGGGCGGCCCCGCAGATCGTCGCCGTCAAGACCATGGCGCAAGGCGTGTACAACGCCGCCGATGGCCTGGAGCTGTTGCGCAAGGCCCAGGATCTGGTGGCCCGCCAGTACGCGCTGTACAACCAATCCCTGCTGCCGGCCTTCCATGCGGCTGGGATCCGCATCGTGCACCACCACGAGCGCACGGCTGCGCAGCGCAAGTGGGTGCACCGGCACTTCCTGCAGGCGGTCAAGCCCTTGCTGGTGCCCGTGGCGCTGGACCCGGCCCACCCGTTTCCGCAGGTGGCCAACAAATCCCTGAACATGGTGGTGCGCCTCAAGGGCGGCGATGCCTTTGGTCGCGCCAACGAGGTGGCCATCGTGAAACTGCCGCGCGCCTTGCCGCGGTTGATGGCCTTGCCCGCCAGCATTTCGGGCAAGCAGCGCTTGTTTGTTAGCCTGTCCAGCATGGTGCGCGCCCACCTGCCCGAGCTGTTCGATGGTCGCGAGGTGGTCGAGGCGGTGCAGTTCCGCGTGACGCGCAACACCGAGTTGCTGGTGGAAGAGGACGAGGTGGACGACCTGCGCACGGCGCTGCGCCAGGAGCTGGCCTACCGCCAGTTCGGCCAGGCGGTGCGGCTGGAAGTCAGTGATCGCTGTTCGGATTTTCTGGCCGGCACGTTGCTGCAGGAGTTCGACCTGCCGCCGCAGGCGCTGTTCCGCGTGCCGGGGCCGGTGAACCTGGTGCGCCTGTCGGAGCTGATCGACCTGGTCAACGCGCCCGGCATGCTGTTCCAGCCCTGGCAGGCCAGCTGGCCGCGCCAGCTCAAGCCTACGACCAAGGTCATGGCACAGATGCGCAAGCAGGATGTGCTGATCCACCAGCCGTTCGAGCAGTTCGATGCCGTGCTGGAGCTGCTGCGCGAAGCCGTGCACGACCCCGACGTGGTGGCGATCAAGCAGACGATTTACCGCACCGGGGCCAAATCCGAGCTGATGGACCTGCTGGACAAGGCGGTGCGCCTGGGCAAGGAAGTCATGGCGGTGGTGGAGCTGAAGGCGCGCTTTGACGAAGAGGCCAACATCAACTGGGCCGATGCGCTGGAAGCGGTGGGCGCCCAGGTGGTGTATGGCGTGGTGGGCCTCAAGACCCACGCCAAGATGCTGCTGATCACGCGCCGCGAGGGCCGGGGCCTGCGCCGCTACGGCCACCTGTCCACCGGCAACTACAACCCCAAGACGGCACGCCTGTACACCGACCTGAGCTACCTGACCTGTGACCCGGTGCTGACGGCGGACATGGACGCGGTCTTCCGCCACCTGGCCAGCCCCAACACCCGCCCGCAGCTGAACAAGCTGGTGATGGCGCCCTTCATGCTGCAGCAGACCATGCGGGCGCACCTGGAGTCGTGCAAGAAAGCGGCCCTCAAGGGCGAGTATGCGCGGGTGGTGATCAAGAGCAACGCCATGACGGACGAGGTCCTGATCCAGGCGCTGGTGGAGGCCGGGCAGGCCGGCGTGCAGATTGATCTGATCGTGCGCGGCGCCTGCATGCTCCCGCCGCAGGTGCCGGGGGCGACGGACAACATCCGCGTGCGCTCCATCATCGGCCGCTTCCTGGAGCACTCGCGCGTGTTCTATTTCGCCTGGGGCACGCAGCACGAGCACCTGCTGCTGTCGAGCGCCGACTGGATGCGCCGCAACATGACGCGTCGGGTGGAACTGGCCTGGCCGGTGACCGAGCCGCGTCTGCGCCAGCGCGTGATCGACGAGTGCCTGGTGGCCTATCTGCACGACGACCGCGACGCGTGGATCCAGCAGCCCGATGGCAGCTACCTGCCCGCAGCGCACCCGCAGACCGGGCATGGTGCGCAGACCGCCTTGATGCAGCTGTACGGCGCCTGACGCCGGCACCGCCACGCCGCTGGCTGCACGCGGTGGCCTGCAACAAAAAAGGATGCCTGGGCATCCTTTTTTTGTCTGGCTTGTAAAACCATAGCTGTGGGCGCCTGCTGTGCAATGCTTTCCTTTTGAAAAGCATCGCAAAACCTTGCTTGGCAAGCGCTGCCAGCTCCTGTTTCAGTCCAGTTGCAGCAGCAACTGCCAGTCGCTCTTGCTGATGGCCTCGGCCTCTTCGCGCAGCAGCTGGGCGCTGAGCGGGAAGCGTTGGGCCCAGCCCGCAGGCGTGTGCAGCCGCAATTGCTGGCCATCGCGCTGCAGTTCCACACCGTGCAGGTCGGGTGCGCGGCGCGAGTTGCACAGCACCGTGGCCAGGCGCAGGCACAGCAGTTGCAGCGCGTGGTCCGGGCGGTGCATGAAGGCTTCCATTTTCTTGATCTTGCCGCGGTGGCCCAGCACCAGCTGGCCCAGGTGCTCCAGCTCGGCTGGGGTGAAGCCCGGGGCGTTGCTGTGCTCCAGGATGTAGGCGCTGTGGCGGTGGTAGTTGCTGCGCGAGATGCGGCAGCCCACCTCGTGCAGCAGGCCGGCCCAGGCCAGGCTGGCCGGGGCATGGGCCTCGCCGGGGTGCAGCTGCAGCCACAGCTGTTGCGCCGTTTCGGCCACGTGGCGCGCGTGCACGCTGTTGACGCCAAAGCGTTGCATCAGCCCCAGCACACTGGCGGTGTGGATGTCGCCGATCTGCTCATCGTCCACCAGGCCATACAGCACGCCCAGGCGCAGCGCGCCCTGGGCCACCTGCATGCTTTCCAGGCCCAGCAGGTCGAACACGGCGCGCAGTACCGCCAGGCCGCCGGCCACCACGGGGCGGCGGTCTTCCTTCAGGCCTTCCAGCTTGACGCGGTCTAGGTGCTGGGCACGCAGCAGTTGCTGCTGCAGCCAGTCCAGCCCGGCGCGGGTGATGACGCCCTGGCCCTGGCCATTGGCGGCCAGGGTTTCGCCCACCGCGTTGGCCGTGCCGGCGGAGGCGTAGGCCACGTCCCAGCTGCCGGGGCGGAAGGTGTCCAGGGCCTCGTCCAGCACGGCACGGGCAGCGATTTCCGCTGTCTGGAAGGCTTCGGCCGTGATCGCGCCGGTGGGGAAGTAGCGCGAGGTCCAGGCCACGCTGCCGATGCGGTAGGAGGCCACGGATTGGGCCACGCTGCCCTGGCCGAGCACGAATTCGGTGGAGCGCCCGCCGATGTCGATCACCAGGCGGCGTTCGTCCGTGGCCGGCAGCTGGCTGACCACGCCGCGGTAGATCAGCGCGGCTTCTTCCTCGCCGGTGATGATTTCGATCGGAAAGCCCAGCAGCTCGCTGCCCTTGTCGATGAATTCATCGCGGTTGCGGGCTTCACGCAGGGTCTGCGTGGCCACGGCGCGCACGTGCTGCGGGTCAAACCCGCGCAGGCGTTCGCCAAAGCGTGCCAGGCAGGCCCAGCCGCGCTCCATGGACTCCTGCGTCAGGTTGCGATTGCTGTCCAGGCCATTGCCCTGGCGCACGGTTTCCTTCAGGTACTCCAGACGGTGGATCTGGAGGTGTTCGTAGCTGCCGATTTCCAGGCGGAAACTGTTGGAGCCAAGATCTACGGCGGCAAGTGCAATCGCGTTGTTCATGAGGGAGATGTCAGCTGGCGGCGCAAAGGGTGCAGCTTAGCAGCCATGAAGGGTGGGACGAAGGGGGTGGAGACATGTCCAAGCATGCAGCAGGGCTGGCATGCTATGGCGCGGATGTGACGCGACTGTGACGGGTTTTTGAAACCCCGCGTTGTGGTTTTTTGGCCTGCGGACATAAATTTATGCATGTCACAGACATGTCACAAAGGATTCTTACATTCACGTCATCGAGCTTTCTTCAACCTTGTTCTGCAACCTAGAGAGGTGCTTACATGAAAATGTCCATGATGCGTGTTTTGGTGACCGGTGCCCTGGTATCGGGCGGTTTGCTCAACGTGGCTGCTGCACAAGAATCCACCGGTGCTGGCGCCAGCTTCCCCGCACCCCTGTACTCCAAGTGGGCAGCCGACTACAACAAGGCCACCGGTGTGAAGATCAACTACCAGTCCGTGGGCTCCAGCGCCGGCTTGAAGCAGATCGAAGCCAAGACCGTGGACTTCGGCGCTTCGGACGAACCCCTGAAGGATGCGGATCTGCAGGCCAAGGGTCTGGTGCAGTTCCCCACCGTGATCGGTGGCATCGTGCCCGTGGTCAACATCAAGGGCCTGAAGCCCGGCCAGCTGAAGCTGAACGGCCAGATCCTGGGTGACATTTACCTGGGCAAGATCAGCAACTGGAACGACCCCGCCATCGTGGCCCTGAACCCTGGCGTGCCCCTGCCCGATGCCAAGATCTCCCCCGTGCGCCGCGCCGATGGCTCTGGCACCACCTTCGGTTTCACCAACTACCTGAGCAAGGTGAACGCCGAGTGGAAGGACAAAGTGGGTGAGGGCAAGGCCGTGAACTGGCCCACAGGTGCCGGTGGCAAGGGCAACGAAGGCGTGGCCGCGTTCGTGGGCCGCCTGGCCAACTCCATCGGCTACGTGGAGTACGCGTACGTCAAGCAAAACAACCTGGTGTTTGCACAGCTGCAAAACAGCGAAGGCAACTTCGTGGCCCCCAACGAAGCGTCCTTCAAGGCCGCTGCTGCGGGTGCGGACTGGAGCAAGAGCTTCTACCAGATCCTGACCAACCAGCCTGGCAAGGACGCATGGCCCATCACCAGCGCCACCTTCATCCTGATGCACAAGAGCCAGGACAAGCCCGCCCAGGCTGCCACCGCCCTGAAGTTCTTCGACTGGGCCTACAAGAGCGGCGACGCCACCGCCAGCGGTCTGGACTATGTGCCCATGCCCGACTCGGTGAAGACGCAAGTGTTCAAGGCCTGGGGGGAGATCAAGGATGCTTCCGGTAAGCCTGTGGCTTGGAAGTAAACGGCTGACTTGAACAGTCGCTTCCTGCCGGACGCAGCCCTTGCGTCTGGCAGGTCTTGTTTTTTGTAAAGAGGTGACCCCCGTGTCCTCCATCATGTCTTCCGCAGCTGCCGAGTCGGCGGACCGCCCCCGGTCGATCGCCCAGCCGTCGCCAGCTCCACGCAAGAACGCATGGCTGCCCTCCAGCTTTGCAGACCGTTTGTTCGCCTGGCTGGCCAAGGGCGCGGCCCTGCTCACGCTGGGCCTGTTGCTGGCCATCATGGGGTCGCTGCTGGTGGGCGCCTGGCCGGCTATCAGCGAATACGGCCTGGGCTTTTTCACCCGCACCGAATGGGACCCCGTGCAGGACCAGTACGGCGGTTTGGTCATGATTTATGGCACCTTGATGACTTCGCTGATTGCGCTGATCATCGCCGTGCCCGTGAGCTTCGGGATTGCCCTGTTCCTGACCGAACTGGCCCCCAACTGGCTCAAGCGCCCCCTGGGCACGGCCATCGAGCTGCTGGCCGCCGTGCCCTCCATCGTCTACGGCATGTGGGGCCTGATGGTGTTCGGCCCGGTGCTGGCCACCTATGTGCAGCAGCCGCTGCAGGCATTGTTTGACGGCATGCCCTACCTGGGCGCGCTGGTGTCCGGTCCGCCCGTGGGCATCGGTATCCTCTCGGCCGGCATCATCCTGGCCATCATGATCATCCCCTTCATCGCTTCGGTGATGCGCGATGTGTTTGAGGTGACGCCCGCGCTGCTCAAGGAGTCGGCCTATGGCCTGGGCTCCACCACCTGGGAGGTGGTCTGGAAGGTGGTGCTGCCCTATACCAAGGCCGGTGTGCTGGGCGGCGTCATGCTGGGTCTGGGTCGTGCGTTGGGTGAGACCATGGCCGTGACCTTCGTGATCGGCAACATGAACCAGCTCAATTCGGTGTCCATGTTCGAGGCGGCCAACAGCATCACCTCGGCCCTGGCCAACGAGTTCGCCGAAGCCGGCGAGGGCCTGCACCAGGCCTCGCTGATCTATCTGGGCCTGGCCCTGTTCTTCATCACCTTTATCGTGCTGGCGCTGTCGAAGATGCTGCTCAACCGCCTGCAAAAGAACGAAGGGGCACGCACATGAGTTCCTCCAGTCAAAAATTGATCGCCGCGGAGCAAAAGACCGCCGAGCGCCAGGCCCGCTACGCGGTGCGCAAGCGCGTGAACCAGATCGCCCTGGGGCTGTCCCTGGGGGCCATGGCCTTTGGTGTGTTCTGGCTGATCTGGATCCTGTGGGAAACCATCCGCCTGGGTCTGGGCGGGCTGAGCCTGACGCTGTTCTCCGAGATGACGCCGCCGCCCAACGAGGCCGGGGGCCTGGCCAACGCCATCTTCGGCTCCTTCGTCATGGTGGCGCTGGCCACGGGCGTGGGCACCCCCATCGGGGTGATGGCCGGGGTCTACCTGGCCGAATATGACAAGCGTAGCTGGCTGGCCAGCACCACGCGCTTTGTGAACGACATCCTGCTGTCGGCACCCTCCATCGTGATCGGCCTGTTCGTGTATGCCGTGGTGGTGGCCAAGTTCCGCAGCTTCTCGGCCTATGCCGGCATCGTGGCGCTGGCGCTGATCGTGATTCCGGTGGTGATCCGTACCACCGAGAACATGCTCACCCTGGTGCCATCGGCGCTGCGCGAAGCGGCCTATGCCCTGGGCACGCCCAAGTGGAAGGTGATCAGTGCCATCACGCTGCGCGCCGCGCGGGCCGGGGTCATCACTGGCGTGCTGCTGGCGGTGGCGCGCATTGCGGGCGAGACCGCACCGCTGCTGTTCACGGCGCTGAACAACCAGTTCTGGAACGGCGATCTGTCCAAGCCCATGGCCAGCCTGCCCGTGACCATCTTCAAGTTTGCCATGAGCCCCTATGAAAACTGGCAGCAGTTGGCATGGGCCGGCGTTTTCCTGATCACCTTGGCCGTGCTGGGCCTGAATATCCTGGCCCGCGTGCTCACGCGCCAGAAATAAAACCGCAAGGATTTCACGATGTCTACAACCCCTCTGATGGCCCCGGCCATTGCGCCGATC
The DNA here is from genome assembly GCF_009668305.1 of Comamonas sp. CAH-2. Classification (NCBI taxonomy): domain Bacteria; kingdom Pseudomonadati; phylum Pseudomonadota; class Betaproteobacteria; order Burkholderiales; family Comamonadaceae; genus Comamonas; species Comamonas sp. CAH-2. Next base: position 9,444 of record NZ_VSWF01000005.1, read on the forward strand.
GCGGGTCGCGCCAAGCTGTCGGTGCGTGACCTGAACTTCTACTACGGCAAGTTCCACGCACTGAAGAACATCAACCTGGAAATTCCGGAAAAGAAGGTCACGGCCTTCATCGGCCCTTCGGGCTGCGGCAAGTCCACGCTGCTGCGCACCTTCAACCGCATGTATGAGCTGTACCCCGAGCAGCGTGCCGAAGGCCAGATCCTGCTGGACGGCGAGAACCTGCTGACCAGCAAGCAGGACGTAGCGCTGATCCGCGCCAAGGTCGGCATGGTGTTCCAGAAGCCGACGCCGTTCCCCATGTCCATCTACGACAACATCGCGTTCGGCGTGAAGCTGTTCGAAAGCCTGGATGCGGCCGACATGGACGAGCGCGTGGAGTGGGCCCTGCGCAAGGCGGCACTGTGGACCGAGGTCAAGGACAAGCTGCACCAAAGCGGCGCCAGCCTGTCCGGCGGCCAGCAGCAGCGCCTGTGCATTGCGCGCGGCATCGCCATCAAGCCCGAGGTGCTCTTGCTGGACGAACCCTGCTCGGCGCTGGATCCGATTTCCACCGCCAAGGTGGAAGAGCTGATCGCCGAACTCAAGGACGACTACACCGTGGTCATCGTGACGCACAACATGCAGCAGGCTGCGCGTTGCAGCGACTACACCGCCTACATGTACCTGGGCGATCTGGTGGAGTTCGGTGAGACCGAACAAATGTTCTTCAAGCCCCAGCGCCGCGAAACCGAAGACTACATCACCGGCCGATTCGGCTGATCCCAGAGGAGACAGACATGCCAGACAAGCACTTGTCGACCCAGTTCGACAGCGAACTCAATCGTATTTCCACCCGGGTGATGGAGCTGGGCGGGATCGTCGAGCGCCAGATCAGCCAGGCCATCTTTGCCCTGACCCAGTTCAACCTGGAGGCCGTGGAGCAGGTCGCCGCGCTGGAAGAGCGCGTGAATGCCATGGAGGTGGAGATCGACTACGAGCTGTCCTCCATCATCGGCCGCCGCCAGCCCACGGCACGCGACCTACGCATGCTGATGGCCTTTTCCAAGGTCACCGCCAACCTGGAGCGCATGGGCGACGAGGCGCACAAGATGGCGCGCATGGTCAAGTCCATCATCGAGAGCGGCGCGGCCCGCACCCTGCCCACCAGTGAGCTGCGCGTGGCCGCCGAGATGGCCTCGGGCCTGCTGCGCAAGGCCCTGGATGCACTGGCGCGGCTGGACACCAAGGCGGCCCTGGCCATCCTGAAGGAAGATGACCTGATCGACAACGAGTTTGATGGCTTCGTGCGCAAACTGGTCACCTACATGATGGAAGACCCGCGCACCATCTCCCCCAGCCTGGACCTGCTGTTCCTGGCCAAGGCGATCGAGCGCATCGGCGACCATTCCAAGAATGTGGCCGAACTCATCATCTATCTGGTGGAAGGCAAGGACATCCGCCACCAGTCCATGGCGGTGATCGAGTCCACCGTGCGTTAAACAAGCTCAGGTAAACAAGCATGAAGAAACTGCCGCAAGTACTGATCGTCGAAGACGAGCCAGCCATTGCCGAGCTGATTGCCGTGAATCTGCGCCACAACGGCTTTGCGCCGTTGTGGGCCGAAGACGGCGTGAGTGCCCAGCGCGAACTGGATGCGGCCCTGCCCGATGTCATCTTGCTGGACTGGATGCTGCCCGGCGGCTCCAGCGGCCTGAACCTGGCGCGCAAGTGGCGGGCCGACCCCCGCAGCAAGCATGTGCCCATCCTGATGCTGACGGCACGCGGGGACGAGCCCGACAAGATCGCCGGGCTGGATGCCGGGGCGGACGACTACATCACCAAGCCGTTTTCCACGCAGGAGCTGCTGGCGCGCATACGCGCCGTGCTGCGCCGTCGCACGCCCGAGCAGGCGGGCGAACGCGTGCAGGTGGGCGAGCTGGTGCTGGACGGGGAAACCCACCGCGTGAGCTTCCGGGAGCAGCCGCTGAAGCTGGGCCCCACGGAGTTCAAGCTGCTCAACCACCTGATGCACAACCCCGAGCGCGTGCACAGCCGCGCCCAGTTGCTGGACAAGGTGTGGGGCGACCATGTGTTCATCGAGGAGCGCACGGTGGATGTGCACATCAAGCGCCTGCGCGAGGCCCTGGGCGACGCGGGCGGGCTGGTGGAAACCGTGCGCGGCGCGGGCTATCGCTTGTCGTCGCGCCAGGCAAGCTGAGGATTCGTGATGTTGGCATGGCGTTGGATGGAAGTGCTGGTGCTGCAGGCCGTGCTGGCTGGCACGGCGGGCTGGCTGTGGGGCCCCTGGGCCGCCCTGGCGGGCGCTTTGCTGGCCACCTGGCTGTGGATGCTCTGGGACCACTGGCAGGTCGAACGACTGCGCCAGTGGCTGATGGCCGGAGAGCTGGCGGCGTTCCCGGCGCTCAAGGGCGTCTGGAGCATGGTGGCCACCTACGTCCGCCGCGCCGTGCGCACGCGCGAACAGGCCGCCGCCGCGGCCGAGCAGCGCGTGCAAGACATCCTGGCGGCGCTGCAGGCCAGCCCCAACGGGCTGGTGCTGATGGATGCCGAAGGCCACATCGAGTGGTGCAACCGCATGGCCGAGCGCCATTTCGGCTTTGATGCCCAGCGCGACATCCAGCAGTCGATCGGCAACCTGGTGCGCGACCCGGCCTTCAGCAGCTACTGGGCGCATCAGGACTTCACCTACCCGGTGCTGATGGCGGGGCGCGACAGCTCGCCCTCGCGGCCCGTCATGCTGTCGGTGCACATCTACCCCTACGGGGTGGGGCGGCACCTGCTGCTGGCGCGCGACATCACGGCGCTGGAGCAGGCCGAGGCCATGCGCCGCGACTTCGTGGCCAACGTCTCGCACGAAATCCGCACGCCCCTGACGGTGCTGGTGGGTTTTGTCGAAACCCTGCAGACGCTGGACCTGTCGCCCGAGGAGCACAAGCATTACCTGGCGCTGATGGCCCAGCAGGCGGGCCGCATGCAGAACCTGGTGCAGGACCTGCTGACGCTGTCGCGCCTGGAGGGCAGCCCCCCGCCAACCTACAACGACTGGTTCCCGGTCGGTCAGATGCTGCGCCAGTGCGCGGTGGAGGCCCACGCCCTGTCCAAGCTGCTGACCAAGGGCGCGAATGTGGGCCACGCCCTGAGCTTTCCCGAGCCCGAGGCCCCGGCCATGGACTGGGAGATTGCCGGGGTGCAGGCCGAGCTGATCAGCGCCTTCTCCAACCTCATCAGCAATGCGCTGCGCTACACCCCGGCCGGGGGCAGTGTGGAGGTGCGCTGGGAAGGGCTGCTGGACGGCGGCGCGCGCTTTTCGGTCAAGGACTCCGGCCCCGGGATTGACCCGGCCCACATCGGCCGCCTGACGGAGCGCTTTTACCGCGTGGACCGCAGCCGTTCGCGCGACACCGGTGGCACCGGCCTGGGGCTGGCCATCGTCAAGCATGCGCTGCAGCGCCATGGCGCCAAGCTGGAAATCCACAGCCAGCTGGGGGCCGGCGCAACCTTCAGCGCCGTGTTCCCGGCCCATCGCCTGCGCCACAGCGGCCGCGTGCATGCGGAACCGGAACGCCTGCCCAAGTGAGCTGGCCGTCCGCCAACTGCTGGCGGCGGGATGGAAAGCGGCCTGTGGGCCGCTTTTTTACTTGTGGGCGCGCAGCACCCGGTACAGCAGATAAATGAAAATAATAGCTACCAGCGCAAGTGCTGAGGCACTTCCAATCCAAAATGGTGTTGGATTCATGGACCAATAAGCGCTGGTTGCTTCATTTTTGTAAGCCAGCCAGTAGCCGCCGCCCAGGCCACCGCCCCACAGCAGGCTGCAATACACCACCAGCGGCGCCACGGTCACGCGCCAGCAGCGCATCAGGAAAATGCACACGCACTGCAGGCTGTCGGCGGCGTGGTACAGCGCCACCCAGGCCAGCAGCGTGGCCGTCAGGGCGATCACCGCCGGGTCGGCGGTGTACACCTGGGGCAGGTGGTGGCGCAGCAGCAGCAGGCTGCCCGACAGCAGCGCGCCGCTGACCAGGGCGATGCGCAGCCCCAGCCAGGCCAGCCGCTGCGCCTGGGCCTCGTTGCCCGTGCCGCGCCACCAGCTGACGCGGGCGCTGATGGCAATCCCCAGCGACAGCGGCACCATGTAGCACACGGCCGCCAGGTTGGCCGCAATCTGGTGGCTGGCGGCCGCCAGCGCGCCCTGGCGCGCCACGAACAGGGCCACCAGCGTGAAGGAGGTGACCTCCACCAGGATGGACAGGCCGGCCGGCACACCCAGGCGCAGGAAGGCCGCTAGGCGCGCCCAGTCGGGCGCTTCCATGCGCTGCCACAGCTGCAGCGGGGCGTACAGGGCCTGCCGGCGCATCAGCACCACGGCAATCACGGCAATCGCGTAGTCCACCAGCAGCGTGGCCCAGGCGCAGCCGGCCGCACCCTGCGCCCCGATGCCCCAGCCGCCAAAGGTGAACCAGATGGACAGTGGCACCTTCAGCACCAGTGCGCCGACCTGCAGCCAGGTCACCAGCTGGGGATGGCCCAGCGCCTGGTTGAGGGTGGTGTAGAGGCGAAAGAACATTGCCGAAGGCAAGGCCCAGCCGACGATGATGAGGTAGGCGCGCACATCGGCCTGCATCGCGGCAGGCACTTCGGTCCAGGCCAGGATGGGGTCGGGAAAGACCAGCACCAGCATGCCCAGCAGCGTGAAGCCGAGCGCCAGGTACAGCGACTGGCGGAATGACGCGCCGATGGCGGTGGTGTCGCCGCGGCCATGCTGTTCAGCCCAGATCGGCAGCAGTGCCTGCAGCACGCCCATCAGCGAGACGTAGACGCTGACAAACACGGCCGAGGCCACGGACAGCGCGGCCAGTGCCTCGGAAGAGTAGCGGCCGGCGACGATGGTGTCGGTGACGCCAAACGCCATGACCGCCAGCTGTCCGGCCAGCACGGTGCCCGCATGCCGCGCAATGGTGGCAAGTTCACGCATGGGCGCCTCGCATCAAGGACGCTGGCGCAGTACCAGCAGGTGGTCCTTGCGATCGGTCGGTCGGGCGACGGCTTGCACCAGCTCCCACTGCGCAGCCGGGGCGGTGTCGATGGCCGACCACGCCGCCGGCGTGGCCACCAGCCACTGGCAACCTGCGGAGCTGGCACGCGGCAGGCCGCGCTCCAGGTGCCAGCCGGTGTGGAAGCGGAAGGCCGCGGTCTGCGCCTGGCTGAAGCCCAGCGTGCCCACGCACTGCACGTCGCGGGGCACCCAGTGGGCCACGGCCGCCACATGCGGCGCGTAGCTGCGTGCATAGTCCAGCATGGGCAGCCACAGCGTCATCAGCAGCACCCAACCCAGCACGGTACCCCCGGCGGGGACGGCCAGGCTCTTCCAGATGGCGGCGCGGTGGCGGCGGGTGCGCCAGGTCACCAGCAGCAGCCAGGCAATGGTCGCAGCCACGGCCACGCTGAAGGGGAACAGGGCAAAGCTCGGTTCAAAGCCGACGGCCAGTCGCTGCACGTTCTCTGCCGGTTTGGCCGGGAAGCCGGTCTGCACGGAAATCCAGACCACCCAGATGGTGATGGCGGAGATGGTGAAGAAGAACAGTGTGAGCCAGTCGATCAGGGCGCCCAGGCTGCGCTTGAACGTGGGCAGGGCGAAGGCCGCCAGCGCGGCCACTGCGGGCAGGCTCAGGATCAGCGCCCGGTCACCTTCGAGGGTGAAAATGGTGCAGAACAGGGCCACGGCCCACAGCCACAGCGGCCAGGCCAGGTGGGGGTGGCGTGCCGGCTGGCGCAACTGCAGGCGCCAGCGCCACAAGGCCCACACGGCCAGCAGCCAGGCGGGCCAGCTGAACCACATCAGCATGCGCGCTGTGCTCTGCCAATCCTTGCCCTGCTGCCAGGGGTTGATCAGGCGGTAGCCCCATTGCCCCAGCATCCAGGCGCTGAGCGCTGCAATCGCCATGCACAGCAGCCACCACGCGGCCCAGCTGTAGCGGTGGGGCAGCCTGGGCTGGCTGGCCGACAGGGCGACGGTGATGGCGCCTGCGCCCAGCAGCATGGCCATGGCGGGCGCCCCGCCGAGGGCCATCGCCAGCAGGCCCAGCAGGGCCGCCACGGCGGCCAGTTTGGGTTGCCAGGCCATGGCGGCGGCGGCAAAGAACACGGCGCACACGGCACTCAGCTGCACCAGGGTGTGGCTGGTCTCGTGTGCCAGCTGGGCCAGCCCCAGGCAGGCCAGCAAGGCCAGCAGGCCCCCATCGGCGAGGGCGCGTGCATAGTCGGTGGGCGAGGCCTCACCACCAAACGCGAAGGCCACAGGCTGCGCCCCGGGCGTGCGCGCCAGGCTGAAGACGGCCTGCCAGGTGCACAGTAAGGCCAGACCCAGCAGCAGTATGAAGGGCAGGCGCACCACCAGGTCCGCCGGCATGCCGGCTGGCAGCAGCTTCAAGGCCACAGCGCCCAGCCAGTACTGCAGCAGGCCGGGGGCCTCCGGGCGCAGGCCATCGAGCAGGGGCAGGGTCCACGACGCCTCGCCGTGTGCCAGGGTCTGCATGTAGCCAAAGGCTGCCATGTCCACGTCACGCCAGGGTTCGCGGCCCACAAAGCCGGCCAGCACGTAGGCGGCACACAGCAGCAGCATGATCCAGCGCGGGAGGCTGCGAACGGCATTCTGGGCAACGATGGCGGGCGAGGGTGGGTTCATGGAAAGCGAAAAAACGGCGCCCCCGGATCAGGGGCGATGAATCGGTGCGGTCACTTGGGTGCCCAAGCATGCCACGACTGCTGCGGGCGCGCAGCCATGGTGCGTACAAAGAAAAAAGGCAGCCCGGTTGCCCAGGCTGCCTTTTGGCAGGGGAAGTAAAAAATTACTTCTTGCCGAAGCGGTTGCGGAAACGCTCCACACGGCCGCCCATGTTGTCCACCGACTTTTGGGTGCCGGTGTAGAAGGGGTGCGATTCCGAGGAGGTGTCCAGCTTGAACAGCGGATATTCCTTGCCTTCGAAAGTTTCTGTTTCCTTGGTGTTCGCGCAGGAGCGTGTCACGAACTTGAAGCCGTTGGACAGGTCAACGAACAGAACTTCGCGGTAATTGGGGTGGATGCCTTCTTTCATGATCTTCCTTTAGTCAACTGCGGCAGCCGTGTCGGACCCGAAACAACCTCTGTTTCGAAAATGCATCCCACATACTTACCGCAAGAAAAAGCCCCTCAGTATAACCTGAAGGGCGAGGCTTGTGCTCAGGGGCTGCGTGTATCAGCCACCGCGGCGCATCATGTCGAAGAATTCGCTGTTGTTCTTCGTGGCCTTCATGCTCTTGAGCACCATTTCCATGGACTCGATTTCGTCCATGTTGTACATGAACTGGCGCAGGATGCGTGTCTTTTGCAGCACTTCGGGCGGCAGCAGCAATTCTTCGCGGCGGGTGCCGCTCTTGGACAGCTCGATCGCAGGGAATACGCGCTTTTCGTACAGGCGGCGGCTGAGGTGGATTTCACTGTTGCCGGTGCCCTTGAACTCTTCAAAGATCACTTCGTCCATGCGCGAGCCGGTGTCGACCAGCGCGGTGGCGATGATGGTCAGCGAGCCGCCTTCTTCCACATTGCGGGCTGCGCCGAAGAAGCGCTTGGGGCGCTGCAGGGCGTTGGAGTCCACACCACCCGACAGCACCTTGCCCGACGAGGGCACGACGTTGTTGTAGGCGCGGGCCAGACGGGTAATGGAGTCCAGCAGGATCACCACGTCCTTCTTCAGCTCGACCAGACGCTTGGCGCGCTCGATCACCATCTCGGCTACGTGCACGTGGCGGGTGGCGGGCTCGTCGAAGGTCGAGGCGATGATTTCGCCCTTGACCGAGCGCTGCATCTCCGTCACTTCTTCAGGGCGCTCGTCCACCAGCAGCACCATCAGGTGCACGTCGGGGTTGTTGGCCGTGATGGCGTGGGCAATGTGCTGCATCATCACAGTCTTGCCGCTCTTGGGCGGGGCCACGATCAGTGCGCGCTGGCCACGACCAATCGGGGCAATGATGTCGATGATGCGGCCGGTGATGTTCTCTTCGCTCTTGATCTCGCGCTCCAGCTTCATCTGTTCCTTGGGGAACAGGGGCGTGAGGTTTTCGAACATCACCTTGTGCTTGTTCGATTCGGGCGAGTTGCCGTTGACCTTGTCCAGCTTGGTCAATGCAAAGTAACGCTCGCCGTCCTTGGGCGTGCGCACTTCGCCTTCGATCATGTCGCCGGTGTGCAGGTTGAAGCGGCGCACCTGGCTGGGCGAGATGTAGATGTCGTCGGTGCTGGCGGTGTAGCTGGTGTCCGGGCTGCGCAGGAAGCCAAACCCGTCGGGCAGGATTTCCAGCACGCCGTCGGCGAACACTTGTTCGCCAGCTTTGGCGCGCTTCTTGATGATGGCGAACATCAGTTCCTGCTTGCGCATGCGGCCGACGTTTTCAATCTCAAGCGCTTCGGCCTGCTTCAAGACTTCAGACACGTGCAGTGCCTTGAGTTCGTTAAGGTGCATCTGGAGTTACTCCTTGGCGGAGTTCAAAGAAATCTGGGGAGGTGGCGAATGCCAGAGTAATCGGCGAAGAGCGCAGTACGTCGATGGCTTGCCTGGATGATCGGAAACGGCCGCCAATGCGCTGGGCCGTGATCAGGTTTTGATTATGACAGGAAAAGAAAGCGAACTGCACACGAGTTTGTGTCATGCAGTCGCACAAGTGGGACGCGCGGCAGGGTGACACGGGCCTGCACGCGAGGTGCGCAGCCGTGTGCACGGCTGCGCAAAGCGGGGATCAGGCGACGTGCTGGTCGATGAACGCCGTCAGCTGGGGCTTGGCCAGGGCGCCGACCTTGGTGGCCACCAGCTCGCCGTTCTTGAAGATCATCAGCGTGGGGATGCCGCGAATGCCGAACTTGGCGGGCACTTCGCGGTTTTCGTCCACGTTCATCTTGGCGACGGTGATCTTGCCTTCGTAGTTCTTGGCCACGTCGTCGAGGATCGGGGCAATCATCTTGCAGGGGCCGCACCATTCGGCCCAGTAGTCCACCAGCACGGTACTGCCGGGTTGCAGCACGTCCGATTCAAAGCTGGCGTCAGTGACATGCTTGATGAGTTCGCTTGCCATGGAGTTGTTCCTTGTTGTGAGTGTTGGGGCGGTTGCGCACGGGCGTGCGCAGAGAAAAATGCTGTCGATAATTGTGACAGAAACGAATGTCCGGACGTGCAGCATGGCTGGCTAAAAACGCCTATGAAAGCCATAGCGGCAGGCAATCTGCGGATGGCTGGGGCGACCCCAGGTCTTCCCCATGGCGTTATGCTGCCTGCCCTTTGGCGCTGCGCGCCGGTGATGAGAAGAAAGAAGGATGCCTATGCCAGCTGCCGCCATGCTGCCGGTTTTGAACTGCGATGTCGCGATTGTGGGGGCGGGCCCTGCAGGGCTGATGGCGGCGCAGCTGTTGTCGGCCCAGGGGGCCAAGGTGCATGTGTTTGACGGCAAGGCCTCGGTGGGGCGCAAGTTCCTGCTGGCGGGCAAGGGTGGCTTGAACCTGACGCATGCCGAGGCCTTCGAGCGCTTTGTGGAGCGCTATGGCGATGCGCAGCCCCTGCTGCAGCCGCTGCTGCAGGACTTTGGCGCCGACCAGCTGCGTGCCTGGGCCGAGGGCTTGGGCATCGGGACGTTTGTGGGTACGTCGGGCCGCGTTTTTCCGACCGACATGAAGGCCGCCCCCTTGCTGCGCGCCTGGCTGGCGCGTTTGCGCGCGCAGGGCGTGGTGTTCCACATGCGCCACCTGTGGAAGGGCTGGGGTGCCGAGCGGACCCTAGTGATGGACACGCCCGACGGCGTGCAGCCGGTCCAGGCCCGGGCCACCTTGCTGGCCCTGGGGGGCGGCAGCTGGGCGCGCCTGGGATCGGATGGCGCCTGGGTGCCCCTGCTGCAGGCTCAGGGTGTGCAGGTGCACGCGCTGAAGTCGGCCAACTGTGGTTTTGATGTGGGACGCACGGCGGCGCCGCTGCCGCTGGACGAAACCCGCCGCGCTTTCCTGCAGGAGCTGCTGGGGCAGCCGTCCGCGAACACGCCGGGATGGAGCGAGCACTTCCGCCAGCGCTTTGCCGGCGCGCCGCTGAAGTCGGTGGCCATCCGTTTCACCGACAGCCTGGGGCGCAGTTTCGATCGTCGCGGCGAGTTTGTGGCCACGGCCACCGGGGTGGAAGGCAGCCTGGTCTATGCCGTCTCGCACCTGCTGCGTGACGAGATCGAACGCCATGGCGCCGCCACGTTCCAGCTCGATCTGCTGCCCGCCTTCAGCGCGGACAAGGTGCTGGAGCAGGTGCGCCACCCGCGCGGCTCGCGCAGCCTGTCCAGCCACTTGAAGGGGCGGCTGGGCCTGGACGGCGTCAAGGCCGCCTTGCTGTACGAGCTGCTGTCCAAGGAAGACATGCACGATCCCGTGCGCCTGGCCCATGCCATCAAGGCGTTGCCCATCACCGTGGTGGCGGCGCGCCCGATGGATGAGGCCATCAGCACGGCCGGCGGCGTGGCCTGGGCGGCTTTGTCCGAGGACCTGATGTGCCAGGCGCTGCCTGGGGTGTTCTGTGCCGGCGAAATGATCGACTGGGAGGCACCCACCGGCGGCTACCTGCTGACTGCCTGTTTCGCAACGGGCGTGCGGGCGGCGCGCGGTATCCAGCGCTACCTGGCGGAGTAAATAAAAAAGAGAGCTGTTGGCGCTCGTGGATTCGGAATTTGCACTGTTTTTGTCGTGCAAACGGGCTTATTCCTTGCGCGATCAGCTCTCTTTTTTATGGAGTAGGGGGCGAGCGTGCGCTGGCGCTGTGGGGCCACGGGCCGTGCCGCAGTGCGGTCGCGGTGCCGGATTGGCAGGGCATGTTCGGCAGCATGCCAGAACCATGCAGGCGCAAAACTGCCCGAGACGGCGCGCTGTGCGGCGCAATCTTGTGGGAATGCAATGGTCTGGGGAGTGGTGCGCTTCGGAGCAAGGCCTCTTGTCAAGCAAGCGGAGTCGGAAGCGAAGTTGACAAGCCTTACCTCGGCACTGGTTTCACAGTTAGGGCTGCTTGGTTCCCCACCTGACCCGGTTGGCTGCTTCCCCATGCGAGGGGGCCTGTCAGGGACGGATTATAGGGCCTGTTGCGGCCCCCTGCAGGCCGGCGCGAAGATAAACCGCCGGTGTTGGTGGTGTCCGGCGTGCAACCCGTAGAATCCGGCCCCATGTCTTATCTCGTGCTCGCCCGCAAATACCGTCCCCGCAACTTCGCCGAAATGGTGGGGCAGGAGCATGTCGTGCAGGCCCTGGGCAACGCGCTGACGCAGCAGCGTCTGCACCATGCCTATTTGTTCACCGGTACGCGCGGCGTGGGCAAGACCACGGTGTCGCGCATTCTGGCCAAGTCGCTCAATTGCACGGGCGCCGATGGCCAGGGTGGTATCACCGCCACGCCTTGTGGCGTCTGCCCTGCGTGCACGGAAATCGATAGCGGCCGCTTTCCTGACTACATCGAGCTGGACGCGGCCTCCAACCGGGGGGTGGACGAGGTCCAAAGCCTGCTGGAGCAGGCGGTGTACAAGCCGGTGCAGGGGCGCTTCAAGGTCTTCATGATCGACGAAGTGCACATGCTGACCAACACGGCCTTCAACGCGATGTTGAAGACCCTGGAGGAGCCGCCGGAGTACCTCAAGTTTGTGCTGGCCACCACCGATCCGCAGAAGGTGCCGGTGACCGTGCTGTCGCGCTGTCTGCAGTTCAACCTGCGGCCCATGGCGCCGGATACGGTGTTCGAGCACCTGACGCAGGTGCTGGCCCAGGAACACATTGCGGCCGAGCCCCAGGCCCTGAAACTGCTGGCGCGCGGTGCGCGCGGCTCCATGCGCGATGCGCTGTCGCTGACGGACCAGGCGATCGCCTTTGGCTGCGGCCAGTTGCAGGAAGCGTCGGTGCGGCAGATGCTGGGCAGCGTGGACCGCAGCTATGTGTTCCGCCTGATTGAAGCCCTGGCCCAGGGTGATGGCCGCACGGTGGTGGAAACGGTGGACACGCTGCGCTACAACGGCGTGTCGGCGGGCTCGACCCTGGAGGAAATGTCCAGCATCCTGCAACGCATGGCGGTGCTGCAGGCCGTGCCCGACATGGCCGCGGCCGGCGATGCTGCCGACCCCGATGCGCAGGAGATGGTGCGCCTGGCGCAGTTGATGCCCGCGGACGAAACACAGCTGCTCTACAGCATCTGTTTGCACGGCCGGCAGGAGCTGGGCCTGGCGCCGGATGAGTACGCGGCCTTGACCATGGCCTTGCTGCGCCTGCTGGCCTTCAAGCCCCAGAACGGGCCAGCCACCAGCGCTGCAGCGCCCCCGGCTGAAAAAAAAACACTGAAACTCGCTGACCGCGCAGCGCCGCAGGCTGAAGCTGCACAGCCACAGCCACAGCCACAGCCACAGCCACAGCCACAGCCACAGCCACAGCCACAGCCACAGCCACAGCCACAGCCGGCCGTCGCAGCCACGCGGCTGGAGGCTGCCCAACCCGCCGAGCAGGCAGTCGCTGCTGAGCCGGTGGTGGTGCCACCTGAAGCCGTGGCGATGGATGATGCGACCTCTGCGGGCGACGACCTGTCGCCGCCCTGGGATGATGAGCCAGAGCTGGCCGTGGAGCCGCAGGAGCCAGAACCCCCGGTATGGGACGATGTGCCCATGGAGGCGGCCCCCTGGGAGGGCATTGCGGCCGAGAGGGAGCCTGTCGAAGCCGTGGCAGAGCCGGTGGCGCCACCGGCCGCGGCCATCGCGGTGGAAGTCACGCCGTTGGGCGACGTCTGGCACGCCGTGGTCACACAGCTGGATGCGGCGCAAGCAATCACGGCCTTGGTGCGTGAGCTGGCCTTGCAGTCGCAATTGATCGCCCAGGAGGCCGGTGTGTGGACGCTGCGCGTGGAGCGGGCGTCACTGAACCAGGCGGTGGCGCGCGAGCGCCTGGCCAAGGCCCTGGCCCAGGTCACCGACTGCACCAGCCTGCAGCTGGAAAGCGGCAAGGTGACCGATACCCCGGCCTTGCGCAACAAGGCGCGCGCCCAGGCACGCCAGTTGCAGGCCGAGGCGGTGGTGGCCAATGACCCGAACGTGCAGTTCCTGCAAAACACGTTTGGCGCGACCATCGTGCCGGGCAGCATCCGCCCGGTATAGCAGGCGCCGGGACTGGGGCATGCCAAGTCATGGCACCATCGCAGCATCTGATTTTTTGAGTGACAAATAAAGGAAACCAACCATGTTCAACAAAGGACAACTCGCCGGTTTGATGAAGCAAGCCCAGACCATGCAGGACAACCTGAAGAAGGCGCAGGACGAGCTGGGCAACATCGAAGTGGAAGGTGAATCTGGCGCGGGTCTGGTCAAGGTGGTGATGACCTGCAAGCACGACGTCAAGCGCGTGACCATTGACCCCAGCCTGCTGCAGGACGACAAGGACATGCTGGAAGACCTGGTGGCCGCTGCGTTCAACGCCGCCGTGCGCAAGGCCGAGGAAACCTCGAACGAAAAGATGTCCAAGCTGACCGCGGGCATGCCCGGTCTGCCCGGTGGCATGAAGTTCCCTTTCTGAGCGCGTTGCGCCGCAGGACCCCAGGGGAAAGCCATGGTGCTTCCCCTTTTTCTTGGCACATGGGTTTGAGACATGTCTGACCTTCAACCGCTGGACCCGCTGATCCAGGCCCTGCGCCGCTTGCCTGGTGTGGGGGTGAAGTCGGCCCAGCGCATGGCGTTCCACCTGATGCAGCGCGACCAGGATGGCGCGCGCGTGCTCTCGCGCGCCCTGCAGGAGGCCGTGGATTCGGTGCAGCACTGCAGCCGTTGCAACACCTTCACGCACGATGCCGTTTGCCCGATCTGCCGCGATGCCGGGCGCGATGCCGCGCGCCTGTGCGTGGTGGAGACCCCGGCCGATCTGGCCGCGATGGAGCGCACCGGCGCCTACAGCGGTTACTACTTTGTGCTGATGGGACGCATCTCCCCGATGGACGGTGTGGGTGCCAAGGACATCGGCTTGCCACGGCTGCTCGAGCGCGTGGCCGATGGCGTGGTGCAGGAGGTGATTCTGGCCACCAGCTTCACCACCGAGGGTGAGGCCACAGCGCATGCCGTGACCGAGTTGATGCAGGGTCGCCAGGTGCAGGTGACGCGGCTGGCGCGCGGCGTGCCGGTAGGCAGCGAGCTGGAGTATGTGGACCTGGGCACGATCGCCCACGCCCTGGTCGAGCGCCGCTAGGAGCCGTTGACACTGCCTTGATGCAGCGTTGCTGTGCTTGGTGTACACCCGTGCTGCCTGCAGTTTCGCGCCCCGTCCCAAGCGCCCATCTCCGCGGGGCTGATGGTTGTGAATGGCTCCAGCACACCCTCCCCAAAACAAAAAGGGCCCTGGTTTTCCAGGGACCTTTTGGTCGTCTGCGCTCAGCGCTTGCGCTTGGTCGGCGTGTCGCCGCGCGTTTGCTGTGCCACCTTGGTGACCACGGGTTTCTCTTTCGCGGTTCCGGTGGCACGCGGGCGCTTGGAGGTGTTGCTTGCCTTGGTGCTCTTGCTGACCTGTGCGGTGCGGGTGGGAGCGGCGCTGACGCGTACGGTCTTGTACACCTCCAGCGACTGGCCGGCACGCAGCGCGGCCGTGGGCTTCATGTCGTTCCAGCGCGCCAGGTTGGCCACGGTCACGCCATGGCGGCTGGCCACCTTGGCCATGTTGTCGCCACGCAGCACCTTGACTGCGGTGCGGCGCGTCACTTCGGTAATCTCCGGCGCAAAGGCCAGGGTACCGTGGTCGGCGATGTGCGTGGACACGTCCTGGCGGTGCTGGGGCGAGCGCGGCACCATCAGGGCCGATCCGGCCTTGATCATCATGCGCGGCGGAATGCGGTTGACGCTGCGCAGGTCGGTCTCGCTCATGCCGACCCGCTGGGCGGCATTGGCTACCGTCATGGTGCTGGGAGCGACCCAGACGGTCCAGCTGGCGTACTGGTCGTCATCGTAGGCGGCCAGGTTGCGCTGGAACACCTTGGCGTTGTCCCAGGGCAGCAGGATCTGGGTGGTGCCGGCGGCAAAGATCGTCGGGCGGCTGAAGGAGGGGTTGAGTGCCTTGAAGTCCTCCAGGCGCACGTCGGCCAGGCGGGCGACCAACTCGATGTCCATGTCGCGCTTGATCTCCACCGCCTGGAAGTAGGGGTGGTTCTCGATGTTGGGCAGCTCGATGTTGAACTTTTCCGGGTGGGCAATGATGTTCTTCACCGCTTGCAGCTTGGGCACATAGTTACGCGTTTCGCCGGGCATGTTCAGGTCGGTGTAGCTGGTCTCCAGGCCCATGCGTTCATTGCGTTTGATGGCGCGCCCGACGCTGCCTTCGCCCCAGTTGTAGGCGGCCAGGGCCAGGTGCCAGTCGCCGAACATGCGGTGCAGCTTTTCCAGGTAGTCCAGGGCCGCGCGGGTGGAGGCCAGCACATCGCGGCGGTCGTCCCGGAACGCGTTCTGGGTCAGCTCGAAGTACGAACCCGTGGCCGGCATGAACTGCCACATGCCGGCGGCCTTGGCGCTGGACACGGCCTGGGGATTGAAGGCGCTCTCGATGTAGGGCAGCAGGGCCAGCTCCATCGGCATGTTGCGCTGCTCCAGCTCCTCCACGATGTGGAAGAGGTACTTGCTGGAGCGTGTGGTCATGCGCTCGATGTAGTCGGGGCGGCTGCCGTACCACTGCTCCTGGCTGCCGACCAGCTCGTGCTCCAGGTCGGGCATGGCAAAGCCGCGGCGGATGCGTTCCCACAGGTCGCTGTTGTATTCCAGCGAGGTGACCTTGGAGGTGCCGGGGGAGGCGCGGGTGATGGGCTTGAGCGGACCGTCGTACGAGGAGGTGGAGGGGGCGGTCGCGCAACCAGCGAGCCAAACCACGCTGGCGAGGACTAAAAGATGGCGCAAATTCATCGGAATGCGTTTTTCCATTCACGCAGCGCTGCGAACACGCTGGCGGGTTGTGTAGGGTCTACGGTGGAGCAAAAGTGGTGTGCGCTGTGCGCAACCTCTGTAACGTCGCAACGTAGAAAAGGGTTGATTGCCAGCTCCTGCCCCAGCGTCGAGGGCAGGGTGGGCTGCTGTTGCTGGCGCAGTGCCTCGCAACGCGCGCGATATTGGAGCAGGGCCGGGTTGCTTGGTTCCACCGCGCAGGCAAATTTCAGATTGCTCAGAGTGTATTCATGGGCGCAAAACACACGGGTGTCGTGTGGCAAAGCCGCCAGCGTCTGCAGCGAGTCGTACATCTGCTGCGCCGTGCCCTCGAACAGGCGGCCACAGCCGCCGGAGAACAGCGTGTCGCCGCAAAACAGCAGCGGGGCCGCATCCGCGGGGGCGCAGTACCAGGCGATGTGGCCGGCGGTGTGGCCGGGCACTTCCAGCACCTGCCAGTCCTGCCCCAGCAGGCGGATGCGGCTGTGCGCGTCGACGCGCACCACGGGCTCGGGCAGGGGCTCGTAGGCCGGGCCGTAGACCGTGGCGCCGGTGGCGCGGCACAGCGCGTCCACGCCGCCGACATGGTCGGCATGGTGGTGGGTCACTAGAATGGCTTGCAGCTGCAGGCCCTGGGCGTGCAGCGCCGCTTGAACGGGCCCGGCGTCGCCAGGGTCCACCACCACGGCGTGCTGGCCGTCGTGCAGCAGCCAGATGTAATTGTCAGAAAACGCAGGCAACGGCAACAGGTTCATGAACGATGCAAAGCAAGAGGGCCATCCGTGGATGGCCAAGGCATTTGGCCGCTATCTGCTCGACTGGGAGCAGCAGCGGTGTGATGAGGCGGTGGCGGATATTTTCGGCTATCACAGCGTGCAACTGGGCTGGCCCCTGCTGCAAGCGCTGCGCCACAACCGCATGCCCAACCGCTGGGTGGCCGCGCAAAGCACCGATTGGAACCTTGAACCCGGGGCTTGCCAAGTCCCTGAAGGTGTACAACTGTTGTGCGCCCCCGAGGCACTGCCGTTCGCCGAGTCCAGCGTCGACCTGCTGGTCCTGCCCCACACCCTCGAACATTGCCAGGACCCGCATGCTGCCTTGCGCGAAGCGGTGCGCGTGCTGGTGCCCGAAGGGCGGCTGCTGCTGTTTGGGCTCAACCCCTATAGCCTGTGGGGGCTTCAGCATGGGCTGGAGCGTGTGCCGGAGCCTGGGTTGAACGCCTGGCGCGGCCTGCCGTACTGGCGCGTGCGCGATTGGCTGCAGGTGCTGGCCATGGACGTGGTGGCCGCCGATTTCGGTTGCCACGCCCCGGCGCTGGAGGCGCCAGCCTGGCTGCAGCGCTGGCGCTGGATGGATAGGCTGGGCAACAAGGCCTGGCCGGTGCTGGGCGGTGCATACTGCGTGCTGGCTGTGAAAAAGGTGCATGGCATGCGCCTGCTGGAGCCTGCGTGGCGCAAACGTGCGCCCGCGGCGCAGGCCCGCCCGGCGGCCGCGTGCCAGCAAGCACCACAAAGGAAAGAAATTTGAACCAAGTAGTGATTTACACGGACGGGGCCTGCAAGGGCAACCCGGGGCCGGGCGGCTGGGGCGTGCTGATGCAGGCCGGGCCGCACACCAAGGAGTTGTTTGGCGGCGAGCGCGAGACCACCAACAACCGCATGGAGCTGACCGCCGTGATCGAAGCGTTGCGCGCCCTCAAGCGCCCCTGCGATGTGACGCTGTTCCTGGACAGCGAGTACGTGCGAAAGGGCATCACGGAATGGATCCACGGCTGGAAAGCCAAGGGCTGGAAGACCTCGACCAAGCAGCCGGTGAAGAACGTCGAGCTGTGGCAGGCGCTGGATGCGCTGGTCAGCGGTGCGGGACACCGCATCGAGTGGCGCTGGGTCAAGGGCCATGCGGGCGATCCGGGCAACGAGCGGGCCGATGCCCTGGCCAACCTGGGCGTGGACCGGGCGCTGGGCAGGATTTGAAAAGATAGCGCCTGGCGCTGAATGAATAAGGGCTTCAGATAGGTTTGTATCTGAAGCCCTTTGTTTTTGTGCGGATGCTGCTCATTTTTTGTGCAGCCCTGCGCCTGGCTGCGGCACTGCTGTGCGGTGCACCATGGCCCGTCACGTCCAGTTAGAATCGCCAGCTTGCATTGTTGGTGCTCGCAACTTGGTTCGCAAGATTGCAGTTCAACGGGAAGCAGGATGGTGGGTCGGCCTTCGACCTGACCTAGCCTGCGCTGCCCCCGCAACGGTGAGTCCCTGGCGCCCGTCATAGCGCCCCTCCATCAACACAGCCACTGGGTGCCTTGAACAAGCACGTGGGAAGGCGATGGACTGAGGGACCAGCCCGGATACCGGCCAACATTCGTGTGTCTGCCCCCAGGGCAGGCATGTTTGCCCATTGTCGGCGGGGAGGCTGACACGGGTGGAATCTGGTGATGTTTCCAATGAATGTGTTCGAACAACGGCGTCAGCGTGCCTGGATGCCGGCGATGGCGTGGCGCCCGGTCTCTCTGGCGGTGGTCTGTCTGGCGGGCCTGGTGCTGCCGGCGGCCGCGGCGGCCCTGGATGAGGTGGTGGTCTCGGCCACGCGCTCCGAGCAGCGCCTGAGCGAAGTGCTGGCGGATGTGACGGTGCTGGACGGGGAGGCCCTGGAGCGCAGCGGCGCCCTGGCGCTGGAAGATGTCATGGCCAAGGTGCCGGGCATCCAGATCACCCGCACCGGTGGCCCGGGTTCGGACACCAACCTGTTCCTGCGCGGGGCGCACAAGCAGCACACGGCGGTGTATGTCGACGGCATCCGCATCGATGCCCAGAATGGCTCCGGCGGCGCCCCCTGGGAGACGCTGCCGCTGGAATCGATCGAGCGCATCGAGGTGCTGCGCGGCGCGGTCGGTGCGCTGTATGGCTCGGATGCCATGGCGGGCACGGTGCAGATCTTCACCCGCCGTGGCGAGACCGGCTTCAAGCCCCATGTGTCCGTGGGCGCGGGCTCGTACGGCACCAAGAAGGGCACGGCCGGATTCAGCGGCGGGCAGGGCGCCTGGGACTATGCCCTGGGCCTGTCCTATGCCGACAGCGAGGGCTTCGATGCCAAGACCGGGGGCACCCGCCGCAACGTGGACAAGGACGGCTACGTGCGCAAATCGGCGAATGCGCGCGTGGGCCTGCAGCTCAGCGCGGGCCAGCGCCTGGACGTCACTGCCCTGACCAGCGATTCGAACGCTGGCTACGACAGCCGCGCCCAGGGCAACGACCGTGCGGTCCGCACCCTGGATGCCTATGGCCTGAACTGGCAGGGTGACTGGACGCCCGCGTGGCGCACGCGTGTGGCCGTGAGCCAGTCGCGCCACGGCTACGACACCTGGACGGCCACGCACTACCGCACCGAAACCCTGCTGCGCAACTACCTGGTGCACAACGAATGGCGCAGCCGCGTGGGCACTTTCTCGGTGCTGGCCGAGCGGCGCGAGGACACGCTGGAGAATACCAGCCTGGTGGGCGGTGACGCGCGCTCGCGCCACCAGAACGCGCTGGGCCTGGGCTATGGCCTGCACTGGCAGCAGCACGCCGTGCAACTGAACCTGCGCCATGACCGGGACAGCGACTTTGGCGGCAAGCGCACGGCCACACTGGCCTATGGCTGGGACTTCGCCCCGCACTGGAAGGCCACGGCCTCGGTGGGCACCGGCTTTCGCGTGCCCACGCTGTTCCAGCGCTTCTCGCAGAACGGCGATGCCAGCCTGAAGCCCGAGGAAAGCCGCAACATGGAACTGGGGCTGCGCTGGGGCGACAAGGACCGCGCGTTCAGCGCCACGGCCTACCGCAACAAGATTGAAAACCTGGTGGTCTATGCCGCCAAGCAGGGCACCTGCCCGGTGGCGCTCAGCCAGGGCTGCTACCTGAACGTGGACGAGGCCCAGCTGGAAGGCATCACCCTGGCCGGCAACTGGCGCGCGGGTGTGGTGAAGTGGTATGCGTCGGTGGATTTCCAGAACCCGCGCAACGCCCAGACCGGCCGCTTGCTGCAGCGCCGCTCGCAGCGCTATGCGACCCTGGGGGTTGAGGGCACCCTGGCGGGCTGGACCCTGGGCACCGAGCTGCAGGCGGCCAGCCGCCGCTTCAACGACGATGCGGAGGCCGTCAAGTCCCTGGGTGGCTACACCCTGGTGAACCTGTCCGCCTCGCGCCAGCTGGCCAGGGACTTCACGCTGACCGCGCGCATCGACAATGCGCTGGACCGTGACTACACCCTGGTCAAGGACTACGCCACCGCCGGGCGTACGCTGTGGCTGGGCGTGAAATGGATGCCCTGGTAACCGCCGACGCTGTATCTGCCCGCCGTGGCCCTGGCGGGCACCCCCGAGAGCTTGCATGTCACCACTGATCACTCCTCCATCCCCTCCCGTGCACCACTGCGTGGCGGTGCTGATTGCCGCCCCCGCTTCGGGCCAGGGCAAGACCACCATCACCGCGGCGCTGGCGCGCTGGCATGCCCGCCAGGGGCGCCGCGTGCGGGTCTTCAAGTGCGGGCCGGATTACCTGGACCCGTACTGGCACCAACTGGCCAGCGGGGCCACGGTGCACAACCTCGATGGCTGGATGGTGGGCATGGACGAGGTGCGCGCGCGCCTGCATGCCGCGGCCGCGCAGGCCGATGTGATCCTGATCGAAGGCGTGATGGGCCTGTTTGACGGCAGCCCCACCGCGGCCGATCTGGCCACCCAGCTGGGCGTGCCGGTGCTGCTGGTGGTCGATGCCTCGGCCATGGCAGGCAGCTTTGGCGCGTTGGTGCTGGGCATGCAGCAGTACCAGCCGGGCGTGCCCTGGGCCGGCGTGCTGGCCAACCGCGTGGCCACCGGCATGCACACGCAGATGCTGCAAAGCAGCCTGCGCGACCCGCAGCTGTGGCTGGGCGGCTTGCAGCGCATGGGCCCGGGCAAGGACGCGCAGCTGCTGCCCGAGCGCCACCTGGGCCTGGTGGCAGCCCACGAGCTGCCCGATGCCATGGCGCGCCTGAATGCCGCGGCCGATGCCCTGGCCGACACGCCCCTGGGGCGCATGGACTGGCAGGACTGGCAGCGCTGGTCGGTGGCGTTTGCAGCCCCGGCGCAGCCCGTGGCAGCCCCCCAGCCCTGGCTGCGCGGGCACACCGTGGCCGTGGCCAGCGATGCGGCGTTCAGCTTCATCTACCCCGCCAACCTGGACTGCCTGCAGGCCATGGGCGCCAACCTGGCCTTCTTCTCGCCCCTGGCGGGCGAGCGCCTGCCGGTGTGCGATGCCGTCTGGCTGCCCGGTGGCTACCCCGAATTGCACGCCGCCACCCTGGCGGCCAACACCGGGCTGCAGGCCGACCTGCAGCAGCACGTGCAGGCCGGCAAGCCCGTGTGGGCCGAATGTGGCGGCATGCTGGCCCTGGGCCAGCGCATGACCGATACCCAGGACCAAAGCCAGCCGCTGTGGGGCATCCTGCCGGGCGAGGCGCGGATGCAGGAACGCCTGGCCGGCCTGGGCATGCAGCAGTGCGCGCTGCAGGGTGGGGTGCTGCGTGGGCACACCTTCCATTACTCGCGCTTCACCTGCCAGGCGGCCGAGGTGGCGCGCACCAGCCGCCCCCGGCAGCCGGTGGCGCCCGACAAGGGCGAGGCCATCTACCAGCACGGCAGCGTCCATGCCAGTTATTTCCATGCCTGGTTTCCCTCGCACCCGCGTGCCGTGGCCGCCTTGCTGGGGGCCGAGCCCGTGCAATGGGACACGGCCGCACAGCCATAATTTGCGCTCCACACCATGACTTCTCCGATGCAACCCTCCACCCCCGCGCTGCCCTGGCAGGAATTGATCCTGGGCGGCCAGAAAAGCGGCAAGACCCGCCGGGCCGAGCAGGCGGCGCGCACCTGGCTGGACGGCGCCCCGGGGCGCGAGGCCGTCTACCTGGCCACGGGCCAGGCCTGGGATGCCGAGATGCGCCAGCGCATCCAGCGCCACCAGGACGACCGTGCCGCCCGCGTGCCCGGCATGCGCACCCAGGAGGCCCCGCGGGCCCTGGCCCAGGCACTGCGGGCCTGCAGCCAGCCACAGACCCTGGTGGTGGTCGATTGCCTGACCCTGTGGCTGACGCACTGGATGATGCCCATGGAGGGCGTGGATTTTGGGTCTGATCAGGCTCCAGCCCAGGACTGGAGCGCGCAGCGTGCTTTGTTTTTGGAAGTGCTGGCCACCTGCCCCGGCCCGGTGGTGGTGGTGGGCAACGAAATTGGCCTGGGGGTGATTCCCATGGGGCGCGAAGTGCGTGCCTTCGTGGATGCCCTGGGCAGCCTGAACCAGGACGTGGCGCAGGTGTGCCGCCACGTCACCTTGATGGCGGCCGGCTTGCCGCTGCAGCTCAAATGATCCGGCTGTCACGCCGCAGCCTGTGGCTGGCGCTGGGCCTGTGGGCGGCCAGCCTGGGCCAGGTCCAGGCCGCCGATCCGGCGACCGACCTGGCCGCGTTGGGGGCCCAGGATGATCGCGGCCGCCCGGTGGCGCGCGTGCAGGCGCCGCAGCGCATCGTCAGCCTGCTGCCGTCGCTGACGGAAACCGTCTGCGCCCTGGGCGCCTGCGACCGTTTGGTGGGCGTGGACCGCTATTCCAACTGGCCCGAAGACCTGCAGCGCAGGCTGCCCGTGCTGGGCGGCGGCCTGGACCCGAACGTCGAGGCCATCGTCGCCCTCAAGCCCGATGTAGTGCTGCTGTCCAACTCGGCCCGCGTGGTGGAGCGCCTGGAGGCCCTGGGCCTGCGCACCGTGGCGCTGGAGCCGCGCACCCAAGCCGATGTGCAGCGCGTGCTGCACAGCGTGGGCCACCTGCTGCGCCTGCCGCCGGCGCAGGTGCAGCAGCAGTGGCAACGCATGCAGGACGGCATCGATGCCGCGGCCCGCACGTTGCCTGCCGGCGTGCAGGGCGGGCGGGTGTACTTCGAGGTCAGCCGCGGCCCGTTTGCGGCCGGGCCGTCGTCCTTCATCGGCGAGCTGCTGACGCGCCTGGGCATGCGCAACGTGGTGCCCGATGCGATGGGGCCGTTTCCGCGCCTGAATCCCGAATTCATTGTGCGCGCCCGCCCCGACGTGATCATGATGGGCAACCACAGCATGCAGCTGGCGCACACCTACCCGGGCTGGACCACGCTGGAGGCGGTGCGGCAGCAGCGCATCTGCGCCTTCGATGCCCGCGAGTCCAGCATCGTCGTGCGCCCCGGCCCCCGCATGGACGAGGCCGCGCGCATCATCGCCCGCTGCCTGCGTGACAAGGCCCCCCGCCATGCACCGTAACCCGCCACAGGGCGCCCTGTCGCACGAAGCTGCGCGCAGCCGCTGGCTGGCCGTGGGCCTGCTGGCGCTGACCGCCGTGCTGCTGCTGCTGGGCGCCAGCGTGGGCAGCACCGGCTGGGAAAGCATGTGGTCGCTGCGGGACGACCCGGTGGTGCAGCAGATCGTCTGGGACATCCGCCTGCCGCGCACCCTGGGCGCCTGGCTGGCCGGGGCCTTGCTGGGCCTGGCCGGGGCCGTGGCCCAGGGCTTGTTCCGCAATCCGCTGGCCGACCCGTACCTGCTGGGCAGCGCCTCGGGCGCGGCCCTGGGCGGTGCGCTGGCCATGGTGCTCAGCGGTACCGCGGCCATCGGCATGGCCTGGATGCAGCGCCTGGGCATGACCGGCATGGCCTTTGCCGGCGCGGCCGCAGCGGTGGTGCTGACGCTGGTGCTGGCGCAGGGTGTGCAAAACAGCCTGCGCATGCTGCTGGCCGGGGTGGTGGTGGGCGTGGTGCTGGGCGCCGTGCGCGACATGCTGGAGCTGCGCTACCCCGACATCCTGCAGCCCATGAAGGCCTTTGGCCTGGGCAGCACGGCCTTCATCGGCTGGCCGGCCTGCGCACTGCTGCTCGGGGCCTGGGTCCTGTGCAGCGGTGTGGCCTGGGCCTTGTCCCGGGTGCTGGATGCGCTGACGCTGGGCGAATCCACTGCCGCCAGCCTGGGCCTGCCGCTGGCGCCCATGCGTGCCGGCCTGATCGCCGTGATGGCGCTGGCCACGGGCACGGCGGTGGCGCAGACCGGATTGATCGCCTTCGTGGGCCTGGCCGCGCCCCACCTGGTGCGCAGCATGGTGCGCGTGGGCCATGCCCGCAGCATCTGGCTGGCCAGCCTGATGGGCGGCGTGGTGCTGCTGGTGGCCGACATTCTGGCGCGTTGGGTGATTGCGCCCGAGGAATTGCCCGTGGGCGTGCTGACTGCCTTGCTGGGCGGCAGCTACCTGCTGTGGCTGATGCACCGGGGCCATGCGGCCCGGCAGGTGCGGGGCTAGACCATGACCGAGGAGCCCATCTTGACGCCATCCCCCGCCCTGCAGGCGCGCGACCTGCGGGTGTCCGCCGGTGCCCAGCCGCTGCTGCACGGTGTGCAGGTGCAGGTGCCGGCCCAGCGCTGGACCGCCGTGGTCGGCCCGAACGGCGCCGGCAAGTCCACGCTGCTGCGTGCCCTGGCGGGTTTGCAGCCGCGCAAGGCCTGGCAGGGCCAGCTGGACTTGCTGGGTCGCCCCTTGGCCGCATGGTCGGGCCGGCAGCGTGCGCGCACCCTGTCCTGGATGGGGCAGAACGAGGCGGTGGCGCAGGAGCTGTGCAGCTATGACGTGGTCATGCTGGGGCGCCTGCCCCACCAGGCCTGGCTGGCCCCCCCCAGTGCCCACGACCACGCCGTGGTGCGGCAGTGCCTGGAGATGACGCAGGCCTGGGGCTGGCGCCATCGCCCGCTGGCCGAACTGTCCGGGGGCGAGCGCCAGCGCGTGCTGCTGGCCCGCACCCTGGCTGTGCAGGCGCAGGTGGTGCTGATGGATGAGCCCCTGGCCAACCTGGACCCGCCGCACCAGAGCGACTGGATGCAGACCGTGCAGCAACTGGTGCGCCAAGGCCACACCGTGGTCAGCGTGCTGCACGAGCTGGGCATTGCCCTGCAGTCCGACCACATGCTGGTCATGCAGACCGGGCGGGTGCTGCACCAGGGCGCCACGCACGATGCGGCCACGCATGCCGCGCTGGAGGCGGTGTTCGACCACCGCATCCGCATCCGCCAGGTCGAGGACATGTGGATGGCACTGCCCGGCTGAACCCTGTTTTTTTCGTCCCTCCCGCTTCTTCGCAAGCACCCACTCTGAAAGGAAATCTGCGATGCATATCGAACCCGGTCTCGTCGATGGAACCAAGATTCTGCTGAGCTATGCCACGGCCACGGCGGCGTTGGCCTATACCGCCAAGCTGGCCTGGGACATGGTGCGCAGCAACAGCGTGCAGGCCCTGTTGCTGCGCTCGGTGGTGGCCACGGCCCTGGTGTTTGCCTTCTTTGAAGTGTTTCCGCACCACCCGGTCGGGGTGTCCGAGGTGCACCTGATCCTGGGCACCACGCTGCTGCTCATCTTCGGCGCAGCGCCGGCGGCCATCGGCCTGGCGGCCGGCCTGCTGGTGCAAAGCCTGTTCTTCGCGCCGCAGGATCTGCCGCAGTACGGCATGAACGTGACCACCTTGCTGGTGCCGCTGTTCGCCACGGCCGTGCTGGCGCGCCGGGTGATTCCGGCCGACATGGCCTATGTGGACCTGAGCTATGCCCAGACCTTCAAGCTGTCGGTGGCCTACCAGGGCGGCATCGTGCTGTGGGTGGGCTTCTGGGCGATCTACGGCCATGGCGTGGGCGCAGAGAACCTCGCCAGCATCGGCAGCTTTGGCGCGGCCTACATGACCGTGGTACTGCTCGAGCCCCTGATCGATCTGGCCGTGCTGGCCGCCGCCAAGTCCTGGCGCCGCCTGCAGGGCAGCGCCGTGCTGGAGCGCCGCGTCTACCAAGCCGCCTGAAGCCGGCGGGCGCACAGATCTTGTGCGTCCGTGCCCCGTTCCACCGGTGCGGCGCCCTGCGCGCGGCCGGTGGACCCCAGTGACCCGCGCAGGGCACACCGTGCCCTGCTTTTCCCCTGGATGCCAGGGCCTTGTTCACCCGGCGTGCGCTGCACGCGGGGACCCTTCCGTTATGCAAATCGAAACCCCACCTTCCACCAAACCCTACGAGAAGCCCGATGGCGAGCGCCGCGGCCTGGTCATCGTCAACACCGGCAATGGCAAGGGCAAGACCACGGCGGCCTTTGGCCTGGCCTTCCGTGCCACGGGCCGTGGCAAGGCCGTCAAGGTCTACCAGTTCATGAAGGTGCCCACGGCACGCTTTGGCGAGCACCGCCTGGCCGACCAGGTGGGCCTGCCGGTGCAGGGCCTGGGTGATGGCTTCAGCTGGAAGAGCAAGGACCTGGAGCAGTCGGCGCAGCTGGCCCGTGAAGGCTGGGACAAGGCCAAGGCCGACATCCTGTCGGGTGACTATTTCCTGGTGGTGCTGGACGAAGTGACGTATCCCTTGATCTATGGCTGGTTGCCCCTGCAGGAGGTGCTCGACACTCTGCGTGCGCGCCCCAAGGACGTGCACGTCTGCCTGACGGGCCGCCGCTGTCCGCAGGAAATCATCGATATGGCCGATACCGTGACCGAGATGCAGATGATCAAGCACGCCTTCCAGGCGGGGGTCCCTGCGCAGCGCGGCATCGAAGACTGACAATCGCAGCATGAACGACACCCACGACCTCGACCACTACCGCACGATTGCCGCCACCGCGTTCACGGACAGCGAGCGGGCGGCCGTCTACCGCGCCATCCACGAGCGGCGCGACATGCGCCACTTTGCCGGCGGCACGGTCAGTGACGAGGTGCTGCTGCGCCTGCTGCGCGCCGCCCACCATGCGCCCAGCGTGGGCTTCATGCAGCCGTGGCGCTTCATCCGCGTGCGGGAGCGCGCGCTGCGCGAAGGCATCCACACGCTGGTGGAGCAGGAGCGCGTGCTCACCGCCCAGGCCCTGGGCGAGCGCGAGGAAGATTTCATGCAGCTCAAGGTGCAGGGCGTGCTGGACGCCGCCGAGCTGCTGGTGGTGGCCCTGCCGCCCGGGCGCGAGGCCCATGTGTTCGGTCGCCGCACCATGCCCGAGATGGACCTGGCCTCGGCCGCCTGCGCCATCCAGAACCTGTGGCTGGCCGCGCGTGCCGAAGGGCTGGGCATGGGCTGGGTGTCGATCTACGACCCGCAGGCCCTGGCCCAGCTGCTGGAGATGCCGGCCGGCAGCTATCCGCTGGCCGTGCTGTGCCTGGGGCCGGTGCAGGCCTATTACGCCGAACCCATGCTGCAGCAGGAAAAATGGGCCGCCCGCGCGCCCCTGCAGGACATGCTGTTTGAAGAACGCTGGGGGCAGGCGCCGCAGACCCCGCCACCGGCCGAGATGGAATGATCGCTATGGATGTGACGGCCGTGCTGGCCGTGGCCCTGAGCCCGCTGGCCTGGGCCTGGCAACTGTGGGGCGCCGAGGGCGCCTCGCAGCTTTTCTGGGCGCAGCAACTCATGTCGGCCGCGCTGGCGGTGCTGGTGGCCCTGCTGCTGGACCGCCTGTGGGGCGAGCCGCCCGTGTGGCTGCACCCCGTGGTGCTGATGGGCAAGCTGCTGGGGGCCTTGGGTAAATGGATAGCGCCCCGCGCTGAAAGAACCAGGGATTACGGTGCTTTTGTGCTGGGAATGACCGCGTGGTGCGCGCTGGCAGCTCTCTTTTTTGTGGTCTATGCCCTGTGCCAGTGGCTGCTGCCACCGCAGGCCTGGTGGGGGCAGGGCCTGGTGCTGGGCGTGCTGCTCAAGCCGCTGCTGGCGTGGCGCATGCTCCAGGACGAGGTGCTGGCCGTCGAAGCCGCCCTACAGCAGTCGCTGCCCGCAGGGCGCGAGCGCCTGTCCTGGCTGGTCAGCCGCGACACCACGCAGCTGGACGCGGGCACGGTGCGCGAGAGCGTGATCGAAACCCTGGCCGAGAACCTTAACGACTCCGTCATCGCCCCCTTGTTCTGGTTCCTGCTGGCCGGCCTGCCGGGCGCGGCGCTGTACCGGTTGGCCAACACCGCCGATGCCATGTGGGGTTACCCGGGCTGGCGCGGGCAGGGCGCCCAGCGCCGCCACTGGCAGTGGGCCGGCAAATGGGCGGCGCGTGCGGACGATGTGCTCAACTGGTTGCCCGCGCGCCTGACGGCCCTGCTGCTGGCCGGCGTGGCGCATGGCGTGGCCTGGTCCGCGCTGCGCCGCGATGCGGCCATCACGCCTTCGCCCAATGGCGGCTGGCCCATGGGCTGCATGGCATTGGCCCTGGGCGTGCGCCTGGGCAAGCCCGGCGTCTATGTGCTGAACCCGCAGGGCCAGGTGCCCCAGGCTGCGCAGGTGCAGCAGGCCGTGGGCCTGGCCGCGCGCGTGGTCGGGGCCTGCGCGATCGCCGCGCTGGTGGTGCTGCTGGGCCTGGGGGGGATCGTCCATGGCTGAGGCGCTGATCCACGGGGGCACCGACGCACTGGGCGTGCCGGCGCACGATTTTTCCACCAACCGCAATGCCTGCGGCCCGTGCCCGCAGGCCGTGGCGGCGCTGCAGGCCGCGCACGTGGCCCAGTACCCGGACCCGGCCTACACCGACCTGCGCGCGGCCCTGGCGGCTTTCCACGGCGTGGACCCGGCGCGCGTGCTGCTGGCCGGCAGTGCCAGCGAATGCATCCACCGCCTGACCTTGCATGCCGTGCGCAGCGGGGCCCGCCAGGTCAGCCTGCCGCCGCACCACTATGGCGACTACCCGCATGCCGCGCGCCTGTGGCAATTGCCGGTGGTGCCGCGCAGCCCGCATGCGGGTGGCCCCGGGCTGCACTGGGCCTGTGCCCCGTCCAGCCCCCTGGGCCTGGACGAGGACGTCTGGCCGCTGTGGTCGTCGCCGGATCCGGCGGGGGCCTGGCGCGTGCTGGACTGTGCCTATGCCCCGCTGCAGCTGGAGCCGGCCGTTGTGCGACCAAACCTGGACCACGTGTGGCAGATGTGGACCCCCAACAAGGCCCTGGGCATGACCGGGGTGCGCGCCGCCTACGCGATTGCGCCCGTGCAGGCCACGCAGCAGGAGCTGGCGGCGCTGCGCGACCTGGCCCCCTCCTGGGTGGTGGGGGCCCACGGCGTGGCCATGCTGCAGGCCTGGACCACCCCGCAGGTGCAGGCCTGGCTGCAGGCCAGCCTGGTGCAGCTGCGGGCTTGGAAGGCGCAGCAAGTGCAGCTGTGCGCCCGGCTGGGCTGGCAGGTGCTGCCGGGCCACCGGGCCAATTATTTCGTGGCGCACTGGCCCCAGGACGGGCAGGCGCGCATGGCGCAGGCCCTGGCCGTGCTGCGCGCGCAAGGCATCAAGCTGCGCGATGCCCACAGCTTTGGCCTGCCCGGCTGCGTGCGCCTGGGCGTGCTGCCGCCGGCCTCCCAGCAGGCCCTGGCACAGGCCTGGGCGGCGATGAACCTCAAGGAATTGGCATGAGTCCGACCGCATTCGATCCCGTCCGCCTGCCGCGGCCGCAGCCCGGGCAGACCCAGGCCCTGTGTGTCATGGTGCTGGGCACCAGCAGCAACGCCGGCAAGAGCTGGGTGGCCACGGCCCTGTGTGCCTGGTACCGCGCCCAGGGCTACAAGGTGGCGCCCTTCAAGGCGCAGAACATGAGCAACAACGCCCGCGTGGTGGCCACGCCGGATGGGCAGTGGGGCGAGATCGGCACGGCCCAGTACCTGCAGGCCCTGGCCGCGGGCTGCGTGCCCGATGTGCGCATGAACCCGCTGCTGCTCAAGCCCGAGGCCGACACGCGCAGCCAGGTGGTGCTGCTGGGCCAGGTGGATGCCGCGCTGTCGGCCATGCCCTGGCGTGGTCGCAGCCAGCACGTGTGGCCGCAGATCGCCCAGGCCCTGGACAGCCTGCGGGCCGAGAACGATGTGGTGGTGATCGAGGGGGCCGGTTCCCCGGCCGAGATCAACCTGCACAGCAGCGATGTGGTCAACATGCGCGTGGCCCGGCACGGTCAGGCGCACTGCCTGCTGGTGGCGGACATCGACCGGGGCGGCGCCTTCGCCCACCTGTACGGCACCTGGGCCCTGCTGCCGCCCGAGGAGCAGGCCCTGCTGCGCGGCTTCGTGCTCAACAAGTTCCGGGGCGATGCACGCCTGCTGGCCCCGGCGCCGCAGATGCTGCAGGAGCGCACCGGCGTGCCCACGGTGGCCACCATCCCCATGCAGTGGAACCATGGCCTGCCCGAGGAGGACGGCGTGTTCGATGCCCGCAGCACGGGCGCCGGGGCCATCCACACCACGGTGGCCATCGTGGCCTATCCGCGCATGAGCAACCACGATGAATTCCAGCCGTTGCTGAACCTGCCCGGCGTGCGCGTGGTCTGGGCGCGCAGCCCGGCTCAGTTGCAGGGCGCGGACTGGGTGATCCTGCCGGGCTCCAAGGCCACGGCGGCCGACCTGGACTGGATGCGCGGCCAGGGGCTGGACGCCGCCGTGGTTGCCCATGCCCATGCCGGGCGCCGGGTGCTGGGCATCTGCGGGGGCCTGCAGATGCTGGGCGAGGCCCTGATTGACCTGCACGGTGTGGACGGCAACGCCGCCGGCCTGGGCCTGCTGCCCCTGGTCACGCTGTTTGCGCCGGACAAGACCGTGCGCCGCGTGCGCGTGCACCTGCCGGCGCTGCACGGGCCCTGGTCGTCCCTGGCGGGCATGGATTTGGACGTCTATGAAATCCACCACGGCCAGACGCAGCTGCGCACCGACATGGAGGCCGGCCAGCCGCAGCGTTCCCGGGAGGTGGTGCCGGGCCTGGTCTGGCAGAACGGCCCCGGCCACATCTGGGGCACCTACTGGCACGGCATGCTGGAGAACACGGCCTTTGTCCAGGCCTTGTTCGGCGCCCAGGCCCCGTCGCTGGAGGTGGTGTTTGCCCGCCTGGCGGAGGGCGTGCAGACCTGGTTTGCGCAAGAGGTGTAAGCGGGTGCTACGGCTGTAGGCTTGTGCCTGCAAGGCTGGGCGGGTTGGGCTGATAGTCCATGCCGGGCCATGGCAGGCATGCTGTTGGCATTGTTTGTCATCCAAGGAGAATGCTTTGATGAAGTTGCAATGGACCCCTTCCTGGCGTCTGGGACTGTGCGTGGTGGCACTGGCTGGTGCAAGCTTGGCCCAGGCGCAAACCGCGACACCGGCCGCACCTGGGGCGCAGCACCCCGCCATGCCCCACCACCCGGCCAAGATGCCGCACCATGGCGCCAAGCCGCACGGGGGGCAGGGTGCGGCCATGAGCCCGCAGCAGCGCGAGGCCGCGGCCGTCGCGGCGGAACAGCGCCGCGGGCAGGGGCCGGTCAACCCGCCGGGCATGGGCATGGATGACCTGCAGCGCAACGCCTTGCGCCGCTGCGACATCTTCAAGACCGAGCTGGACCGCAGCGCCTGCGTGGCACGCGTGCAGCAGCCACAGCTCTCCGGCAGCGTCGAGGGGGGAGGGGTGATCCGCGAATACACCCAGACCATCGAGGTGCCCGCCGCACCGCCCGCCCAGCATCCTCCCATGATGCAGCAGCCCATGCCGCACGCACCCATGATGCAGCAGCCGATGCCCCAGCCCATGGAGCCGATGCGCAAGTAAGCGCCTGCGCTGCCCAGCACCCCCAACCCGGCCTGGCCGGGTTTTTTCTTGCCCGCGATTGATGTGGTGCGGGGCAAGGCCATGGGCGCAGGCGCATACTTGGGCCCGGGCGCTGGAGCGCCTTTTTTGTGTGTGATGAGGGATGGAAATGTCGACCGTGATTCCTGACGTGGCTTCGATCGAGGACGCCACATTTGCCGCCCATGTGCAGGGCTTGCTGGACGTGAAGACCAAGCCCGTGGGCTCCCTGGGCGTGCTGGAGCAACTGGCGCACCGCTTGGCCTGCATCTTGGGTAGCGATGCCCCGGTGCTGGAGGCGCCGCAGATGGTGGTGTTTGCGGCCGACCATGGCCTGGCGGCGCGCGGGGTGTCGGCCTACCCCGTGGACGTGACCTGGCAGATGGTGGAGAACTTCATGGCCGGCGGCGCGGCCGTGAGCGTGCTGGCGCGCCAGCATGGGATTGCCCTGAATGTGGTGGACTGCGGCGTGGCGCGCGACTTTGCCGCCCGCGAGCAGGACCCCGAGGACAAGCTGCCCAAGGCCGGCCAGCCGCGCCTGTGGCGCCGCAAGGTGGCCTATGGCACGCAGGACTGCAGCCAGGGCCCGGCCATGACCGAACAGGAATGCGCGCTGGCCATCCGCAACGGGGTGGAACTGGTCAAGCGCCTGCCGGGCAATGCCTTGCTGCTGGGCGAGATGGGGATTGGCAACACCTCCACCGCCTCGCTGCTGCTGTCGCGGCTGTGCGGTGTGTCCGTGGCGGAGGTCACGGGCATGGGCACGGGCCTGGATCCGCAGGGTGTGGAACGCAAGATCGCCGTGCTGCAGCAGGTGCTGCAGACGCATGCCGCCGTGACCGAGCCGCTGCCGGTGCTGGCCGCCATGGGCGGGCTGGAGGTGGCGACCATGGTCGGTGCCGTGCTGCAGGCCGCGGCCGAGCGGCGCGTGATTGTGGTCGATGGCTTCATCACCACGGCGGCGGTGCTGGTGGCCAGCCGCCTGCAGCCTGCGGTGCTGCAGCGCTGCGTGTACGCCCACCGCTCGGGCGAGCCCGGCCACACCCTGCTGCTGCAGGCGCTGGGCGCGCGGCCCTTGCTGGACTGGCAGTTGCGCCTGGGCGAGGGTTCCGGGGCCGCGGCGGCCTGGCCGCTGCTGCCGGCGGCTTGTGCCATCCTGCGCGAGATGGCCAGCTTCACCTCGGCCGGCGTGGCTACCAAGGCCGGCTGAAGCTTTTTCAAAAAAGGGAGCTGACTGCGCGCCTCCCGCCTGCCTTTCAGAACGAATCGTTCTGCAAGGCCCGCAGGGGCTGCGCGGTCAGCTCCTTTTTTTATACCCGCTAGCGTGACCCCTGATACGTCGCTGCTGGGCCTGGTCGTACGCGGGGACTGCCTGCGGCTTTACGTTGTGTCACGGACGCCAATCTTCGATGTGCTGGGGGGTAGGGGCGTTTGGGATCAATCCAGCCGGATGGTGGGGCGCAGGCGGGAGTTCATCAAATCCACCAGCCACAGCAGGCCGCCGCGCCAGAAGCCGTACAGGCGCGCCTGGTGCGAGCGGTACAGCCAGATGTGGCTGAGCATGGCCAGCCGGCCCTTGATCATGCCGCCGTTGAACAGCCCGAACTTGCCCAGCGAGCCGTAGGCGTCGTAGTTGGCCAGCGAGACCAGCGCCCCAAAGTCGCGGTAGGCAAAGCCCTGGCCGGCGTACGGCTGGCGGCTGGCCAGCACCTTGGGCAGCAGCTCGATCAGGTAGCGTGCCTGCTGGTGGGCCACCTGGGCGGTGGGCGGCAGCGGCGTGCTCTGGCCAGGCAGGGTGTAGCTGGCGCAGTCGCCCACGGCGTAGATGTCGGGGTCGGCGGTCTGCAGATCGTCGTTCACGATCAGCTGGTTGCCGCGCGTGACGGGCAGGCCCAGCTGGGCCAGGAAATTGGGCGCCTTCACGCCAGCAGCCCAGACGCTGAGCCCGGCGGGGATGACCTCGTCGCCATCCAGCAGCAGGCCGTTGGCCAGCGCTGCCTGCACGCGGCGGCCGACCAGCACCCGCACGCCCAGGTGCTCCAGGCGCTGCTGGGTGGCCTGGGAGATCTCCTCGGGGAAGCTGGGCAGGATGCGCGGCCCGGCCTCGATCAGCACGATGCGGAACTTGGCGGCCCGCCCCAGCGCGCCATAGGCTTCGGCGCTTTCGGACAGCTGCACCAACTCGGCCGCCAGCTCCACGCCGGTGGCGCCGGCGCCGACGATGGCCACCTGCAGGGTTTCGCCCTCGGTCATGCCGCGCACCATGCGCAGGCGGATTTCACGGTTGAAGTCATCGGCCTTGCGGCGCGAATCAATCATGTAGCAATGCTCCAGCACGCCGGGCGTGCCGAAGTCGTTGGCCCCGCTGCCGACGGCGATGACCAGCTTGTCGTAGCCGATGCGGCGCGCGGGCACCATTTCACGCCCGTCGGGGGCACAGATGGCGGACAGGATGATTTCCTTGCTTGCGCGGTCCAGGCCTTCCATGGCGCCGGGCTGGTAGGCGAAGCGGGCGTCCGTGGCCTGGGCCAGGTAGGTGGTCTGCTGCTGCGCCAGATCGCGCGTGCCGGCGGCAATGGTGTGCAGCATGGGCTTCCAGACGTGGGCGGAATCGGCATCGACCAGGGTCACCGAGGCGGTGTGCGGGTCGCGCAGCTTGCCCAGTGCCGAGGCGATTTCCAGCCCCGCGACCCCGCCCCCCACGACCACGACCCGTGCTGCCTTGTCCTGCTGCGCTTCACCCATTGCTGTTTCCTGCCTGTGCTATCGAATGTTGTTGAGGCTGCGCGCATGCATTCGGCCTGCGCGGCGAAACAGGCATTCTGCTGATATTTTTGATAGCGCGATGCGTAGGATGGGCTTGGGATTTCTTGGGATTTATGTCTTACAGCAGAGTGCTTCGCAATGCATAGCGCTGCAGGCCCGTGGGCCGCGCGGGCGTTGGGGCCACCGTTCCCCCAGCCCGCAAAAATTGGGGGATAACCGCTCAGAGTGCGAGGGTATTGCGGGCGCGGGCGGCCGCCCTCAGACGCCTTCGGTCGGGGCCATGGGCAGGCAGGCCACGGCCTCCAGGCCCAGGATGCGCGCGCCCTGCTGGCGGTTGTGCAGCTCCAGGCGACCGTGCAGCGCCTGGACGATTTCCAGGCAGATGGCCAGCCCCAGGCCGGAGCCGTTGCGCGTGTCCCCGGCCGAGAACGGCTGGTACAGGCGCTGCAGCAGCTCTTCGGACAGGCCCGGGCCCTGGTCGATGATGTGCAGGCAGGCGTGCTGCCTGTCGGCCTGCGGGGTCAGCGTGACCAGCAGGGCGCTGCCCGGTGGTGCGTGGCGGATGGCGTTGTGCAGCAGGTTGCGCACCAGCTCGCGCAGCATCCATTCGTGCGCGGACAGCGGCACGGGGGTGTCGGCGCGCAGCTCGAAGTCCAGCAGCTTGTCGGCGATCAGCGGGGCCAGGTCCAGCGCCACCTCGCGCACGATGGCATCCCAGCCGGTGGCGGTGGCGGCCTGCGGCTGTTGGCGCAGCTGTTCCACCTTGGCCAGTGACAGCATCTGGTTGGCCAGCTGCGTGGCACGGTCCACGGTGGCCTCGATTTCCTGCAAGGCCGTGGCGGGCGGCATGTCGCCCTGGCGGGCCGACTGCACCTGCACCTTCAGCACCGCCAGCGGGGTGCGCAGCTGGTGCGAGGCATCGCGCACGAAGCGCTTTTGGTGGCTGAGCAGTTCGCGCAGGCGCTCGATGGCCTGGTTCATGCCGTCGATCCAGGGCTGCAGCTCGCGCGGCACGGCGTCGCGGTGCAGGGGGTGGAAATCATGGCGTGGCCGCTGGCCGATGGCGTGGCCGACCTCGCGCACCGCGCGCGTGACGCGCTGCACGACGATCATGATGGTCAGCACCAGCAGGCCCAGCAGCACGGCGTTCTGCCACAGGGTTTCAATCAGCAGGTTCCAGGCCAGGTTGTGGCGCAGTTGCAGGGTTTCGGCCACCTGGATCACGGCCATGCTGCGCCCTGTGGCACTGGCCACAGGTTGCAGCAGCACGGCGATGCGCACCGGCTGGTCGCGGTAGCTGCTGTCGTAGAAGTCCACCAGCGCCGCGTAGGGCGGCTGGGCCGGGATGGTGCCGCGCCAGAAGGGCAGGTCGTCAAAGCCGGAGATCAGCTGCCCATCCAGGCTGGACACGCGGTAGTACAGGCGCGTGTGGGTGTCGGCCTCGAAGGCCTCCAGCGCCGAGTAGGGCACCAGCGCGTGGATGCGGGCGTGCTCGTCGTAGCCGTCCACGTCCAGCTGCTCGCCGATGGTCTTGGCCGAGGCCAGCAGCGTGCGGTCGTAGGCCGTGTGCAGCGCCTGCAGCGAGGCACGGTAGGACCACAGCATGTTCAGCGCGATGCAGGCAATCACCGGCAGCAAGATGCCCACCAGCAACTGGCTGCGCAAGGACCAGATGCCGCGGTGCTGGGGCTCGCTCATGCCGCAGCCCCCGAGGGCGTGGGCTTGAGCAGGTAGCCCAGGCCGCGCAGCGTGACCAGGTCCATGCCGGTGCCGGACAGCTTCTTGCGCAGGCGGTAGACCACCACCTCGATGGCTTCGTACTTGACGTCGACCTCGCCGGGAAACACCAGCTCGTACAGGCGCTCCTTGGCGATGGCCTGGCCCGGGCGTGCCAGCAAGGCCAGCATCAGCGCGCGCTCGCGCGGCGTGAAGTCCATGGGCAGGCCCAGGTGGTAGATGGCGCCGCTGGCGCGGTCCAGGCGCAGGGTGCCGAAGCTGTCATGGTCGGTCGGGGCGGAGGCACCACCCGCACCCTGGGCGCGCCGCTCCAGGGCACGCAGGCGTGCTTCCAGTTCGTCCAGGTCGAAGGGCTTGGCCAGGTAGTCGTCGGCCCCGGCGTTCAGGCCCAGCACGCGGTCACCCACGGTGCTGCGCGCGGTCAGGATCAGCACCGGCGTGGTGGCGCGCAGCGCGCGCAGGTGCTCCAGCACCTGCAGGCCATCCTGGCCGGGCAGCGTCAGGTCCAGCACCACCACGTCGGGTTGCAGGGCCTGCCACTGCGGGATGGCCTGCAGCCCGTCCGCGCACAGGCTGACATGGATGCCGCGGCGCGCCAGGGCGCGCTGCAGGCTGGTTTGCATCGCGGGATCGTCTTCGACCAGGAGAATGTGCATGGGCGGCACGTTAGCACTGCGGCGACCGGGTTTTGTTGCTGTGCAGCTTGGGGTTTTCACGGCCCCTGCAGGACAGCCATTTGACAGGCAGTCGCCGCATCATGCTGCCCAAGCAGTGCAGGTTGCGGCTGGTGCTGCTTTTCCTGACGACGAACCTATAAACAGGAGACAAGATGATGCGACGCGATACTTTCTTGAAGAGCATGGCTGCCCTGGCGGTGGCCGGCACTGTCCCCACCAGCTGGGCCCAGGCTGCGGCCATGAAGATGATGCTGCCCGCCAATCCCGGTGGCGGCTGGGACACCACGGGCCGTGCTCTGGGCAAGGCCTTGCAGGATGCGGGTGTGGCCTCGTCGGTGACCTATGACAACAAGGGCGGCGCGGCCGGTGCCATCGGCCTGGCGCAGTTCGTCAACGGCAGCAAGAACGATGCGAACGCCCTGATGGTGATGGGCGCGGTCATGCTGGGCGGCATCATCACCGGCAAGCCCCCGGTGACCCTCAAGCAGGTGACGCCCCTGGCGCGACTGACCAGCGAATACAACGTGTTCGTGCTGCCCGCCAATTCGCCGTTCAAGAACATGGGCGAGGTGATCGCCCAGCTCAAGAAAGACCCCGGCAGTGTGAAGTGGGGTGGTGGCTCGCGCGGATCGACCGAGCACATTGCGGCTGCAATGATTGCCAAGGCCGTGGGCGTGGACCCCGCCAAGATCAACTACGTGGCTTTCCGTGGGGGCGGCGAGGCGATCTCGGCCATCCTGGGTGGCAACGTCACCATCGGCGGCAGCGGCTACAGCGAGTTTGCCGAGTACATCGCCAGCGGCAAGATGAAGCCCGTGGGCGTGACTTCGGCCGAGCGCCTGCCGTCGCTGGACGTGCCCACGCTGAAGGAGCAGGGCATTGACGTGGAAATCGGCAACTGGCGCGGTGTCTACGGCGCCCCCGGCATCAGCAAGCAGCAGCGCGACGAGCTGATCGCCAAGCTGGAAAAGGCCACCAAGAGCGCGGCCTGGCAGGAAGCCCTGAAGAAGAACGACTGGACCCCGGCATGGCTGGCCGGCGATGCCTTCGCCACCTTTGTGGACAAGGAGTTCAGCAGCCTGCAAGACACCATGACCCGCGCCGGCATGGTGTAACGCGCGGTCCTGCGGCACGCTGCGTGCGCCGTGCTGCAGGATTTGATAGCTGAAAGCGCTTGCTGTTGAAGCGCTAGAGCCTGATTTCTCTCTTAAAGGAGCTCTGCATGTCTGAGAGCTTGAACCCTGTGCCCGCCGAGCCGGCCTGGCACAGTGCAATTCCGTCCGCGCGCTGGCAAGCCGCCGTGGGCGTGGGGGTGGTGCTGGTCGCCGTTGGCATGGGCGTCGGTGCCAGCCAGATTGCCGGCGACGCCGGCTACGGCGGCGTAGGCCCCAGTTTTCTGCCCTGGTTGTGTGCCGCAGTGCTGGCCCTGTGCGGCGTCTGGCTGGTGTGGGAGGCCCTGACTGGGGGTTACCGCAAGGCAGGTGAGCCCGGCGGCAGTGCCAAGGCCGATGTCGGCCCCTTCGTCTGGGTCTCTGCGGGTCTGCTGCTCAATGCCGGACTGATCGAGCACCTGGGCTTCATCATCAGCTGCACGCTGTGCTTCACCCTGGCCGTGCAAGGCCTGCGCCGGGCCCAGGGCCAGACGGGCACCCTGAGCGGCAAGGCCCTGCTCAAGGACGTGCTGGTGGGCTTCACGATTGCGGCCCCGGTGTTCTGGGCCTTCACACAGTTCCTGGCCATCAACCTGCCAGGTCTGACGGAAACAGGGTGGCTGTGATGGACATGTTCGACGCACTGATGCAAGGGTTTGCCACGGCGGCCACTCCGATCAATCTGCTGTGGGCGCTGCTGGGCTGCGCCCTGGGCACGGCCGTGGGCGTGCTGCCGGGCATTGGCCCCGCCGTGGCCGTGGCCATGCTGCTGCCAATCACGGCCAAGGTGGAAATCACCGCCTCCATGATCTTCTTCTCGGGCATCTACTACGGTGCCATGTACGGGGGCTCGACCACCTCCATCTTGCTGAACACGCCGGGGGAAACCGCCAGCATGGTCACGGCCATGGAGGGCAACAAGATGGCCAAGAGTGGCCGCGCCGGCGCGGCGCTGGCCACGGCGGCCATCGGCTCCTTCGTGGCGGGCACGGTGGCCACCGTGGTGGTGACGCTGTTCGCGCCCACTGTGGCGGACTTTGCCGTGCGCCTGGGCCCGCCCGAGTACTTCATGCTGATGGTGCTGGCCTTCACCACCGTGAGCGCGGTGCTGGGGCAAAGCAGCCTGCGCGGCATGACGGCCTTGTTCGTCGGCCTGGCCCTGGGGTGCGTGGGCATGGACCAGATCACCGGTTCGGCCCGTTACACCGGCGGCAAGATGGAACTGATGGACGGCGTGGACATCGTGCTGGTGGCCGTGGGCCTGTTCGCCGTGGCTGAGGTGCTGTACGCCGCCCTGTACGAAGGCAAGGTCGACCAGTCGCAGAACAAGGTGACGCGCGTGCACATGACGCGCCGTGACTGGAAGCGTTCCGTGCCGGCCTGGCTGCGCGGCACCATCATCGGCACGCCGTTTGGCTGCATTCCCGCCGGCGGGACGGAGATCCCGACCTTCCTGAGCTACGCCACCGAGAAGAAGCTGGCCAAAGGCGAGGACAAGGCCGAGTTCGGCGGCAAGGGCGCCATCGAAGGCGTGGCCGGTCCCGAGGCGGCCAACAACGCCACGGTGACGGCGGCGCTGATTCCGCTGCTGACCCTGGGCATTCCCACCAGCAACACCACGGCAGTGCTGCTGGGCGCGTTCCAGAACTACGGTATCAACCCCGGGCCCCAGCTGTTCAGCAGCGCCGGTGCCCTGGTGTGGGCGCTGATCGCCTCGCTGTACATCGGCAACCTGATGCTGCTGGTGCTGAACCTGCCCATGGTGGGCCTGTGGGTGAAGCTGCTGAAGATTCCCCGCCCCCAGCTGTACGCCGGGATTCTGATTTTCGCCACCGTCGGTGCCTATGGCATGCGCCAGAGCACGTTCGACCTGTTCCTGCTGTATGGCATCGGTCTGCTGGGTGTGCTGATGCGCCGCTTCGACTTCCCCACGGCCCCCGTGGTGGTCGGCATGATCCTGGGCCCGCTGGCCGAAGCGCAGATGCGCAACGCCGTGTCGATCGGCGAGGGCAGCTTCTGGATCTTCCTGCAGCGCCCCATGTCGCTGACGCTGGTGGTGATCGTGCTGCTGGTGCTGATCGTGCCGCGTGCGCTGCAGTACTGGGCGGCCCGCCGTGCCGTGCAACGCCACGATTTCGCGGCCCACTGAACGGCCTGCCGTCGACCCCTCCAAGCCCCGCTGTGCGGGGCTTTTTTCATGGGCTGGACCCGCAGCACTGGGCCCGTGGTGCGGAGGGCGTTCAGGCGTTGCGGGCCCGGGCCTAGGCGCGTCCGGTGGGCGCGGCGGTCTTGGGTTTGAAGTCGCAGTGCGCCGCGACCAGGCATTCCCAGCACTTGGGCTTGCGCGCCTGGCAGACGTAGCGTCCCAGCAGGATCAGCCAGTGGTGCGAGTCCACGGCAAATTCGTCCGGCACCCGCTTGAGCAGCTGTTTTTCCACCTCCAGCGGGGTCTTGCCGGGGGCCAGACCGGTGCGGTTGCTGACGCGGAAGATGTGCGTGTCCACCGCCATCGTCGGCTGGCCGAAGGCCACGTTCAGGACCACGTTGGCCGTCTTGCGGCCCACGCCGGGCAGGGCCTCCAGGGCTTCGCGCGTGGCGGGCACCTGGCCGCCATGCTGGTCAACCAGGATGCGGCAGGCGGCCATCAGGTGCTTGGCCTTGCTGCGGTACAGGCCGATGGTCTTGATGTAGCCCTCCAGCCCCTCCAGGCCCAGGTCCAGGATGGCCTGCGGCGTGTTGGCCACCGGAAACAGCTTGCGCGTGGCCTTGTTGACGCCCACGTCCGTGGCCTGGGCCGACAGCAGCACGGCCGCCAGCAGCTCGAAGACGGTGGTGTATTCCAGCTCGGTCTGCGGGCTGGGGTTGGCGTCGCGCAGCAGGGTGAAGAAGGGAACGATCTCGGATTTTTTCATGGCGCTCGGTGGGGATGGCAACTGCGGATTTTCCTTCAAGCGCCGGGCGGCGGTGGCCGGCCATGGCGCGGCGCGGCCTGTGGCAGGCGCGATAATGCAGCGCATAGGCGGCAGGCCGCCGCCGGCCTGGTGCACAGCCCCGGCACCAGGCACTGGATTTTTACCGAGAGGACATGCTCCATGCAGTTTGCACAACGTTTGGACAACGTAGAAACATCCGCGATCCGTGAATTATTCAAGCTGCTGGGCAAGCCCGGGATCATCAGTTTTGCCGGGGGCTTTCCCGACAGCGCCATGTTCGACGTGGCGGGCATCCAGGACGCCGCGCAGAAGGCCCTGGCCCAGGACGCCGGCCTGGCCCTGCAGTACGGCGCGACCGAAGGCTTCATGCCGCTGCGCGAACAGCTGGCCGCCTTCACCGCGGCCAAGGGCGCCAAGGATGTGTACGCCGACAACCTGGTCGTGACCACGGGCAGCCAGCAGGCGCTGGACCTGCTGGGCAAGTGCATGATCTCGCCCGGCGACAAGGTGATCGTCGAAGGCCCGACCTTCCTGGCCACCATCCAGTGCTTCCGCCTGTACGGCGCTGAAGTGATCAGCGCGCCCATCGACAGCCAGGGCGTGATCGTGGACGAGCTGGAAAAGCTGATCGCCGAGCACCAGCCCAAGCTGGTCTACCTGATCCCCACCTTCGGCAACCCCAGCGGTGCCACGCTGAGCCTGGAGCGTCGCCAGCGCG
Source organism: Comamonas sp. CAH-2 (assembly GCF_009668305.1). Lineage (NCBI taxonomy): Bacteria > Pseudomonadati > Pseudomonadota > Betaproteobacteria > Burkholderiales > Comamonadaceae > Comamonas > Comamonas sp. CAH-2. The sequence goes on from NZ_VSWF01000005.1 coordinate 50,964, forward strand.
TGCTGGAGCTGGCCGTGAAGTACCAGACCCTGGTGGTCGAGGACGACCCGTATGGCGACCTGTACTTCGACGCCCCCCCGCCCGCCAGCCTGCTGGCGCTGTCCAGTGAGGTGCCCGGCAGCCGCGACTGGCTGGCGCACTGCGGCTCGCTGTCCAAGGTGCTCAGCCCCGGCCTGCGCATCGGCTGGCTGATCGCACCGCCCGAGCTGCTGGCCAAGGCCGTGATGTGCAAGCAGTTCAGCGACGCCCACACCAGCACCTTTGCCCAGGCCACCGCGGCGCACTACCTGCTGGCCGGCCACATGCCGGCTACGCTGGCCAAGGTGCGCAAGGTTTACGCCCAGCGTGCCCAGACCATGATTGCGGCGCTGCGCAGCGAACTGGGCGATGCCGTGGCATTCACCGAGCCGCAGGGCGGCCTGTTCCTGTGGGTGCGCCTGACCGGCGCGCACGGTGCGCTGGCCGATGCGAACGTGCTGGCCAAGCAGGCCATCGCGCAGGGCGTGGCCTTTGTGCCGGGCGCCCCGTTCTTCAGCCAGCACCCCGACCTGTCCACCTTCCGCCTGTCGTTTGCGACGGCGGACGAGGACAAGATCCGCGAAGGCGTGGCACGCCTGGCCAAGGCGCTGCGGGCATGAGTGAGCAGCCCACGCCCGAGGCGCTGGAGGCGCGCATCATGGACCTGGAGGTCAAGGCCAGCTACACCGACGATCTGTTGGAGCAGCTGAACATGACCATCTACCGCCAGCAGCAGCAGATCGACGCGCTGATCAACGAGGTGCGGCAGCTGCGCCAGCAGGTGCCGGAAGGCGGGCAGGGCGCGCCACGCAACCTGCGCGACGAGCTGCCACCGCACTATTGAGTGGTGTGACGCACGGGCCTGCAGGGGCCCGGTGCCGGTGGAGTCACTTCCAATCACAGAGCGCCTGGCGCACGTCCTGTAAGGCTTTCAGAATCAAAATCCTCCGAAATCCTTGTCAAGACTGCGCCAGGCGCTCTTTTTTTCTTCGGGTCGCGTGCGGTCCGTGGCTCACTCCTGCAGCATCTGCACCAGCTGGGTTTCGATCAGCAACTGCTGGGCGTTGCTGTTCAGCCGCGGGCCTTGCACCAGGAAGCTGTCTTCCACGCGCTCGCCCAGGGTGGAGACCTTGGCCAGCTGCACGCTCAGGCCGTGCGCCGCCAGGATGCGCGCCACGGAATACAGCAGGCCGGCGCGGTCGCTGGCCGAGATGTTGAGCAGCCAGTTCTGCGCCTTGTCGTCCGGCGTGAGCGTGACGCGCGGCACCATGGGGAAGCTGCGCACGCGCCGCGACAGGCGGCGCTTGCCGGGCTCGGGCAGCGGCTCCTTGCTGAGGATGGCCTGGGGCAGGCCGTTTTCGATCAGCGTCGTCAGCTCGCGGTAGTGCATCTGCAGCTGCTCGGAGGCGATCTGGAAGGTGTCCAGCGCATAGCCATTGCGCGCCGTGTGGATGCGGGCGTCCACCACCATCAGGCCGGCGTTGTCGAAGTAGCCGCAGATGCGGGCGAACAGGTCGGACTGGTCCGGGGCGTACACCAGCACCTGCACGCCTTCGCCCACCAGGGACTGGCGCGCGCGCACCACGGGCACGGGGCTGCCCACGTGGCGCGACAGCTGGCGCGCATGCCAGGCGATGTCGGCCGGCTCGTGGCGCATGAAGTAGCTCACATCCAGCGTGTCCCACAGCGCCTTGTGCGACTCGTAGGGCTGGGCCGTCAGGGCCAGGGCCACCTGGGCCTCGCGCTTGCGCGCCTCCACCAGGGCGGCGGCATCGGGCGCGCGCCCGCCCAGCACGCGCAGCGTGGCGTGGTACAGGTCTTCCAGCAGCTTGCCCTTCCAGGCGTTCCAGACCTTGGGGCTGGTGCCGCGGATGTCGGCCACGGTCAGCAGGTACAGCGCCGTCAGGCGGCGCTCGGTGCCCACGCGCTCGGCAAAGGCGCGGATCACGTCCGGGTCGCTGGTGTCCTGCTTTTGCGCCACGGTGCTCATCTGCAGGTGCTCGCGCACCAGGAATTCGACCAGCTCGGCGTCCTCGGCGGCCATGTTGTGCTGGCGGGCAAAGCGCCGCACCTCGATGGCGCCGATCTCAGAGTGGTCGCCGCCACGGCCCTTGCCGATGTCGTGGAACAGCGCTGCCAGGTACAGCAGCCAGGGCTTGTCCCAGCCGCTGGCCAGTTGCGAGCACAGCGGGTACTCGTGCACGTGCTCGGCCATGAAGAAGCGCCGCATGTTGCGCAGCACCATCAGCGTGTGTTGGTCCACGGTGTAGACGTGGAACAGGTCGTGCTGCATCTGGCCCACGATGCGGCGGAAGGACCACAGGTAGCGCCCCAGCACCGAGGTGGCGTTCATCAGCCGGAAGGCATGGGTCTGGCCGCGCGGTTCCTGCAGGATCTGCATGAAGGTATCGCGGTTCACCGGATCCTGGCGGAAGGTGTTGTCCATCAGGTCGCGCGCGCTGTACAGGGCGCGCAGCGTGCGCGCCGACAGGTCGCGCAGGCCGGGCGACTTCTGGTAGGTCAGGAAGGTGGCCAGGATGGCCTGCGGGTCCTTCTGGTACAGGTCGTCGCTGGCCACCTCGATCAGCCCGTCCTTGTCGAAGAAACGGTCGTCGATGCGCTTGAGCTCGGCGTTGTTCGGGTACAGGTGCTCCTCAATGTTCAGCAGCAGGATCTGCTGCAGCTGCATCACCGCCTTGGCCGCCCAGTAGTAGCGGCGCATCAGCACCTCGCTGGCGCGCACGGGCATGGTCTCGCCCACGGGCGTGTGGCTCTGGATGCCGAAGGACTCGGCCACGGCGGTCTGCAAATCGAAGATCAGCCGGTCCTCGTGCCGGCCCGACAGGGCGTGCAGCTTGGCGCGGATCAGGCTCAGCGTGGCCTCGTTGCGCTCCAGCTGCGTGGCCTCGAACTCGGTGGCAATGCCGCTGGCCGCCAGTTCGCGCCAGTTGCTGCCCAGGCCGGCCGCCTGCGCCACCCACAGGATGGTGTGCAGGTCGCGCAGGCCGCCGGGTGATTCCTTGCAGTTGGGCTCCAGCGAATAGGGCGTGCCCTCGTGCTTGATGTGGCGCTGGCGCAGCTCCAGCGTCTTGGCGGTGAAGAAGGCCTTGGGGTTGAGCGAGGCGCGGTACTGGCGCTGGAACTCGGCAAACAGTGCCGCATCGCCGTCGATCAGCCGGGCTTCCAGCAGCGAGGTCTGCACGGTCACGTCGTTCTGGGCCTCGGCCACGCATTCGCTGGTGGTGCGCACGCTGGAGCCGATTTCCAGGCCCGCATCCCAGCAGGCGCCGATGAAGCGCTCCAGGTCCTCCTTCAGCAGGGCGTGCCCCTCGGTGCTGTGGCCGGGCAGCAGCAACAGCACGTCCACGTCGGAGGCGGGGAACAGCTGCTCGCGGCCATAGCCGCCCACGGCCACCAGGGCCACCTCGGCCGGCAGCCCGCTGGCCGCGCGGATGGCACACAGGTGCTGGTCGGTCAGCCGTGAGAGCTTTTGCAGCACGCTGCGGATGCCCCGGGTGCTGCTGGCAGGGGTGCGCAAGGCGTCGGTGAGGGCCGCCTTGTCCTGGCGGTAGGCAGTGCGCAGGGCGCCGAGTTCGATGTTCATGGCAAGAAAGACCTGTCAGGCAAAAACTGGACCACAGGCAAGCAAGAAATATGCAAGGCGTGGCGGCGGCATGGACCTGGAACCCGAGTGTGCACGATCCCGCCATGAAAAAAGGCAGTCCGCCTGCAGCGGGACTGCCTTGTCACAGGGCGCCAGGGCCGGGGCCGCATCAGGTGCGGATGCCGGTGATGAAGTCGGGTGGCGTGGGCGAGCCCTCGGACCAGGTCAGGATGTCGTAGCCGGTCTTGGTCACGGCCAGCATCAGCTCCCACTGGGCCGACAGGCTGCGGTCCTTGGTGATGATGGTCCAGCCGTCGTTGCCCAGTTCCTTCACCTCGCGCTTGCCCAGGTTCAGCATGGGCTCGATGGTGAAGACCATGCCTTCTTCCAGCACCGTGCCCGTGCCGGGCTTGCCGTAGTGCAGCACCTGGGGTTCTTCGTGGAATTTCTGGCCGATGCCGTGGCCGCAGTATTCGCGCACCACCGACAGGTTGTGCTTTTCGGCGTAGGTCTGGATGGCGTGGCCGATGTCGCCCAGCGTGGCGCCGGGCTTGACCTGCTGGATGCCCAGCCACATGGCTTCAAAGGTCAGCTTGGACAGGCGCTTGCCGGCGATGGTGCCCTCGCCGATCATGAACATGCGGCTGTTGTCGCCGTACCAGCCGTCTTCGGTGATGACGGTGACGTCCACGTTGATGATGTCGCCCTTCTTCAGCGGCTTGTCGTTCGGGATGCCGTGGCACACCACGTGGTTGGGCGAGGTGCACAGGTGGCCGGGGTAGGGCGGGTAGCCCGGGGGCTGGTAGCCGATGGTGGCGGACCGGGTGCCCTGCTGGGCCATGCACTCAGCGCCCAGGCGGTCGATCTCTGCGGTGGTGATGCCGGGCTTGATGTGGGGGGTGATGTAGTCCAGCACTTCCGAAGCCAGTCGGCCTGCAACGCGCATGCGCTCGATGTCTTGCGGGGTTTTGATGGTGATGCTCATGCCCTGGATTATTCCATCGGCCGGCTTTCGGTGGCGGCGCAGGCCTGCTTGGGGAAGTTGCTAGCAGGGTGTTGGCGATTGCGTGCAAAGCCTGCGCCTATTCCCCCTGCTCATATTGCTTTCCATATATAGGGTATTCGACCCGGTAAAATCGCAGCTCTCTCAATTCAGCGTCCCTGCCTTGGTGCTTGTCCTCAGGGCGGGACGCTTTTGACCAGCCTTCACATAAACAGGCCGCCTCGTGACCTTGCATTTGACTCAGTTTGAGGGTGGAAACGCCCTGAGCTCGTTCCGCGCCCAGCAACTCCTGACCGATCTGGTCGCCATCCACCCCAAGATCACGGGCATCAGCGCCCGATTTGTGCACCTGGTTGCCACCGAGGCCGCCCCGACTGCCGAGCAAGCTCAGCGTCTGGCGGCCTTGTTGACGTATGGCGACCCGTATGTCGGCGGGAGCGACGGTGTGGCCCTGGTCGTCACCCCGCGCCTGGGCACCATCTCGCCCTGGGCCTCCAAGGCCACCGACATCGCGCGCAACTGCGGCCTGGAGGTGTTCCGCGTCGAACGCATGACCGAGTACCGCGTGGAAGTGAAGTCCGGCCTGCTGGGTGGCAAGCCCGAGCTGTCGCAAGCGCAGACCGCGCAGATCGCGGCCTTGCTGCACGACCGCATGACCGAATCGGTCTTCGCCACCCGTGCCGAAGCCGAGCAGCTGTTCTCCACCCTGCAGGCCCAGCCCATGGAGTTTGTGGACGTGCTGGGCGGTGGCCGCGCGGCGCTGGAAACCGCGAACAAGCAGTGGGGCCTGGCCCTGGCCGACGACGAGATCGAGTACCTGGTCAACGCTTTCAATGACCTGAAGCGCAATCCCACGGACGTGGAACTGATGATGTTTGCGCAGGCCAACTCCGAGCACTGCCGCCACAAGATCTTCAACGCCAAGTTCACCATCGACGGCGTGGAGCAGGACAAGTCGCTGTTCGGCATGATCCGCAACACCGAAGCCGTCTCGCCCCAGCACACCGTGGTGGCGTACTCCGACAACGCCTCCATCATGGAAGGCCATGCGGTCGAGCGTTTCGTGGCCCAATTCGATGCCAAGGCAGGCACAGTCAGCGCTCCCAGCTATCAAAAGAAGACTGCCACCCACCATGTGCTGATGAAGGTGGAGACGCACAACCACCCCACGGCCATCTCGCCTTTCCCCGGTGCCTCGACCGGCGCCGGCGGCGAAATCCGTGACGAAGGCGCGACCGGCCGGGGCTCCAAGCCCAAGGCCGGCCTGACCGGCTTCACCGTCTCCAAGCTGTGGGGCAGCGAAGTCGGCAAGCCCGAGCACATCGCCAGCCCGCTGCAGATCATGATCGAAGGCCCCCTGGGCGGCGCGGCGTTCAACAACGAGTTTGGTCGCCCCAACCTGACCGGCTATTTCCGCGAGTACGAACAGCAGGTCGGTGACATCACCCGCGGCTACCACAAGCCCATCATGATTGCCGGCGGCCTGGGCGTGATCGACGCCGAGCTGACCAAGAAGATCGAATTCCCCGCTGGCACGCTGCTGATCCAGCTGGGCGGCCCCGGCATGCGCATCGGCATGGGCGGCGGTGCGGCCAGCTCCATGGCTTCGGGCACGAACGCGGCGGAACTGGACTTCGACTCGGTGCAGCGCGGCAACCCCGAGATCGAGCGCCGGGCGCAGGAAGTCATCAACCACTGCTGGGCGCAGGGCACGGAGAACCCCATCCTGGCCATCCACGACGTGGGCGCCGGCGGTATCTCCAACGCCTTCCCCGAGCTGACCAACGACGCCGGCCGTGGCGCGCGCTTTGACCTGCGTGCCGTCAAGCTGGAAGAGTCGGGCCTGTCGCCCAAGGAAATCTGGTCCAACGAATCGCAAGAGCGCTACGTCCTGGCCATCGCGCCCGAATCGCTGGCGCAGTTCACGGCCTTCTGCGAGCGCGAGCGCTGCCCGTTCGCCGTGATCGGTGTGGCCACCGAAGAGCGCCAGCTTGTGCTGGAAGACACGGCCGTCGCCGCGGGCGACCAGAAGTTCCCCGTGGACATGCCCATGAACGTGCTGCTGGGCAAGCCGCCCAAGATGCACAAGGACGTGACCAGCGTGGAACGCACGCTGCCCGCCATCGACTTGACCGGCGTGGCGCTGGAGCAGGCCGTGATCGACGTGCTGGCCCACCCCACCGTGGCGTCCAAGCGCTTCCTGATCACCATCGGCGACCGCGCCGTGGGCGGCCTGACCCACCGCGACCAGATGGTCGGCCCCTGGCAGGTGCCGGTGGCCGACGTGGCCGTGACCCTGGCCGATTACCAGGGCTTCAAGGGTGAAGCCATGGCCATGGGCGAGCGCACGCCGCTGGCGGCCATCAACGCCCCGGCCTCGGGGCGCATGGCCGTGGCCGAAGCCATCACCAACATGCTGGCCGCGCCTATCGCGCTGCCCAAGGTCAAGATGTCGGCCAACTGGATGGCCGCCTGCGGTGAAGCCGGCGAAGACGCCGCGCTGTATGCCACCGTCAAGGCCGTGGGCATGGAGCTGTGTCCCGCGCTGAACATCTCCATCCCCGTGGGCAAGGACTCCCTGTCCATGCGCACACAGTGGAACGAGAACGGCCAGACCAAGAAGGTCACCTCGCCCGTGAGCCTGATCATCACCGGCTTTGCCGCCATCGACGACGTGCGCACCACGCTGACCCCGCAGCTGGACGCCGAGGTGGAGGACAGCACCCTGGTGCTGATCGACCTGGGCCGCGGCAAGATGCGCATGGGCGGCTCCATCATCGGCCAGGTGCTGAACCAGTCGGGCAACGAGACGCCCGACCTGGACGACGCCAAGGACCTGATCGCCCTGGTCGATGCGGTGAACGCACTGCGCGCCAAGGGCCTGATCCTGGCCTACCACGACAAGGGCGACGGCGGCCTGCTGGCCACCGTGGCCGAGATGGCCTTTGCCGGCCATGTGGGCGTGGCGCTGAACGTGGACATGCTGATCACCGAAGGCGACGGCATCAGCGACAGCCGCATGGACAGCGGCGAGGGCAAAAACTGGGGCAAGCAGGTGGCCGGCCGCCGCGAGGACCTGACGCTGCGCGCCCTGTTCAACGAAGAGCTGGGCGTGGTGCTGCAGATCCGCACCGCCGACCGCGCCGAAGTCATGCACGTGCTGCGCGAGCACGGCCTGATCCAGTGCAGCCACACCATCGGCAAGACCCGCCCCGCATCGTCCCCCGTGGACGCCGGCAAGGGCGAGCTGCAGGTCTGGCGCGATGCGCAGAAGGTGTTTGGCGCCACACTCTCCGACCTGCACCAGGTCTGGGATGCCGTGAGCTGGAAGATCTGCCAGCAGCGCGACAACCCCGTGTGTGCCGACAGCGAACACGCCGCCGCCGGTGAGCCCACCGACCCCGGCATGCACGTGCACCTGACGTTCGACCCCCAGGACAACGTGGCGGCGCCCTTCATCAACGTGGCTGCCAAGCCCCGCGTGGCTGTGCTGCGCGAGCAGGGCGTGAACTCCCATGTGGAAATGGCCTACGCCTTCACCGAAGCCGGTTTTGACGCCTTCGACGTGCACATGAGCGACCTGCAAGCTGGCCGCGCAGAGTTGAAGAACTTTGCCGGTGTGGTCGCCTGTGGCGGCTTCAGCTACGGCGACACCCTGGGTGCGGGCATTGGCTGGGCGCGTTCCATCACCTTCAACGACCGCCTGTCCGAGCAGTTCCAGGCCTTCTTTGGCCGCCAGGACACCTTCGGTCTGGGCGTGTGCAACGGCTGCCAGATGTTTGCCGAGCTGGCAGACATCATCCCCGGCGCACAGGACTGGCCACGCTTCACACAAAACCAGAGCAACCGCTTCGAGGCGCGTTTGAGCATGGTGGAAGTGCTGGAGTCGCCCTCCATCTTCCTGCAGGGCATGGCCGGTTCGCGCCTGCCGATCGCCGTGGCGCATGGCGAGGGCTACGCCAACTTCCAGTTCCGTGGGAATGCAGACCAAGTCGTGAAGGCCATGCGCTATGTGGACAACCACGGCCAGCCGACCGAGCAGTACCCCTTCAATCCCAACGGCTCGGCCGGTGGCCTGACCGCCGTGACCACGGCCGACGGGCGCTTTACCGCCATGATGCCGCACCCCGAGCGCGTGTTCCGCAACGTGCAGATGAGCTGGACCTCGGGCGACAAGTCCGCCTTCAGCCCCTGGATGCGCGTGTGGCGCAACGCCCGCAAGTGGTTGGGTTGATGGCCACCGCAAGCTGCTAGGCAGCTTGCTCGCTTGGCACACAAGGCTCTGCCGCTGGCAGGGCCTTTTTTTTATGGCCACTGAATCAAAAAGAGAGCGTGCTGCGCTGGTCATTCAAGCACTTCAAGCCTGAATGGCGTTGAACAGCAGATTGGGGCAGCGCAAGCTGCTCTCTTTTTTTTAAATTGCAACCTGGGCAACACCGGATCCAGCCAGCGCAGCAGGGCCAGCATGGCTGCCAATACATCGGTGGGCGGGGTGCCGGCGGCGCAGCACGGGGTGGCGGCCTGGTGCAGGCCCAGCCATGCCCACGGCGGCGATGCGGTGGCGCAGGCCCGGCGCCCCTCTATGATGGCGGCCACAGCGCAGGCACAGTCTTCGTGTCCGCGGGTTCTTCTTTCACCATGTGTATGCAAACCTCTTCTTCCTGGGTCCTGAAGGCGTTGGCCTTGTCGTCCGTGCTGCTCACTTCAGGCTGTGCCTATGTCCAAGGCTGGTATGGCGGCGGCAAGAGCACGGCCACCACCACCGTGGCCAAGGCGGCACCGGCGCAGCCCCTGTACGCCCCCGTGCGCCATTACGCGGGTGACATCAGCGCGGCCCGGGCCTATGTGGGCACGCAACTGCCGGCCAGCCAGCGCATGGCGCTGATCGATGTGCGCGATGCCACGGAATACCGCCTGGGCCACCCCGAGGGGGCGCGCCACCTGCCGTTTCCGCGCCTGTACCAGCAGTGCCAGCCCCACCCGTTTGGGGCGGCCGAGGCACAGATCCGTTTGGACGATGGCAGCCAATGCCGCTATGGCGCGGTGCCGGGCACCGAGGTGCGCGTCAGCGCGGCGGACTTCTGGCAGGCCGTGCAGGCGGTGCTGCCGTACAAGGATGCCCCGGTGGCCGTGCTGTGCCGCACGGGCGCCTGCGCGGCCGAGGCGGCCAATGTGCTAGCGCGGCCCGACCTGCTGGTCGATCAGCGCTGGGCCGGCCAGGGCTATACCGAGGTGTATGTGATCCGCGAAGGCTTTGTCGGCGAACCGCTGGTGGCCGTGGATGCCACTAGTGGCCGCGTGCTCAGCACGGACAAGAAGGGCGACAAGCTCAAGCTGGACGGCGTGGGCGGCAGCTTCTACGGCGTGGTGCCGGTGGCGCTGGACGTCAACAAGGACGGCAAGCTCACCGAGGCCGACCGGGGCGGTTGGCGCAACTTCCTGGGCCTGCCGTATGCGGTCAGCATGCATCCCAACCTGCTGAGCGACGCGGCCCAGGCGTATTACGACAAGCCCTGAGTCCCGCAGCCGCCCGGCTGTGGCGGGGCGGCTGCCATGTTTTGAAGATTCACGTCATGCCGCGCAAGCAAGCGTGCGGCGGACATTCACCAAGGAGTCGAGATGGCCGGTGCTGGACTGTTGATGCTGTTGGATGACATTGCCGCCGTGTTGGACGACGTGGCCCTGATGAGCAAGGTGGCCGCGCGCAAATCGGCCGCCATGGCCGACGACGTGGCGGGCATGACCAAGGTGGCCATGCAAAAGACCGCGGGCGTGCTGGGTGATGACCTGGCCCTGAACGCCGAGCAGGTGACCGGCGTGCGCACCCACCGCGAACTGCCCGTGGTCTGGGGCGTGGCCAAGGGATCGCTGCTCAACAAGGTGATCCTGGTGCCGGCCTTCTTGCTGATCAGCGCCTTCATGCCCTGGCTGATCACCCCGTTGCTGATGGTGGGCGGCGCCTTCCTGTGCTTCGAAGGGGTGGAGAAGATCTTGCACACCCTGCACCAGCGCCGCAACGGCCACGATCCCGTGCAGGAGGCCCAGGAAGCCCAGGCCCAGGGCGTGGCGCAGTCCTCGGTGCGTGAGGCCAAGCAGCGTGGCATGGATGCCGCGGCCTATGAACAGCAAAAGATCAAGGGTGCCATCCGCACGGACTTCATCCTCTCGGCCGAAATCCTGGCGATTGCGCTGAGCACCGTGGCCAACGAACCGCTGGTCAAGCAGTTCAGCGTGCTGGTGGCAGTGTCCCTGGCCATCACCGTGTTCGTGTATGGCCTTGTGGCCTGTATTGTGCGCATGGACGATGTTGGCAACGCCTGGATGTCCAAGGACCGTGCCAGCCTGCAGGCCCTGGGCCGCGGCCTGATTGCCTTCACCCCCTGGCTGATGAAGGGCCTGTCGATCGTGGGCACGGCGGCCATGTTCCTGGTGGGAGGCAGCCTGCTGGTGCACGGCCTGCGGCCGATCCAGACCTGGCTGGATGCCAGCATTGCCCCGCTGGGTGGCGTCGTGGCCTTGCTGGTGCCGCTGCTGGTCCATGTCGGGGTGGGGGCCCTCATTGGTGGGGTGATCGTGGTGCTGGTGCAAGCGGTACAGCGCCTACGCGGCACCGCGGATACGCACTAGCCCTGCGCATGGGTATAGAAGTGGGGGTGTTGCTGTGGCAGGGGTTGTTGCTTAATTCCAACATTTCTGCAAACTCTGAAATCGCGCTGGTGACCGGGTTGACCTAAGGCAAACCCCAGGGTGGGGCGCAGTGATGCAATGGCTGTCACGGGGGTTGTCCCCGGACTTTGACCAAACACCTACTATGAAAAAGACTCTGCTGGCCGTGGCCGCTCTGTGTGCAATGACTTCCGGTGCTGCCATGGCGCAGCAGCAAGATGGCAAGTGGCAAGTGCGCGTGCGCGCGGTGCACCTGGAAAGCGACAACGGCGGTGCTGCCGGTGCTGCTGGCGTTAGCATCAACGACAAGGTGATTCCTGAGCTGGACATCAGCTACTACTTCACCCCCAACTTCGCCGCTGAACTGGTCCTGACCTACCCTCAAAAGCAGGACGTGCGACTGAATGGCGCCAAGATTGGTTCGCTGAAGCACCTGCCTCCCAGCCTGATGGCCCAGTACCACTTCACCAACTTTGGTGCTTTCAAGCCTTACGTGGGTGCTGGTATCAACTACACACGCTTCTCGAATGTTGACCTGCCCGCCGGTCTGGATGTGAAGCGCAACAGCTGGGGTGGTGCTCTGCAAGTCGGTTTTGACTATGCGCTGGACAAGAACTGGTCGCTGAACTTCGACGTGAAGAAGGTGTATATCGACACGACCATCAACAACGGCATCGGCAAGTTCAAGATCGACCCCATCCTGCTTGGCGTGGGCGTCGGCTACCGCTTCTAAATTTCCAGCTCTCTCCAAGGGCTTCCAACCGCTGCCATGGCAGCGGTTTTTTTATGCCTGCAACCGTGCGGCACTAGATTGATTCCAGCAGGGCGTGGGCCATTAGGCTCAAACCGCTGAGCACCAGCAGGCCGCAAATGTGCCGGCGCAAGGCCAGGGGCGACACCCGCCGTGCCAGGCGGTTGCCCAGCAACACGCCAATCCCGGCGACGCCCAGGAGCGCGATCCAGCGCAGCCACAGCCCGGGCTGGGACAGGCGCCCGGAAACCCCGAGGGTGAGCAGCACGGCGCACGCGCTGACGGCGATCACCACGGGGGCGGTGGCGCGCAGCACCTGCACATCGGGCAGGCGGCGGCTCAGCCAGGTCACGACCAGGGGGCCGGCCGTGCCGAACAGCATTTCCACGCTGCCGATGGCTATTCCCATGACCGGTGCCCAGCGGGGACCCAGCGGCTGGCGCTGCGCTGCAAATGGGCGCAGCGATTGCCAGCCCACGGCTGCCACATACAGGCCCAGCACCAGCAAGGGCCAGCTGGCGGCCAACACCTGGCTGAGCCACAGGCCTGCCATGGCTCCGGCGACCATGCCGGGCAGCAGGCGGCGCAGTTCGGTCAACTGCACCTGGCGCAGGTTGAGCCCGCCATGCAGCAAGGACGCGGGCACATCCATCAGCAGGGTGAGCGCCACCACTTCGGGCAACGGCCAGTGCCAGGCCAGCAGGGGCACGATGACCAAGGCCGATCCAAAACCGGTGATGCCCAGCACCACATAGCCTGCCAGCACCGTGCAGGCCGGGTAGAGCAGATCCCACATCATGCGACGCTGGCAGTGCACCAGCTCTCGGAGTCGGCCAACGAGGCGTCGGCGTCCAGTGGGTACATGGGGCGGGGCAGGTGCTTGAAGGGAAACAGGCTGTAGTCCGAGCTGCACACACCGGGGCCGCTGACCAGCACGATGTGCCGGGCAAAAGGCTCGAAGCCTGCGCGGAAGTGTTGGCGTGATTTGAGCAGCACATACTTGGAGTGCGCAGGGTCCACGCCGGCATGCGTGAACACGCCGGTGTCGTAGGGCTCCTGGGGGCGTTCCGAGATGAAGATGCGTACCGTCCCCACGCGCAGTACGGCGGTGCGACCCAGGCTCAGACGCATGCCGGTGTACATGGGGCCGGTCACGGTGTAGTTGCCATCGGTCAGGCGTTCCACCATCCCGGTCAGGCGCAGCGGCTGCCCGGTCAGGTTCAGTGCGGGCATGTCGGTCTTACCGCCCACATCCACGGTCACCTCGGCACCCACACCGTGTTCAAACAGCAGGGCCACCGTGGCAGGGTCGCAGAAGGGGCCGGCCACCACGTCTTCCAGCCCTTGGGCCAGCACTTCCTGCAGCACGATCATGATGTCGGTGGTGCCGCCAGCGCCGCAGTTGTCACCGTGGTCCACCAGGATCACCGGGCCTTGCTCCAGCGTTTTAGCGTATGCAATCGACTCGGCCACCGGGGTGGCTGGGAAGACAAAGTCTGCCCGCCGCGACCAGGCCAGGGCACACAGCTCGTCCAGCAGTTTCTCGCCGGCGTCCAGGCGTTCACGCTCGGCCACCACCACCACCGACAAGCCGGCGCAGGGAATGTCTGACAGCGGAAAACCCCCAAACACCGAGGCATTGAGCACCTCGCCGTCGCGCTCGGCCTGCATGGCACGGTCCATGATGTCCTTCATGGGTTGCATCGCCGGGGTCTGGCGCAGCATGTGCGTCAGCATCGGCAGCCGCCGCCACAGCAGCACCGGCGCACTGCGCTGCTCCAGCAGGGCGCGGATGCTGCGGCCCACGCGGGCGCCGGTTTCATACACGTCCACGTGGGGGTAGGTGCAGTAGCCGGCCACCACGGTGGCGTGGCGGATCAGCTCGCGGCTGAAGTTGGCGTGGAAATCCAGGGCTACGCCGATCGGCAGGCCTGCCGGGGTGCTGGCGCGCAGGCGGCGCAGCAGCTCCCCCTCGGCGTCGGGATAGCCCTCGACCACCATGGCGCCGTGCAGGTCCAGCAGGATGGCGTCGCAGCCTTGGCGGGCGCTGTGCACCACGGTATCGCACAGGCTTTCAAAGGCTGCGCGCGTCACCAGCCCGCTGGGCACGGCGTTGGCGCAGACGGCAAAGTCCACCTCGGCGCCCATGCCACGGGCCAGGTCCAGGTAGGCAGCGGCGGCACTGTTCGTGCCCTCACATGCCTGGCGGGCAGCTTCGCCATAGGCGGGTCCGTGGGTGGTGGTGCCTCGGCGGAAATCGCTCAACTCGGTGGGGACAGGGGAGAACGTATTGGTCTCGTGGCGAATCAGGGCAACAACAAATTTCATGGTGCACCCTGCTTACTGTTTTTCCAGGCCCGACTTGTCCACCAGTGCGCCGTAGCGCCGGGTTTCCTGCAGCAGGAATTCCTTGGCCTTGGCGGGCTCCAGCAGCACGGTGTCCAGGCTCAGTAGCTGCATGGTCTTGGTGAAGTCCTCGTCCCTGGCGCCGGCCTTGAGGACCTCATAGATCCTGTCGATGATGGGCTGCGGGGTGCCGCTGCGCACGACCACGGACAGATTGGATTGCACGTGCAAGGCCTTGGGGTCCAGGTCGCTTTGTGGCACGGCCTTGGGGAACTCCTTGAGCGGGCTGGTTTGCAGCACGGCGACGGGCAGCACGCGACCGCTGCGGGCGTGGGCCACCGAGGAGCCCACCACGTCCACGTGCGCATCGATATGGCCGCCAATCAGGTCGGCCACAGCAGGGGGCGAGCCACGGTAGGGCACGATCTCGAAGTTCAGGCCGTTCTCGCGGCGCCAGTTGTCCAGCGCCAGGTAGGCCGCGCCGCCAATGGTGTTGACGCTGATGGAGACCCGGCCGGGTTTGGCGCGGATGGCTTGCACCAGGTCGTTGAGCTGTTTGTAGGGCCCCTGGCCGTTGACGATCAGCCAGTGCGGGTAGGTGTTGAGTACGGTGATGGGCGTGAAGTCCTTGTCACCGTCGTAACGCGGGTCTTTCAGCAGCCAGTGGTTGATGTTGAGTGTGTTGTCGCTGGCAAGGAACACGGTGTGGCCGTCCGCGGGCTCGCGCATCACGGCCAGGGCGCCGGGCACGGTGGCGCCTCCGGAAATGTTCTCGACCACCACGCTGACCTTGGGGAAGGCCTTGCCCAGCTTGTGGGCTACGAGGCGTCCCATGGCGTCGGCGGTGCCGCCGGCGGGGTAGGGCACCACCACTTTCAGGGTGCGGCGTGGCCAATCGGCCTGTGCGTGGGCGGTGGACAGGCCCAGCATGGGGGCCAGGCTGGCGGCGAGGGTCCAGCCAATGATCTGGCGGCGGTTCGGGTGCATGCGTGTCTCCTTGTTGTATGTGTCGCCTGGATGCAAGGCAGGCAACGCGGCGGAGTATAGGAACGCATGTCGATAAGGTCTAATATATATTGAATCTATTGTTTATATATAAAAGATATGGATGAGCACCGCCTGAAATGCTTTGTCGCCGTCTACGAGCAAGGCAGCGTGTCTGCCGCCGCCGAGCGTTTGCACATGACCCAGCCGCCCTTGAGCATCCTGCTGCGCAAGCTGGAAGATGAGTTGGGGGTGAACCTGTTCGACCGCAGTGGCCACCGGCTGGTGCCCACCGCCACGGGTGAGCTGTTTTACCTGCGTGCCAAGGCGCTGCAAGCCAATCTGCAGGCCATGCGGCGCGAGTTGCGCGAAACCGCGCAGGGATCGCGTGGCACGGTGCACATTGGCTGCGCCACGGCGGCCAGTCTGTTCATCATGCCACGCGTGATGGAGCAATTGCTGGCCAGTGCGATGAAGATCACGGTCCATGTGCACGAGGGGGAAACCGGCTATCTGCTCCAGCGTCTGCGCGAGCGCAGCCTGGACCTGGTCATCTGCCGCAGCCAATTTGCGGCGCCGGAGCTGCAGAACCAGGAGGTGATGAACGAACCCTTGCGGGTGGCCTTGCCGCCGCAGCATCCCTTGTGCGGGCAGGCCCAGATTGCCTTGGGGGCGTTGCGCGCAGAGCGCTTTTTGCTGCACAGCTCGCTGCTGGGCACCGGCATTTCGGACATGTTGCTGCGCGCCTGCCAGGAAGCCGGGTTCACGCCGGAAGTGGCCTACTGGGGGGTGGAAACCTTGCCCATGCTGCTGATGGTGCAAAAAGGCCTGGGCGTGGCCTTTGCCCCCGACAGCTTTGCCCAGTTGGGCGTGCAGGGCCTGCCTGTGCTGGTGCCGCTGGCCGATGCCAAGCTGCGCACGCACCTGAACATGATCTGGCCGCGCGGCCATGCGCTGCCCCCGGCGGCAGAGCGGCTCAAGGAGCTCATCCTGGCGCAATGCCTGCCGCCGCCCACCTGCGCACAGGCCAAGGGCCCTGCACAGGTGCCTGAGGCCTGAGCCCCAGTCCTCAGACCTGGGCCAGGGCCTGGTCCAGGTCGGCCAGCAGGTCGTCGATGTGCTCGATGCCCACGGACAGGCGCACCATGCCTTCGGTCACACCGGCCTTGGCCAGTTCGGCCGCGTCCAACTGGCGGTGCGTGGTGGAAGCCGGGTGCGTGGCCAGCGACTTGGCATCGCCAATGTTCACCAGGCGCGTGAACAGCTGCAGGGCATCGAGGAAGCGCGCACCGGCCGCGCGGCCTTCTGCGCCCTTGAGGCTGAACGACAGAATGCCCGAGGCGCGGCCGCCCGACTGCTTTTGCACGATGGCGTGGTCCGGGTGGTCCTTGAGGCCGGCATAGCGCACCCATTCCACCTTGGGATGGTTTTGCAGGGTTTCGGCAATCTTTTGCGTGTTCTCGCAGATGCGGTCCATGCGCAGGGCCAGGGTTTCAATGCCTTGCAGGATCTGGAAAGCGTTTTGCGGCGAGATGGCCGCGCCCATGTTGCGCAGCGGCACCACGCGCGCGCGGCCGATGAAGGCCGCAGGGCCCAGGGCTTCGGTGTAGACCACGCCGTGGTAGCTGACGTCGGGCTCGTTCAGGCGCTTGAAACGGGCCTTGTGCTCGGCCCAGGGGAACTTGCCGCTGTCCACGATGGCGCCGCCCACGCTGGTGCCGTGGCCGCCCAGGTACTTGGTCAGCGAGTGCACGACGATGTCGGCACCAAATTCAAACGGGCGCAGCAGGTAGGGGCTGGGCACGGTGTTGTCCACGATCAGCGGCACGCCATGCGCATGGGCCACATCGGCCAGCGCGCGGATGTCGGTGACATTGCCCAGCGGGTTGCCGATGGACTCGATGAACACCGCCTTGGTCTTGGCATCGATCAGCGCGCCAAAGCTGGCCGGGTCGCGCGGATCGGCAAAGCGCACCTCGATGCCCTGCTGCGGGAAGGTGTGGGCAAACAGGTTGTAGGTGCCGCCGTAGAGCGTGCTGGCGCTGACGATGTTGTCGCCCGCTTCGGCCAGGGTCTGGATGGCGGCGGTGATGGCGGCCATGCCCGAGGCCACGGCCAGCGCGGCAATGCCGCCTTCCAGCGCCGCGACGCGCTTTTCCAGCACGTCGGTGGTGGGGTTCATGATGCGGGTGTAGATGTTGCCCGGCACCTTCAGGTCGAACAGGTCGGCGCCATGCTGCGCGCTGTCGAAGGCATAAGCCACCGTCTGGTAGATGGGGACGGCCACGGCCTTGGTGGTGGGGTCGGGGCTGTAGCCGGCATGGACGGCCAGGGTTTCAATGCGCATGACAAGGGTCTCCGGGTTCAATCGTTGTAGAAGGTGCAACGATTGTGGAGAAGAACCCTGGCTGCGCCAACTACGCATCCGTGATGTGCTTATGCCGCCAGCGGTGCGTGCACAGCAGCGGCCGGATGTGCTTTGAAATTGAGAGCTGTCAGCGCTTGCTGCACCAGCGTCATTGGCACTTTGGGTGCTGAAGCTGCGCGCAGGCTGTGGCCTGGTGGGCGCGGTGCCTGCGCAACACGGCAGGGGTGGCGGGTGGGGCGGAGGCCCGCACAGCCGGGTGGCCGTGCGGGAAAGGCTGGACTGTGCCGGGGCTCAGTTCAGCAGGGCGGGCTCGTTGCCGGCCTGCGAAGTGGCAGCCACCTGACGGGCAGGGGCCGCGCTGCCGGCGGGGGCCAGCTTGGGCGCCACAGCCGCGAAGCGCGCCGAGGTGCCGGTGCCGGTCTTGAAGACGGCCACCAGCTGGTTCAGCTCGGCCGCCTGCATGTTCAGGCTGCTGGCGGCGGCGGCGCTTTCCTCGACCAGGGCGGCGTTCTGCTGGGTCACCTGGTCCAGCTGGGCAATCGCATCGCTGACCTGGCTGGTGCCCTGGCTTTGCTCGTTGCTGGCGTTGCTGATTTCCTGGATCAGCGTGGCCACGCTTTGCACCTGGCGAACGACCTCGTTGATGGTCTGGCCCGTAGTGTCCACCAGGCGCGTGCCTTCGTTGACCTGGTTCACGCTTTGCTGGATCAGCTGCTTGATTTCCTTGGCGGCTTCGGCGCTGCGGCCGGCCAGGGAGCGCACCTCGCCGGCCACCACGGCAAAGCCACGGCCTTGTTCGCCAGCACGCGCAGCTTCCACCGCGGCGTTCAGCGCCAGGATGTTGGTCTGGAAGGCGATGCCGTCGATCACGCCGATGATGTCGGCAATCTTGCGCGAGCTGGCCGCGATGGTTTCCATGGTCTGGGTGACCTGTTCCATGGCCTGGCCACCGGCGTTGGCGCTTTGTGCGGCACCGCGCGCCAGCTGGGTGGCCTGCTGGGCGTTGTCGGTGTTGTGGCGCACGGTGGAGGTCAGCTCTTCCATGCTGGCGGCAGTCTGCTGCAGGTTGCTGGCCTGCTCTTCGGTGCGCTGCGACAGGTCGTTGTTGCCGGTGGAGATCTGGTTGGCGCCGGTGGCAATCGATTCGCTGCTTTCGCGGATGCGGTTCACGATGCCGATCAGGTTGCCGTTCATGGTCTGCAGGGCCAGCATCAGGCGGCCCAGCTCGTCCTTGGACGTGACCTGGATGCTGGAGCTCAGATCGCCCTGGGCCACGGTCTCGGCCACTTGCACGGCGCGGTCCAGGCTGCGGGTGATGGTGCGGATCAGCAGTGTGGCGCCGGCCAGGGCCAGCACCAGCACGATGGCGGCCGTCACGCCGGCGGCAATCACGGCCTGGCGCAGGCTGGACTGGGCCTCGTTGTAGGCGCTCTGGGCCTGCGCTTCCTGCATCGCCGACAGCTGCTGCAAGGCCGCGGCCAAGGGGCTCACGCTGGGGAACAGGCGGTATTCGATGAAGGAGCCCAGCGAGTCGTGGTCTTGGCGCTCGAACAGGCGCAGCACGTCGTCAATGCGCGGGGTGATGGCGTCCAGCAGCACGCCCACGCGGTCGGACAGTTCCTTTTCCTCGGGGGTGAGCACCGTGGACAGGTAGGCCTGCCAGGCCGCCTCGGCGTTCTTCTTCACCTCGGTCAGCTGTTCCTTGCCCGAATCGGCCAGGATCTGCTGGTTGTAGACCTTGTTGGTGATTTCCACCAGCTTGATGCCATAGCCGTCCGAGATCTGCTTGAGCTCCTTCATCGGCACAACCTCGTTGCTGTAGATGCTGGACAGGTGTTGATTGCTCTTGAAGAGCTGATAGCCCAGCATGCCGGTCATGGCCGCTGTCAACAGCAAAAGGCCCGCGACGAGTGACCACAGCTTGCCCCGAATACTCATATTTCTCATTGCTTACGTGTTCCTAACCAAGGTCTTCCAGAAACTGCACATTCCTTGATGTGCACCATGGAACCTGATGCAAAGACTGTGCCCTGCGGGTTCTGTGTGACAAATTGTGGCAGATTGTTAATGGATGAGGAGACGCTCACATGACGCAACGCACGCGCTGTCGCGCCCGGGGTGCTCCTATTTGTAACTTTTCGCTTATATCCGCTGGCGCGCACGGGCTGGGCATTTCCGTCTTCTTTTGCGCGGGGTGTGAAATCGAAATTGGCGATGGTGTGGCGGCGTGGTTGCAAATCGGGTAAGACCAAGTAATTTGCATGGTTTTTTTTCGGCCCGATTTGGGGGTGTTCAACCGGTGGTGCCCGGTGGCGCTGGCGCCGATGGCCCCGGTCTGTCCGGCCATCAAGGTATGAAAAAAGGCCGCATGCAGCGGCCTTGGGCAGGGTGGGCGTGCGGCGTTCAATCCGGCATGGAGCAGTGGCCGCCTTGCACGGCAACGCCGGAGCCGGCTGCGATCAGCGGGGCTTCGAAGCGCAGGTCCACGGGTTGGGAGTGGGTGTAGTCCCAGGCCAAAAAGGCCACCAGGATCACCCAGAACGCAGTGCGCAGCACGGTCGATTGGCTCATGGTCTTGTCCTCCGGGGTCAGAAGCCGAAATGGCGGCGGATGCGCAGGCCGAAGATGGTGCCGGCAAACGCCAGTGGCACCCAGATCCAGCCGTGGATGGAGCCCGTGGAGATGCCCGAGAACATGGCCCCCACGTTGCAGCCAAAGGCCAGGCGCGAGCTGTAGCCCAGCACCAGGCCGGCGACCAGGGCCACGGCCCACTGCGTGCCCGTCAGCGGCTTGGCGCTGGCCGGTGTGCCGGCGCTGATCCACAGGGCACCTGCCAGGATGCCGATGTTGGTGATGCTGGTCACGTCCAGCAGCACCGTCTCCTGCAGGCGCAGGGCGTTGCCAGGCTGGCTCCAGAACCAGCTGCTGCCCACGTCGACCGCGCCGGTGGCGTTGGCGACCTTGGCGGCCCACAGGCCAAAGCCGTAGACCACGCCCCAGGGCTGGCCGGCGATGACCAGGTTCAGCGTGGCCAGCACGGCCAGCAGCACGGCGCCGACCACCCATTTGCGCACGAACAGCGGCTTGTACTCACGCCCGGCGCGGTGGTTGGCGCGCTTGCAGTACGCGCTCACGCCGGCGGCCACGGCGGCCAGGCCGGCCAGGGTGGCCAGCAGGGCGGTGGGCCAGCCCCAGGCACTCACGAGGCCCACGGGCTGGGCGCGGCCCAGGTCCAGCCACCAGCCCAGGTGCAGGCTGCCCAGGAAGCTGCCGATGGCAAACACGGGCAGGATGGCGGCGTTCATGGGGATGCCCAGGCCGGCCTTGTACAGCGTGCCGCTGCCGCAGCCGTCGGCAATCTGCATGCACAGGCCGAAGACGAAGGCGCCGACGATCAGGCTCACGCTGGGTGGGCCCAGGGCGGCGGTCAGCTCGGGAAAGTGGCCCAGCAGCGGCATGGCCAGGATGGCGGCCAGGGCCAGCAGCAGCAGCTGGCCGAAGACGCCGGACGGGTCCTTGTCCTCGACCAGCATGCGCCAACCGGTGGTGAAGCCAAAGCGCTTGCCGGCCAGCACGGCCCCCAGGCCGATGCCGACGGCAAACAGCGCGGCCTGGCGCACGGACACCGACCACAGCAGCCAGCCAAAGAACACGGCCATGAGGATGGCCAAGGGTAATCGCTTCATTCGAAGACAGCCTCTCTTGAAAAAACAGGAGCGGTTAGCGTGCGCTGCGCTTGCACTTTCCGCTGGTTGATACCGGAGGTGCTTGTGGAGCCAGCGCCAACTGCTCTCTTTTTATGTGGTGTGGAATCAGTTGAACTTGCGTTGCCACCACTGCTGGGTGGCGCGCATCAGCTGCTCGCCACGGCCGGGGGCGTTCTGCAGGGCCGGGTAATCGGGCTGCTGGGTCCAGTCGACCATGGAGCCGGCGTACAGCTTGACGTGCGGCATGCCGGCCACTTCGCTCATGCCGAACCAGTCGGTCGCGGCCCAGTGGCCGGTGTTGCAAAAGGCCACGGCGCCCTGGCCGCTGGGCACCTGGATCTGTGCGGCAATCGCCTGGGCCTTGGCCTTGTCGACGAACAGTGCGGTCTTGGGCTCGAACCACTGGTTGAAGTCCAGCTGCACGGCGCCGGGCAGGGTGCCGGCCAGCTTGGCGGCGGGCGCCTGGGTCTTGCCCTGGTAGAAGGCGTCGGGGCGCGAATCGACCAGCACGGCGTTGCTCAGCTTGAGGCTTTGCTGCACGTCCTCGCGCGTCGACAGCCAGGTGGCGTCGAACGTGGGGGCGTAGGTGCTGGGCGCCACCTGCACCGGGGTGGTCGACAGCGGCAACTGGGCCTGCTGCCAGGCCTGCATACCGCCGTTGACGATGGACAGCTCGGTCAGCCCCAGGGACTTGAGCGTCCAGTACACGCGGGCCATGGCGCCGAAGTCGGTGGCGTCCTTGCCGGTGGAGACCACCACGGCATGGGTGGCGGCGGTCAGCCCCAGTTTTTGCACCAGGGCGACCAGCTTGTCGTGGTCGGGCAGCTCGCCCGGGTTGGTGGCCGGGCCGCGCCACTGGCCGTAGGGCGCGTTCACGGCGCCGGGAATGTGCTGGGCAGCAAAGGCTTTGGGATCGCGGATGTCGATCACGCGCACGCCGGGTTGTTGCAGCAGGGGCGACAGGGCTTGGGGGGTGAGCAGTGGCTCAGCGGCCAGCGCCCAGCCGCTGGCACCCAGGCACAGGGAGAAGGCAATCAGCTTGGAAGAGGTCATGGCATGTGTGCCTGGCGCAGCAGGCACCCACGGAAGTGACGAAGGGCCTTATTGTCGTGCCAGCGACAGGTTGCTTGAACGAACCATCGCTTTCAAACTTATGCCGTCAGGGAATAAGGCCGGGCCCCTGCGGTGCGCCCGAAGCCGGTGCGACCAGGTGGTCCACCAGGGCCCGCGCCACCGGCGGCAGCGAGGCGTAATGGCGCAGGCACAGCACCAGTTCGCGCTGGGCCCAGGGCTCGTCCAGGCGCAGGGCCTGGATCGGCAGGCTACCCTGGTAGAGCGCCGCGCTCTGGCGCGGCAGCACGCCCACGCCCAGGCCGGCGGCGACCATCAGGCACAGCGCGTCGTAGCTGGTCACCTGGATGCGCAGCTTGAGCGGCAGGTCCAGCTGCGCCGCGCTGCGGGTCAGCACGCCGTTGATGGCGCTGCCAGTGTGGGCGCCCACAAAGTCGTAGGCCAGCGCTTCGCGCATGCGCACGCGGGTCTGGGCCGTCAGCGGGTGGCCCTGGGGGGCGATCAGGATCAGCTCGTCCCGGCGGTAGGGCATGTAGGTCAGCTCGCCGCCATAGCGCCCGGCGTTGAGGATGCCGAAGTCCGCCGTGTTCTGGGCCACGGCCAGGGCGATGTCGGTGGAGATTTTTTCCTGCAGGTGGACCTGCACCTCGGGGTGCTGGGCCAGAAAGCCCTTGAGCTGGGCCGGCAGGAACTGCGTGATGGCCGAGATGTTGGCCACCATGCGCACGTGGCCGCGCATGCCGCTGCCATACTCGCGCATCTGGCGGGCGATGCCGTCCATCTCGCCCAGCACGCTGCGCGCCAGGTCCAGCAGGGTGTAGGCCGCCGGGGTGGGGGCGATGCCGCGGTTGCTGCGCTCGAACAGGCGCACCTTGAGCTGGTTTTCCAGCTCGGCCAGGCGGCGGCTGGCGGCCGAGGTGGCGATGTGCTCGCGGACGGCGGCCCGGGCGATGGCCTGCTCTTCCATCACGGCCACAAACAGACGCAGGGAGGTGGGGTCTAGGCGCATTCCTACATTTTGCTTTGCTGTATGGGCATTGCCGATGGCCAATGTGGTGATTTCTATTAAGGGTAATTACCAGTATGGAGTGTTGCTTTGCTGAAATGCGATGGCAGCTTCGCCAATCAGCGTTTTGCGCCGGGCCTGGACTTTTGCATCATGCGACGGCAGCCCGCACACGGTGCAGGGCTGCCAGCACGGAGAAAGCAGATGCAAGACAGCACGATGGCCCCCACCACCCTCCAGCCAGGCGCCCTGGCCGGGGTGCGCGTGGTGGAGATGGGACAACTGATTGCCGGCCCGTTTGCCGGCAAGACCTTGGGCGAATTCGGCGCCGAGGTCATCAAGATCGAGGCGCCCGGCGCGGGCGATCCCTTGCGCAACTGGCGCATGATCAAGGACGGTACCTCCGTGTGGTGGCAGGTGCAGTCGCGCAACAAGAAGTCGGTGGCGCTGGACCTGCGCCAGCCGCAGGGCCAGGACCTGGCGCGCCAGCTGCTGCGCGAAGCCGACGTGCTGATCGAGAACTTCCGCCCCGGCACGCTCGAGGGCTGGGGCATGTCGCCCGAGGCGCTGCATGCCATCAACCCCGGGCTGGTGATCCTGCGCATTTCCGGCTATGGCCAGACCGGGCCCTACCGTGACCTGCCGGGCTTTGGCGTGGTGGGCGAGGCCATGGGCGGCCTGCGCCACCTGACCGGCGAGCCCGGGCGGGTGCCGGTGCGTGTCGGCGTGTCCATCGGCGATACGCTGGCCGCGCTGCACGGCACGATCGGCGTGCTGACGGCGCTGTATCACCGCAAGGTCAACGGCGGCCAGGGCCAGGTGATCGACGTGGCCCTGCACGAGGCGGTGTTCAACGTCATGGAAAGCCTGGTGCCCGAGTACAGCGCCTTCGGTGCCGTGCGCGAGTCCGCCGGCAGCGCCCTGCCGGGGATCGCGCCGTCGAATGCCTACCCCTGCGCCGACGGCTGGGTGCTGGTGGCCGGCAACGGCGACAGCATCTTCAAGCGCCTGATGCAGGCGATTGGCCGCGAGGACCTGGGCCAGGCCCCCGACCTGGCCAACAACGCCGGCCGGGTGGCGCGGGTGCAGGAGATCGATGCCGCCATCGGCGACTGGACCCGCAGCCGCAGCATCACCGAGGTGCTGGACGTCTTGGCCCAGGCCCGTGTGCCGGCTGGCCGGGTCTACACCGCCAAGGACATCTGCGAGGACCCGCACTACCGTGCGCGCGACATGATCCTGCAGCAGGCCACGCGCGACGGCTACACCGTGGAGGTGCCGGGTGTCGTGCCCAAGCTGTCGGCCACCCCGGGCACGGTGCGCAGCAGTGCGCCGCACCTGGGCGATGACACGGATGCCGTGCTGGCCAGCATGGGCCTGAACGCCGCGCAGATTGCGCAGTTGCGCAGCCAGGGGGTGATCCAATGAGCGCCCCCAGCGTGTGGCAAGGGGCCGGGCGGCGCCTGTTCATCCAGGAGGTCGGGCCGCGCGATGGCCTGCAGATGGAGTCGGTGTTCGTGCCCACGGAACACAAGATCGCGCTGGTCAATGCGCTGGTGGCCACCGGCATGGCCAAGGTGGAGGTGACCGCCTTTGTCTCGCCCCAGGCGATCCCGGCCCTGGCCGATGCACAGGAGGTGCTGGCCCGCACCACGCGCTGTCCGGGCACTGTGCTGACCTGCCTGGTGCCAAACGTCAAGGGCGCGGAGCGCGCGATCGCCGCCGGCGCCGACGAACTGAACCTGGTCATGTCGGCCAGCGAAACCCACAACCTGTGCAACCTGCGCATGCTGCGCGAGCAGTCCTGGGTCGGGCTGCAGGCCGTGATCGCCACCGCCCAGCAGGCGGGCGTGGCCGTCAATGTGTCGCTGTCGTGCAGCTTTGGCTGCCCGATGGAGGGCGATGTACCGGTGGACGAGGTGTTCGCCTGGGTGCAGCGTTTCGTGGCGGCTGGCGTGCAGGGCATCACCTTGTGCGACACCACGGGCATGGCCCATCCGCGCCAGGTGCATGCCATGGTCCAGGCCTTCAAGGCGCGCTGGCCGGCCACCACGCTGACCCTGCATTTCCACGACACGCGGGGCATGGCGCTGGCCAATGTGCTGGCCGCGATCGACGCCGGGGCCGACCGCTTCGATGCCTCGGTCGGTGGCCTGGGCGGTTGCCCCTATGCCCCTGGCGCCAGCGGCAACGCCTGCACCGAGGAGCTGGTGCATGCCCTGCAACTGATGGGCTATGACACCGGGGTGGACCTGGCGGCGCTGACGCAGATCGCTGCCGGGCTGCCGGGCTTGCTGGGCCACGACATCCCCAGCCCCATCGTCAAGGCCGGGCCGGCGCACCAGCTGCACCCGGCACCGGCGTCCCTGCCAGAAATTCGCGCCCGGGCTATGGCGCGCTAGCAGCCTGGGCAGGCCACTCCTGCCCAGGCGTATGACAACAAAGAAGGAGATGAAACCATGTCGATGACTCGCAAGCAATTTGGACGCCTGGCGCTGGCCTCGGTACTGGCCACGACCGTGGCTGGCACGGCCCTGGCGCAGACGGCCTACCCCCACAAGCCGATCACCATGGTCGTGCCGGCCGCGGCAGGCGGCACCACCGACCTGGCCGCACGCATGGCCGCCCAGGCGCTGGGGCCCATGCTGGGCCAGACCCTGGTGGTCGAAAACAAGGGGGGTGGCAACGGCAACATCGCGGCCGCGCAGGTCAAGCGCGCCGAGGCCGATGGCTACACCCTGCTGATGCAGTACTCGGGCTTCCACGTGATCTCGCCCCACCTGGGCAAGTCCAGCTGGGAACGTGACGATTTCGTGCCTGTGGCCAACGTGCTGTCGGCCCCGCAGATCGTGGTGGTGCGCGGGGACCTGCCGGTCAACACCCTGCAGGAGCTGGTAGCCTATGCCAAGGCCCACCCGATGAAGCTGAACTACGCCTCCTCGGGCAACGGCTCGCTGCAGCACGTCACCGGCGTGCAGCTGGAGCAGGCCGCCGGCATCCAGATGGTGCACGTGCCCTACAAGGGCACCGGCCCGGCGCTGCAGGACCTGCTGGGCGGCCAGGTGGACCTGACCTTCGGCACGGCGCCGCCCTTCATGCCCCACATCCAGGCCGGCAAGCTGAAGGTGCTGGCCGTGACCAGCCAGGCGCGCCTGCCCAGCCTGGCGTCGGTACCCACCACGGCCGAAGCCGGTCTGCCCGGGGTGAATGCCACGTCCTGGTTTGCGCTGTTTGCGCCGGCCAAGACGCCCGAGGCCATCGTGCGCAAGCTGGAAGGCGATGTGCGCGCCATGCTCAACGACCCGGCGTTCCAGAAAAAGGCGCTGGACCAGGGGGCCACGGCCGACTTCATGGACAGCAAGGCCCTGGGGGCCATGGTCAAGCGCGACTGGGACCTGTGGGGCAAGGTGGTCAAGGCTGCCAACATCAAGGCCGATTGATGGCCTGGGTGACCCGCCGATGATGAAAAAAGGGCATCCGAGGATGCCCTTTTTTGTGGGATGACGCCGTAGGGCTCAGTGCAGTTCCTTGCCCTTGAGCTCGGGAATCAGCAGTGCCGTGGCAATCATGTCGATCACATAGATGGCGGCCAGCAGGGCGATCGCCATCTGGAAGCCGTAGCCCATGGCCACCGCCCCCACCACCACCGGTCCCAGACCGCCAACGCCGCGGCCGATGTTGAACAGCACGTTCTGCGCCGTGGCGCGGGCCTCGGTGGGGTAGGCCTCGCTCATCACGGCCCCATAGCCGCCCATCATGCCGTTCACGAACATGCCGAGCACGGCCCCGGCCCAGAGCATGGCGATGGGGTCGGACAGCTGCGCATAGGTCAGCACCATGATGACGGCGCCCAGCTGGAACAGCAGGAAGCTGGGCTTGCGGCCGATGCGGTCGGCCAGCTGGCCAAAAATCCAGATGCCGGCCATCATCCCGACGATGGTGACGGCGGTCCACATCGAGGACTTGGTCAGGCTGAAGCCCAACTGCTTGGACAGGAAGCTGGGCATCCAGATCATGATGCCGTAGTAGCCGAAGTTCTGTACCGAGGTCAGCACGATCACGCCCAGGCTGACCTTGGCGGTGGCCTTGTCCTTGACCAGCAGGCGGAAGGCTTCGAAACGCGACGCTTTCGGGGCAGCAGGCTTGCGCACAAAGACTTCGGGTTCGTGGATCTTGTGGCGGATGAACCAAGCCACCAGCGCGGGAATCACGCCGACCAGAAACATGCCGCGCCAGCCGATCAGTGGCAGCAGCAGCGGGGTCAGCAAGGCGGCGCCCAGCACGCCCACCTGCCAGCCCAGGGCCACATAGGACGACACGCGCGCACGGTGGCGGGCCGGCCAGGCCTCGGCCGCCAGGGCCATGCCGATGCCGAATTCACCGCCCAGGCCGATGCCGGCGATGGTGCGGTAGACCAGCAGGTCCCAGTAGCCGGTGGCGAAGGCGCACAACCCGGTGAACACGGCAAACAGCACGATGGTCCAGGTCAGCACGCGGATGCGGCCATAGCGGTCCGACAGCGCGCCAAACACGATGCCGCCGAACACGGCACCGATCAGGGTCCAGGTGACCAGGGAGCCGGCCTGGCCGGGGGTGAGGTTCAGCTCGGCCGAAATCGCTGTGAGCATGAAGCCCAGGATCAGCAGGTCAAAGCCGTCCATGGCGTAGCCAACGGCAGAGCCGCACAGGGCTTTCCAGCTGTAGCTGTTGACGGCCGTGGGCTGGCCGCTTGCAGTCGAAGAGGGGGAGGTCATGGCTGTTGTTGTCCTGTTTTTTGCTGGGGCACGGGCATGTGCCCCCAACAGGCCAAACCCCAGGGCGCGCAGGCCATGGGGGCAAAAGCAATCACCGAAAGATGCCGGCGCCGCTGGATGGGGCGCAGCAAAAGGCCTGCAGGAAAGTGCAGGCCGTGGATTCGGAGCGTGATTCTAGGGGCAATCGCGTGGTCTGCACCGCACCGGTGCAACAGGCCCGCAACTGCACCAGCTTAATTCGGCGCTCCTGCAAAAAATGTCGGAATGTGCCATGCAGGGCGCAGGCCGGGGATGACCGCGCGCGGTCAGCGGCGGGACCAGAAGCGCTGCTGCTGGGCGGCGATCTCCGCGGCCAGCTCGGGCACCGGGCCGATCAGCGCCACGGGCTTTTGGCAGTGGTCAAAGATGTAGCGTGCGGGCACGCTCATCGTCGGGTTCTCGCCGTGGTTGCCGGTGCATTGCAGCAGCGCGTGCTCGGTCATGCCGAACACCACGCGCCCGATGTTGGCCCAGTAGGCCGTGCCGGCGCACATGCAGCAGGGTTCGACGTTCGTGTAGAGCGTGCAGCTCCACAGGTATTCGGGCGTGAAGTTGGTGGCCGCCATGCGCGCCAGGGTGGACTCGGCGTGGTTGACGGTGTCGATGTTGCATTGCTCCATCAGCACCGTCTCCTGGTCCGGGCCGACCAGGATGGCGCCAAACGGGTGGTGGCCCAGGGCCATGGCCCGCTCGGCCACCCGCTGGGTGTGGCGCAGGTGGCGGCACAGTTGCTCGTGCGTCGGGGCAAGGCCCTGGGCGGGCAAGGGGTGGGGTGTGGCAGTCATGGGTACAGAAAGTGTGTACCGCCATGCAAGCAATTAGCGTGCACGCCCGCCGCCCTGGCATGCTCGGGGCCTGGGGTCTCCTCAGGTCCTGGGGGCTGTGGGGGGCACCGGTTGCACCGGCCAGCCCTGCAGGTGCTGGCGTGCCACGTCGCGCAGCGCACCGATCCAGGTGGCGTGGTCGTTCAGGCAGGGGATGAAGCGGTAGTCCTTGCCACCTGCGTGCACAAAGGCTTCGCGCGCTTCCTGGTTGATTTCCTCCAGGGTCTCGATGCAGTCGCTGGTGAAGCCGGGGCACATGATGTCCACGCTCTCCAGGCCCTGGCGGGCCATCGCAACCAAGGTCGGCTCGGTGTAGGGCTCCAGCCACTTGGCCTTGCCAAAGCGCGACTGGAAGGTCAGCACATACTGGCTCTCGTCCAGCCCCAGGCGCGCGGCCAGCAGCCGGCCGGTGGCATAGCACTCGTCGCGGTAGGGGTCGCCCAGCTGCCAGGTGCGCTCGGGTACGCCGTGGAAGCTCAGGAACAGTTTCTGCGCCCGGCCGTTCTCGCGCCAGTGCTGCTCCACGGTCTGTGCCAGCGCTTCGATGTAGCCCGGGTGCTCGTGGTAGCGGTGCACGAAGCGCAGCTCGGGGATGTGGCGCTGGGTCTTGGCCCAGTCGTAGACCGCATCGCACACGCTTGCCGTGGTGGTGCCGGAGTACTGGGGGTACAGCGGCAGGATCAGGATGCGGGTGGCGCCCTGGGCCTTGAGGGCGTCGAGCTGCGCCGGGATGGACGGATTGCCATAGCGCATGGCCGGTGCCACCAGCACATTCGCGCCGGCTTCGCCCAGCCAGCCGCGCAGCAGGGTGGCCTGGCGCTCGGTGAAGTACAGCAGCGGCGAGCCCGTGGCACCACCCTGGTCCCAGACGGTGGCGTACTTGGCGGCCGAGGCCTTAGGGCGCAATCGCAGGATGATGCCGTGCAGGATGGGCCACCACAGCAGCTTGGGAATTTCCACCACGCGGTCATCGCTGAGGAATTGCGCCAGGTAGCGGCGCACCGCCGGGGCGGTGGCGGCATCGGGGGTGCCAAGGTTGCACAGCAGCACGCCCGTGCGTTCAGGCTGGCCGGAAGGGAGCTGGGGTTCGGGGGCAAAGCGGGAGAGCATGCAGTGATTGTCGCAAAACCCGGGTGGGCTCCGCACCGCGGGGGCTGTTGCGTGTGGCGGCTTGCAGTAACCTCGGCCCATGCTTGACCCATCGCAAATCCGCGCCATCACCCTGGATCTGGACGACACGCTGTGGCCGATCTGGCCCACCATCCACCGCGCTGAAGAAGTGCTGTTGCTATGGTTGAAAGAGCGTGCAGCCAAGACGGCACAACTGTTTGACACCCCCAAGGCCCTGCGTGCCATCCGCGAGCGCGTGGAGCAGGAGCGCCCCGACCTGCGCCACGACCTGAGCGCGATGCGCCGCGAGTCCATCCGGCTGGCGCTGCGCCAGGCCGGCGACGATGAGGATTTGGCGACCCCCGCGTTTGATCTTTTTTTTGCCGAGCGCCAGCGCGTGCAGCTGTTTGACGACGCTTTGCCGGCGCTGCAGTTCCTCGCTCAACGCTGGCCCGTGGTGGCCGTGACGAATGGCAATGCCGACATCCACCACATCGGGATCGGCCGCTTCTTTCGCGACAGTTTCAACGTCATGCGCACCGGCTTTGCCAAACCCGATGCGCGCATCTTTCACCTGGCGGCGGCGGCCGTTGATGTGCCGCCTTCGGCCGTGCTGCATGTAGGAGACGACGCCAAACTGGATGCCGTGGCGGCCCGGGATGCGGGTATGCACGCTGTTTGGCTGAACCGCAGCGGCTTAGATTGGCCAATAGAGAAAGAGCACCCACCCACCACGGTGGCCAGCTTGCAAGCGCTGTGTGACATGCTGGCTGCCTGAGGGTTTTGCCCCCAGCGGGGCGCAGGAGCCAGCGTATGCCCAGCACTTTGTCGCGCAACCCCAGCATGGATCTGCCCGTCCCCCTGTCCGTCGGCCTGATGCAGCCCCTGAACTGGCTGGCCCTGGGCTGGAAGGACATGTGCCGTGCCCCGGCACTGAGCCTGGCGCATGGCCTGTGCCTGACGCTGTTCGGTCTGTTGATCCTGTGGATCGGGCATGACCGCTTCTGGCTGATGGCCGGCGCCTTGTCGGGTTTTCTGGTCATGGGGCCGGTGGTGGCCACCAGCCTGTACGCCATCAGCCGTGCCCTGGAGCGTGGCGAGCCGGTGGGCTGGCGCCTGGTGCGGCATACTTGGTCCCACTGGCAACAGGGGCACAGCAAGCTCGGCAACGACTACTGGTGCCTGGTGCAGTTCGGTGTCTTGCTGTCCATCTCGGCCACGGGCTGGGTGCTGGTGTCGGCCTCGCTGATCACGCTGATGTCCCCCGTGCGCATCGCCACACCGCTGGACTTCATGCAGCACGTGGTGCTGGCGGCGGATGGCAGCCTGTTCCATCTGTGGCTGGCGCTGGGCAGCCTGCTGGCGGCCCCCATCTTCGCTTCCAGCGTGGTTTCTATGCCTTTGTTGCTTGATCGCAAGGTTTCTTTGCCGCAGGCGGTGCTCACTAGCTGGCTGGTGATTTTGCAAAACCCCATTCCCATGGCCGTGTGGGCGGGGTTGATTTTGATGTTTACCTTGCTGGGCCTGGCGTCGTTGCTGCTGGGGTTGGTGTTTGTGATGCCCATGCTGGGCCATGCAAGCTGGCATGCCTACCGCGATCTGGTGGATGCCTCCGACTTTGCGCTGCGGGAGGCGGCGCACGGCGTGCCAGGGCGGAGAGGTTTCTAGGACCTGTGTTGTGATCTTCGGTTTTACAGAACAACAAATTTCGGAATTTTTCCTGACCTACGGCGTGGGGGCCTTCATCCTCTTCATGCTGTTCATCATTGGTCACCTGGCCTGGCAGTCCAAGGCCGGCAAGTTCGGCACCTTTGTGCTGTTCCTGGGCCTGTCCGTGGGCTTCATCGGCTTTCTGGCGAAGGTCGTGATCCAGTGGTACCTGGAAAAATGATCGCTTCTCAAACCATAGCTGTCAGCGCATGCAAATCAAGCACTTTGGGCCATAAAAGGCCTGAAGTGCTTTGTCTTTGCGCGCTGCCAGCTATGTTTTTAGAAAATTGCTCACCGCCGCAGCCGCCTGCAGGCCGCTGCGCACCGCACCTTCCAGCGTCGCGGGGTAGGGGCCTTGCACATAGTCGCCGCAGGCCCACAGGCCCGGCAGGATGTCGGCAGCGGGGCGCTGCACGCCGGGCGTGCAGGCAAAGGTGGCGCGCTTGTCGACCACGGTTTTCAGCGGCTGCAGATCGGGCAGGCGCAGCTGCGTGCGGGCCTGCGCCAGCACCTGCGACTGCAGCAGTGCCTTGTCGCCCTGGCTGGCGCTGACCACCAGGGCCAGCAGGCCGGCCGGCCCTCCCAGTTGTCCCTTGTCGAAGGCGAACTGCGCGGGGGCGTCCGCCTGGCTGCGCAGGGCCACCATGGGCGCCGGCAGGCCAGGGCCCTGCGCCGTGTGGGCATAGACCGTGGCGATCGCCGTGTGCGGCAGCGCCTGTGCGCCGCTGGCCCAGGCGGTGGTGCGCCCGGACAGCGGCGCGGGCACCCCCTGCAGGCCTTGCACCAGGCGTGCCGCCTCGGCGCAGGGCGTGGCCAGTACCACGGCATCCATGCTTTCGCCCTCCACCTGCCAGGCGGCGCCATGGTCTGTCGGGGGGCTGAGGGCCTGCACGCGCTCACCCAGGCGCAGCCGGGCGCCATGTTGCTGCAGCCAGGCGGCGGCTGTGGCCGGGAACAGGGTGGACAGGTCGGTGCGCGGAATCAGCAGGTTGGAGCCGCCCCGTCCGCTGAACAGCCCATCCTGCAGCACCCGCAAGAAAATCTGCCCGCTGGCGGCGCTGGCCGGCAGGTTCAGGGCCGAAATGCACAGGGGATCGACAAAGTCCTGCAGCAGGCGCGCCGGCAGGCCCTGGCACAGGTCGGCCACGCTGGCGCTGGCCGGGCACTGGAACTGCTGGCGCTGCCAGCGCTGGGCCGTGCGCAGCAGGGCCAGCTTCTCACGCCAGTGCCAGCCGCGGGCGCGGGCAATGCCCCAGGCCGCGTCCCAGGGCGGGGCCCAGTCGGGCAGGTGCAGCCCCTGGCCATCGGCGTAGCGCAGATCCAGCGGCAGGCGCTGCAGGGCTGCGGCCGGCACGCCGACGGTGCGCATCAGCTGCAGGCAGGCCTGGTAGGCGCCGATCAGGATGTGCTGGCCGTTGTCGACCGTGCAGTGGCCACCGTCGGGTGCGGGAATGTCCAGGGCGCGGGCACGGCCGCCCCATTGGCGGCTGGCTTCCCAGACCTGCACCTGGTGGCCCTGCTGCTGCAGGGCGACGGCGGCGGCCATGCCGGCCCAGCCGCCGCCCACGATGGCGATGCGCTGCGGCTGGGGCATGGCCCTTACATGCGGCCCAGGGCCTGCATCTTCCACGCCAGCCACAGCTTGCGCAGCGGCGTCAGGCCAATGCGCTGGTGCAGCACCTGGAACTGGCCGGCTTCGATCTCGCGCAGCAGGGTGCGGTAGATGCTGGCCATCATCAGCCCAGGCTTCTGGGTGCGGCGGTCGGCCGCCGGCAGCAGCGCCAGGGCTTCGTCGTAGAGCTGGTGGGCGCGTTGCGCCTGGAAGCGCATCAGGGCCGTGAAGCGGTCCGAGTATTCGCGCTTGGTGATCTCGTGGGCCTTGACGTCGAACTGCTGCAGCTCGCTGATGGGCAGGTAGATGCGCCCGCGCATGGCGTCTTCGCCCACGTCGCGGATGATGTTGGTGAGCTGGAAGGCCAGGCCCAGCTTGTGGGCGTAGGCGGTGGTGGCCGGGTCGGTCTGGCCGAAGATACGGGCTGCCACTTCGCCGACGACGCCGGCGACCAGGTGGCAATAGCGCTGCAGGCCGGCAAAGTCGAGGTAGCGGGTCTGCTCCAGGTCCATCTGACAGCCCTCGATCACCGCCTGCAGGTGGCGCTGCTCGATCCCGAACTCGGCCACGTGCGGCATCAGGGCCAGTGTCACCGGGTGGCTGGGCTGTCCGCCAAAGGCCTGGGCCACTTCCTGCTGCCACCAGGCCAGCTTCTGGGCGGCCACGCCCACGTCCTGCACCTCGTCCACGACATCGTCCACTTCGCGGCAGAACGCATAGAACGCGGTGATCGCGGCCCGGCGATTGGCTGGCAGAAAGAGGAAGGCGTAATAAAAGCTGCTGCCCGAGGCGGCGGCTTTTTCTTGGACGTAGGTTTCCGGATTCATATGGCGGGCGATTGTCACATGCTTGGGCAGGGCCGCGGCGCTGTGCGCTGGATTAGTGTGCGGCTTGATCTGCATCAATGGAAGGGTGTGCTTATTTTTCAGGCAAGCCCCTAAGATCATAGGGTTGCAATTTGATACAAGCATACGAGATGCCGAGCTTCAATTCCCTGCGTCTGACACAGCGGTACATGCTGGTCTTTTTCGGTTACTTCGCATCGATGGCGGTGGTCATCGGCATGAGCTGGTATGGCTTGATGAGCTCTCGGGATAGCCTGCGTTCCTTGCACGACGAGTCGCTGCAGCGCATCTTGCTGGCCGACTCGATCAACGAAAGCGTGTCGCAGATGCGCATGCAGACCCTGTTGTCGTTCCAGCACGCCCCCGACAACCCCCTGTCGGCCCTGCACGACCACCCCACGTCCAGTCACCTGGAGCTGATCCGACACAACCTCGACAAGGGCGTGGAGTGGCAGCAGCAACTGGCCAAGATCGTCACCGAGCCCATGGAAAAGGAAATGTTCGCGGAGGCCATCCGTGCGCAGAACGCCTGGAACGCCAAGCTGGGCGAGATTGTGCGTGGCATGGAGAGCGGCGACTTCAGCAGCGAGCAGATGTCGCGCTTCCTGGCCCTGGGGCGCGAGGAGGGTGACATGCTGGTGGCCCTGGTCGGCGCCTTCAAGGGCCTGCAGATCACCCAGGCGGACGTGGCCTACCAGGCGGCGTCCGAGCGCTACCACTTCAGCATCCTGGTGTTCGTGCTGTGCGTGCTGCTGGGCGGTCTGCCGGCCACGCTGCTGTCGGTGTCGCTGCTGCGCCGCATGAGCCACGGCTTCAAGTCCGCACACCACACCGCCCAGGCGATTGCGGCGGGCGACATCTCTCAGCGCGTGGCGGTCAGCGGCAAGGATGAAATCACCGAACTGCTGGTGCAGATGGAAGACATGCGCACGCACCTGCACGACATCATCTACAAGGTGCGCAGCGGTGCCGATGCGATTGCCGGCGCCTCGACCCAGGTGGCGGCGGGCACGGGTGACCTGTCGATGCGCACCGAGCAGCAGGCGGCCTCGCTGCAGCAGACGGCCTCGGCCACCGAGGAGTTGTCGAGCACGGTGCAGCAGAACGCGGACAGCGCCTCGCGCGCCAGCGAGCTGGCCTCGGGGGCCACCGAGGTGGCGCAGCGTGGCGGCGAGATGGTGTCGCAGGTGGTGGCGACCATGGAGGACATCAACACCTCGGCCAAGAAGATCGAGGCCATCATCGGGGTCATCGACAGCATTGCCTTCCAGACCAACATCCTGGCGCTGAACGCGGCCGTGGAAGCCGCACGCGCCGGTGAACAAGGTCGTGGCTTTGCCGTGGTGGCCAGCGAGGTGCGTTCGCTGGCGGGCCGCTCGGCCGAGGCGGCCAAGGAAATCAAGGTGCTGATCAACGACTCGGTCAACCGCGTGCGTGTGGGCAGCGACCAGGTGCACCGCACCGGCAAGACCATGGAGGACATCGTGCAGAGCATTGCGCGGGTGTCCAGCATCGTGCACGAGATTGCCGATGCCAGCCGCGAGCAGTCCAAGGGCCTGGCGCAGATCAACGATGCGGTCTCGAACCTGGACGACGTGACCCAGCAGAACGCCGCCCTGGTGGAGGAAACCTCGGCCGCCTCGAGCGCGTTGCAGGAGCAGGCGCGCCAGATGGCGGAAATGTCGACCCAGTTTGTGCTGGAAGCCGGCGCCACCACGGGCACGCCGTACATCAGCAGCTACAGCCGCCCCGGTGCGTCCGCGGCCACGGCCAGGCCTGCGGTGTCCCAGGGGCAGCGCACGCTGGCTTCGCCTGTGCTGGCGCCGGCCGAGTCGGTGAACGAAGCCGCGTAAAACCGCGGCCCCTCTGAAGTTCCAGGCCGGTGCATGCACCGGCCTTTTGCATGGGGCGTGCGATCACATCCACAGCGCACGCCAGAGCATGCGCGGCAGGTCGACCTTGCCCAGGGTACGGCGCGTGTGCAGGCTGGCGCCTTGTTGTGCCTCCACCCGGTCCAGCACGCGCAAGCCGCCTTGCACCACCAGGCGCAGCTCCCAGCCGATGCGCCCGGGCAGGCGGTGCACAAGTGGCAAGCCTTTTTGCATGCTGGCCCTTGCCCATGCTGCGTTGTCAGCTATGAGTTTTTGTATGGACGGGGTGAGCTGTTGCCGTGCCAGGTCCTGCCGGGTGACGTCCCAGCGTTGGCAGTCGGCATCGGTCAGGTAGTGCCGCTGGCGCGGAATGTCTTCGCTCAGGTCCTGCCAGAAGTTGATCAGCTGCAGCGCCGTGCAGATGGCGTCGCTGTGCGCCAGGGCCTGCGCATCGTGCACGCCATACAGGTGCAGCAGCAGGCGGCCCACCGGATTGGCGGAGCGGCGGCAATAGTCCAGCAGTGCCTCCCGGTCGGCGTAGGTGGCGCCATCGCGCGTCTTCTCGATGTCCTGGATGAAGGCGCTGAGCAGATCGTCCAGCAGCCCGACCGGTAGTTGCCGCTGTTGCAGCTGGTGTTGCAGCGGCGCAAAAATGTGCGCCCAGTGCGGCGCCGGGGGCTGGCCGCCGGCCGTGGCGTGCAGTTCGCTGCGGTAGGCCTGCAGCTGCTGCAAACGCTGGGCGGGCGTGGCCGTGCCTTCGTCGGCCAGATCGTCGGCCGCACGCGCAAACGCGTAGATTGCGGCAATCGGCTGGCGCAGCGGGGCCGGGCACAGCCAGGACGCGACGGGGAAGTTCTCGTAGTGCGTGACCGGGGCGGCTTGCGGGCTGGAGGAGGGGGCGGGCGTGTTCACGCCGTGATTGTCGCTTGACAGGTTGCGGGGGCTCTCCTAGATTGCTAACCAATCAGTCAGTAACTTATCTTTTCCCCCTCCATGGTTTCTACTCTTCGGTTGCGGCCCAGCCTGGGCCTTTGCGTTGTCGCGCTGGTGGCGTTGACGTTGTCGGCCTGTTCGCGCCAGGCGCCGGCGCCTGAGCCGGTGCGTGCGGTGAAGTTGCTGGAGGTGGGGGCCAGCCCGCTGCAGACCCGGGTGGAATATGCCGGGGATGTGCGGGCACAGACCGAATCGCGCCTGGGCTTTCAGGTGGCGGGCAAGCTGGTGCGGCGTGCCGTGAATGTCGGTGATGTGGTGCGCCAGGGGCAGGTGCTGGCCGAAATCGACGGCCAGGACTATGCGCTGGCCGCCCAGGCCGCGCAGGCCCAGGTGGCCGCCGCACGGACGCAGCGGGACCTGGCGCAGGCGGACTGGCAGCGCTTCTCGGCCCTGAAGGAGAAGGGCTTCATCAGCGGGGTGGAGCTGGATCGCCGCCGCGCCAGCCTGCAATCGGCCCAGGCGCAGCTGGAGCAGGCCCAGGCCCAGGCTGCAGCCCAGAGCAACCAGAGCAGCTATGCCCGGTTGCTGGCGCCGGCCGCCGGGGTGATCACTGCGGTGAGTGCCGAGCCGGGGCAGGTGGTGTCCGCGGGCACCGCGGTGCTGCAACTGGCCCACGATGGGCCGCGCGATGCGGTGATCGCCGTGCCCGAAGGTGCGCGCGGTCAGATCGCAGTGGGACAGGCAGTGCAGGTACGCATCTGGTCCACGGCCGAGAGACTGTCGGCCACGGTGCGCGAGATGGCCGCCAGCGCCGACCCGGTCACACGCACCTACAGCGTGAAGGTGGGCCTGCAAGGCCAGCCCCAGCCGGACCTGGGCGCGACGGCCTATGTGTCCATGGATTCCGGGGCGGCGGCAGCCCAGGTCGCCTTGAAGCTGCCGACCACGGCGTTGTGGCAGCAGCAGGGTGCGTCCATGGTCTGGCGCTTCGATCCTGCCAGTGCCACCGTGCAAGCGCAGCGTGTGGAGGTGGGCAGCGTCGAGGGCAGCGAGGTGGTGATTGCCTCGGGCCTGGAGCCGGGCATGCAGGTGGTGGTGACGGGCACCCACGTGTTGACGCAGGGCCAGAAGGTCAGCGTCTACCAGCCACGCCACCCTGAAGCCGCGCACTGAGCCTGGAGCCAACCATGAGTGACCAAGACCAAGCGCCGCAACCGGCGCCGGACAAGCAGGGCTTCAATCTGTCGCGCTGGGCGCTGCAGCACATCCCGCTGACGCGTTACCTGATGGTGGTGATCCTGCTGCTGGGCGGGGCCGCCTATTTCCAGCTGGGGCAGGATGAAGACCCGCCGTTCACCTTCCGTGCGATGGTGGTGCGCACCTACTGGCCTGGGGCATCGGCCCAGCAGGTGGCGGAGCAGGTGACCGACAAGATCGAGCGCACCCTGCAGGAGGTGCCCTACGCCGACAAGATCAGCAGCTACTCCAAACCCGGGGAGTCCCAGGTCATCTTCCAGCTGCGGGACAACTCGCGCCCCCAGGATGTGGCCAACCTCTGGTACACCGTGCGCAAGAAGGTCGGTGACATGCGCTACACCCTGCCGCAGGGGGTGCAGGGGCCGTTTTTCAACGACGAGTTCGGGGATGTCTACGGGGTCATCTATGGCCTGTCGGGCGAGGGTTACAGCTACGCCGAGCTGAAGACCTTTGCCGATGACGTGCGCCAGCAGTTGCTGCGGGTCAAGGATGTGGCCAAGGTCGAGCTGTTCGGCGTGCAGAACGAACGCATCTTCGTTGAGCTGTCCCAGAAGCGCCTGGCGCCCATGGGGCTGGACGTCAATCAGGTGGTGGGGCAGTTGAACCAGCAAAACGCCATCGAGGGGTCCGGCGTGCTGCAGCTGCCGCAGGAGCAGGTGCAGATCCGCGTGGCCGGTCAGTTTGATGCGCTGGAGCAGGTGCGGTCCATGCCGGTGCGTGCGCCGTCCGGTGTGCTGCTGAAGCTGGGTGACATTGCCAGTGTGACGCGCGGCTACGAGGACCCACCCAGTGTCAAGGTGCGTCACGAAGGGCGCGAAGTGATCGCCCTGGGCATTTCGATGACCAAGGGTGGAGACATCGTGGGCCTGGGCCACGCCCTGCGTCAGGCGGTGGCGCAGATCGGCCCCAAGCTGCCGGTCGGGGTGGAGCTGGTCAACATCCAGGACCAGCCGAGGGCAGTGACCGAATCGGTCAATGAGTTCATCAAGGTGCTGGTCGAGGCGGTGGTGGTGGTGCTGGCGGTGAGCTTTGTCAGCCTGGGGCTGCACAAACGTGCGGAGGCCACCGTGTGGTGGCGCCGCTGGTACATCGATCCACGGCCGGGGCTGGTGGTGGCGGTCACCATTCCCCTGGTGCTGGCAGCGACCTTTCTGGCCATGTGGTACTGGAAGATCGGCTTGCACAAGGTGTCCCTGGGCTCGCTGATCATCGCCCTGGGCTTGCTGGTGGACGACGCCATCATTGCGGTCGAGATGATGGTGCGCAAGCTGGAAGAGGGTTATGACAAGCTGCGCTCGGCCACCTTCGCGTATGACATCACAGCCAAG
Source organism: Comamonas sp. CAH-2 (assembly GCF_009668305.1). NCBI lineage: Bacteria > Pseudomonadati > Pseudomonadota > Betaproteobacteria > Burkholderiales > Comamonadaceae > Comamonas > Comamonas sp. CAH-2. The sequence continues at coordinate 90,771 of NZ_VSWF01000005.1, forward strand.
CCGATGCTGACCGGGACCCTGATCACGGCGGCCGGCTTCCTGCCGATCGGCATGGCCCAGTCCATGACCGGGGAGTACACTTTTGCCATCTTCGCGGTCACCGTGATCGCCCTGGTGATCAGCTGGGTGGCCTCGGTGTATTTCGTGCCCTACCTGGGCAGCCTGTTCCTCAAAGAGCCGCAGCGGACGGTGCAGGCCGGATTTGCCCAGGATCCGCACGAGGTGTTCGACAGTGCCTTCTATGAATGGTTTCGTGCGGCGGTGACATGGTGTGTCGGGCACCGCTGGCTGACGATCGCGGTCACGGCAGCGGTGTTTGGCCTGGGGTTGTTCGGCATGACGCGGGTGCAGCAACAGTTCTTTCCGGATTCCAACCGGCCGGAGATCCTGGTGGACGCCTGGTTCCCCGAGGGGACTTCGTTTGCCGGCAATGAGCAGGTGGCCCAGCGCATGGAGACCTTCCTGCGGGCACAGACCGGGGTGCAGAGCGTGACGGTGTGGGTGGGCTCGGGTGTGCCGCGTTTCTATCTGCCGCTGGACCAGGTGTTCCCGCAAACCAATGTCTCGCAATTCATCGTGATGATGGATGACCTGGCGGCGCGCAACCATTTGATGCGGGCTTTGCCGGCAGAGCTGGCGCAGGCATTTCCCGAGGTGCGGTCGCGCGCCAAGCTGCTACCCAGTGGGCCGCCCGTGCCCTATCCTGTGCAGTTCCGGGTGGTGGGGCCGGATGCGCAGCAGCTGCGTGTGCTGGCGGACCGCGTGAAGGCCGTGATGCAGCAGCACCCCGATCTGCGTGGGGTCAACGACAACTGGAACGAGTCGGTCAAGGCCATGCGCCTTGAGATCGACCAAGACAAGGCGCGTGCCCTGGGTGTCAGCAGCCAGTCGATCGCCCAGGCCATGCAGACCATGTTCTCGGGCACCACGATCGGCCAGTATCGCGAGGGCGACAAGCTCATCAACATCGTCTTGCGCCAGCCGCTCGAAGAGCGCGATGCGTTGTCGGACCTGGCGGCGGCCTATGTGCCCACGGCATCGGGCAAGTCGATCCCTTTGCTGCAGATTGCCCAGCCGGTGTTTGCCTGGGAGCCGGGGGTGCTGTGGCGGGATGCGCGCAGCTATGCCATCACGGTGCAGGGCGATGTCCGCGAGGGGCTGCAGGGCGCGACGCTGACACAGGCGCTAAAGCCGCAGCTGGACCGTTTGCAGGTGCAGTGGACGGCGGAAGGCTGGGGGGACTATCGCATCGTCGTGGCCGGTGCGGTGGAGGAAAGTGCCAAGGGGGCTTCCTCGATTGCAGCCGGCATTCCTGTCATGCTGTTCCTGGTGTTCACCTTGCTGATGCTGCAATTGCACAGCTTCAGCCGTGCCTTGCTGGTGTTCATGACCGGCCCGCTGGGGATTGCGGGTGTGGCGGCTGCCTTGCTGCTGCTCAACCGCCCGTTTGGTTTCGTGGCCCTGTTGGGTGTGATCGCCCTGATGGGGATGATTCAGCGCAATTCGGTCATCCTGATCGATCAGATTGAATCGGACCGCGAGCGGGGCGTGCCGGCCTGGGATGCCATCGTGGAAGCCGCGGTGCGGCGCTTGCGCCCCATCGTGCTGACGGCCGCCGCTGCGGTCCTGGCCATGATCCCGCTGTCACGCAGCGTGTTCTGGGGGCCGATGGCGGTGGCCATCATGGGCGGTCTGATCGTGGCGACGGTCCTGACGCTGTTCGCCCTGCCGGCAATGTATGCGGCGTGGTTCCGCGTAAAACGCCCGGATGTCCACTTTTTCCCTGAAAAATGATGGGCGCTGTCGTTCTGCTGCGAAGTTTTAGCGGTTAAAATCGCCGATTGACCTATGACGCGGGTCGGTGTATGCCGGTCCGTTGTTATCCAGACCGCGCGGGTGGCGAAATTGGTAGACGCACCAGGTTTAGGTCCTGACGGTGGCAACACTGTGCGGGTTCGAGTCCCGCCCCGCGCACCACATTCCAGTGAGACTATGCGGAATACGGTGCAGGCTGTGAACTGCAGCCGGCTCGGTCCACTACTTTCCCCGAATTAGGAATCACCATGGCCGTTACAGTTGAAACTCTCGAGAAGCTTGAGCGCAAAATCACGCTGAGCCTGCCCCTCGCTGCGATCCAGACCGAAGTTGAAGCGCGTCTGAAGAAGGTTGCACGCACTGTGAAGATGGACGGTTTCCGTCCTGGCAAGGTGCCCATGAATGTGGTTGCGCAGCGTTATGGCTACTCCGTTCAGTATGAAGTGCTGAACGACAAGGTGGGCGAAGCTTTTGCCCAGGCTGTGGCCGAAACCGGTCTGCGCGTGGCAGGTCAGCCTCGTATTTCCGAAAAGGAAGGCGCTGCCGAAGGTCATGCCGATTTCGAAGCCGTGTTCGAAGTGTTTCCTGAAGTGAAGATCGGTGATCTGGCCGGCGCAGCAGTGGAAAAGCTGACCGCTGAGGTGGATGATGCTGCCATCGAGAAGACCCTGGACATCCTGCGCAAGCAGCGCCGCACTTTCGCCCAGCGTGCAGCCGACGAAGCCGCTGTGGATGGCGACCGCGTGACCGTGGATTTCGAAGGCAAGATCGATGGCGAAGCATTTGCCGGCGGCAAGGCTGAAGGCTTCCAGTTCCTGGTGGGCGAAGGCCAGATGCTCAAGGAGTTTGAAGACGCTGTGCGTGGCATGAAGGCGGGCGAGTCCAAGACTTTTCCTCTGGCATTCCCTGAGGACTACCATGGCAAGGATGTGGCTGGCAAGACGGCCGACTTCCTGGTGACTGTGAACAAGCTGGAAGCTGCGCACCTGCCCGAAGTCAACGAGGCGCTGGTGAAGTCGCTGGGCATTGCTGATGGCAGCGTGGAAGCTCTGCGCGCAGACATCAAGAAGAACCTGGAACGTGAAGTGAAGTTCCGCCTGCAGGCCCGCAACAAGCAAGCTGTGATGGATGCCCTGGTGTCGGTTGCCGAGCTGGATCTGCCCAAGGCGTCTGTGCAAGCTGAAGTGGCCCGTCTGATGGAAGGCGCGCGCGCTGACCTGAAGCAACGCGGCATCAAGGATGCGGACAAGGCTGAAATTCCTGAAGACATCTTCCTGCCCCAAGCTGAGCGCCGTGTGCGCCTGGGCTTGGTGGTGGCTGAACTGGTCAAGACCAACAAGCTGGAAGCCACTCCTGAGCAACTGAAGGCCCACGTGGACGAGCTGGCTGCTTCCTATGAGAAGCCTGAAGAGGTGGTGCGTTGGTACTTCGGTGATCGCCAACGTCTGGCGGAAGTGGAAGCTGTTGTGATTGAAAACAACGTGACCGAATTTGTGCTGGGCAAGGCCAAGGTCAGCGACAAGGCTGTGTCGTTTGAAGAACTGATGGGTCAAGCGTAATCAAGCTGGCTTGCTGCCACATCTGCCTTGAGAAGGTGGGTGTGGCCTAAAAAGTTCTGATTCCGGGGCTTGTGCTTTCGAGTGCAGGCCCCATTTCATTTCTTGGTTACAGTATTTGTTCTGTTCCATCGTATGGAGAAAACATGAGCGCATTGGATATGCAAGGTTTGGGTATGGTGCCCATGGTGATTGAGCAGTCAGGCCGTGGTGAGCGGTCCTATGACATCTATTCCCGCTTGCTCAAAGAGCGCGTGATTTTTTTGGTGGGTCCGGTGAATGACCAGACGGCCAATCTGGTGGTGGCGCAGTTGCTGTTCCTGGAGAGCGAGAATCCTGACAAGGATATTTCCTTCTACATCAACAGCCCCGGCGGTTCGGTCAGTGCAGGCATGGCGATTTTTGACACCATGAATTTCATCAAGCCCGATGTGTCCACGCTGTGCTGCGGTATGGCCGCCAGCATGGGCGCTTTCTTGCTGTCCGCGGGCGCCAAGGGGAAGCGATTCGCCTTGCCCAACTCGCAAGTCATGATCCACCAGCCATTGGGTGGTGCCCAGGGCCAGGCCACGGAAATCGAGATCCATGCCCGCGAAATTCTGAAGACACGCGAGCGTCTGAACAAACTCTTGGCCGAGCAGACTGGCCAGCCACTGGAAAAAATCCAGCACGACACCGAGCGTGACTACTTCCTGTCAGCGCACGAAGCCAAAGACTATGGCTTGGTCGACAGCGTGATCGAAAAGCGCGTGTAACACACGGCGCTGCTAGGCAGCAGGCGGCGCTTTCCCCTTCGGATAGCGCCGTTTTTTCATTGCTATCATCCTCTCTCTATTGACGTAAACAAGGCGTAGCCCCCATGGCCGAGAAAAAAGGCACATCCAGCGAAAAGAACCTCTATTGCACCTTCTGCGGCAAGAGCCAGCACGAGGTCAAAAAGCTGATTGCTGGTCCGTCCGTCTTCATCTGCGATGAATGCATTGACTTGTGCAATGAAATCATCCGCGATGAAGTGCCGGGCAATAGCCCACGCGAAGCGCGTGGAGATCTGCCTACGCCTGCAGAAATCAAGGCCAATCTCGACAACTATGTGATCGACCAGGAGCAGGCCAAGCGCACGTTGGCGGTGGCGGTCTACAACCACTACAAGCGTCTGAATCACAAGGACAAGGCCGGCAAGGACGATGTGGAGCTGTCGAAAAGCAATATTTTGCTGATCGGTCCCACGGGTTCGGGCAAGACCTTGCTCGCGCAAACCTTGGCGCGGCAGTTGGATGTGCCTTTCGTCATGGCCGATGCAACGACCTTGACCGAGGCAGGCTACGTGGGTGAGGACGTTGAAAACATCGTTCAGAAGCTGCTGCAAAGCTGCGACTACAACATTGAGCGCGCCCAGCGCGGCATCGTCTACATCGATGAAATCGACAAGATCTCGCGCAAGTCCGACAACCCCAGCATCACTCGGGATGTGTCGGGTGAAGGCGTACAGCAAGCATTGCTGAAGCTGATCGAGGGCACCATGGCCAGTGTGCCCCCCCAAGGTGGGCGCAAGCACCCCAACCAAGACTTTCTGCAGGTTGATACCACCAACATCCTGTTCATTTGCGGCGGTGCGTTCCAAGGCCTGGAAAAGGTGATTGAAAACCGAACCGAGGCATCGGGGATCGGTTTCGGCGCCGCCGTGCGCAGCAAGGCCAATCGTTCGTTGACCGAGCTGTTCCGCGAGATTGAGCCGGAAGACCTGATCAAGTTCGGCATCATCCCCGAACTCGTGGGGCGTATGCCGGTTGTGACGGCGCTGACCGAATTGAATGAAGAAGCTTTGGTGCGCATCTTGACCGAGCCCAAGAATGCGCTGGTCAAGCAATTCAGCAAGCTGCTGGCCATGGAAGGTGTGGAACTGGAAGTGCGTCCTGCCGCGCTCGGTGCGATTGCGCGCAAGGCGATCGCCCGCAAGACCGGTGCACGTGGACTGCGCTCCATTCTTGAGCAGTCCTTGCTGAGCACCATGTTCGAGTTGCCGAATCTTGAAAATGTAGAGAAGGTGGTGGTGGAGGAGTCCACCATCGCTGAAGGCAAGACGCCTTTGCTGGTGTACCGAGAAGCCGCGAAGAAAGCTTGAGTGAAATCGGATAGAGCTACTGGTGCGTACGGGTGTTCGTGCCGTGGCTCAAGCTGGCAGGTGCAAGCTGCCTGCAGCAGTGCAATTGATTAGTCAGCGTCCGCAATGCGGCGCTGGCGAGTAAGGAGTTCCATGTCTGGATCAACGGAGTTGTCAGTCACCGAGCGTGCGCAACTGCCACTGTTGCCTTTGCGCGATGTGGTGGTGTTCCCGCATATGGTGATTCCGCTGTTTGTGGGTCGTGCCAAGAGCATCAAAGCTCTGGAGCTGGCCATGGAGGCGGATCGTCGCATCATGCTGGTGGCGCAGAAAACAGCGTCCAAGGATGAGCCCGCAGTCTCCGATCTGTTCGAGGTCGGAAGCATTTCAACCATTTTGCAAATGCTCAAGCTGCCCGACGGCACGGTCAAGGTGCTGGTGGAGGGGCAGCAGCGCGCCAAGTTGTTGGATGTGCAGGATCAGGAGACGCATTTTGTGGCTGCTTGTGTGCCCATGGATGCTGGCGAGCCTGTGGCGGATGCGAGTGAAGTGGAGGCGTTGCGCCGCGCGGTGTCGCAGCAGTTCGATCAGTACGTCAAGCTGAACAAGAAGATTCCCTCTGAAATCCTGACATCGATTGCCGGGATTGATGATGCGGGTCGTTTGGCCGACACGATTGCGGCGCATTTGCCTTTGAAACTGGACCACAAGCAGTTGGTTCTGAATCTGGCAAACGTGAAAGAGCGGCTGGAGAATCTCTTCGAGCAACTGGAGCGCGAAGTCGATATCCTGAATGTCGATAAGAAGATTCGCGGTCGCGTCAAGCGCCAGATGGAGAAGAACCAGCGCGATTTTTATTTGAACGAGCAGGTCAAAGCGATTCAGAAGGAGTTGGGGGAGGGCGAGGATGGCGCCGATCTCGAGGAGATCGAGAAGAAGATCAAGGCTGCCAGGATGCCTGCAGAGGCGCGCAAGAAAGCCGAAGCGGAGTTCAAGAAGCTCAAGCTGATGTCGCCCATGTCTGCCGAAGCCACGGTGGTGCGCAACTACATCGATGTGTTGACGGGCTTGCCTTGGTCGAAAAAAACCAAGATCAAGCATGATCTGGCGAATGCTGAAGAGGTGCTGAACGCTGACCACTTTGGCCTGGAAAAGGTCAAGGATCGCATTCTGGAATATCTTGCCGTGCAGCAGCGTGTGGACAAGGTCAAGGCGCCCATTTTGTGCCTGGTCGGGCCGCCCGGTGTGGGCAAGACCTCGCTGGGGCAGTCGATTGCCAAGGCGACGGGGCGCAAGTATGTGCGCATGGCTCTGGGCGGCATGCGCGACGAGGCGGAAATTCGTGGGCACCGCCGCACCTACATCGGTGCGATGCCCGGCAAAGTCTTGCAAAGCTTAGAGAAGGTCGGAACACGCAATCCGCTGTTCTTGCTCGACGAGATCGACAAGCTGGGCATGGACTTCCGCGGGGACCCCTCCAGCGCTTTGCTGGAGGTGTTGGACCCGGAGCAAAACAATGCCTTTGGTGATCACTACGTGGAGGTCAATTTCGACCTGAGCGACGTGATGTTCGTGGCAACGTCCAATTCCATGAATATTCCTCCAGCGCTGCTGGATCGCATGGAAGTGATTCGTCTGTCTGGCTACACGGAAGACGAAAAGCTCAATATTGCCAAGCGGTACCTCCTGCCCAAGCAGATCTCCAACAATGGCCTGAAAGAAGGTGAGCTCGAGGTCAAGGACGATGCCATCCGTGACATCGTTCGCTACTACACGCGTGAAGCGGGGGTACGCTCTTTGGAACGCGAGCTGTCGAAAATCTGCCGTAAGGTCGTCAAGGGCTTGCAGCTGAAGCAGCTCAAGCCCAAGGTGATTGTCAAGGCGGCAAATCTTGATGACTATTTGGGTGTCCACAAATTCACCTACGGACGTGCCGAGCAGCTCAATCAAGTGGGGCAGGTGGTGGGGCTGGCCTGGACCGAGGTGGGGGGTGATTTGCTGACCATTGAGGCGGCTACCATGCCGGGGAAAGGCAACATCCTGCGTACGGGCTCGCTGGGCGATGTCATGAAAGAGTCGGTCGAGGCTGCACGAACCGTGGTGCGCAGCCGTGCCCGCATGCTAGGGATTGAAGACGCTGCTTTTGAAAAGCGCGACATCCATGTGCATGTGCCCGATGGCGCAACCCCCAAGGATGGTCCCAGCGCAGGTGCTGCCATGACGACTGCCTTCGTGTCGGCATTGACGGGCATTCCGGTGCGGGCCGATGTGGCAATGACCGGTGAAATCACTTTGCGAGGGGAAGTGACCGCGATTGGCGGCTTGAAGGAAAAGCTGCTGGCCGCATTGCGCGGTGGCATCAAAACGGTCCTCATCCCCCAGGAGAATGTGAAAGACCTGCAAGAGATACCTGCGAACGTCAAGACCGAGCTGGAAATCATTCCTGTGCGCTGGATCGATGAGGTGCTCAGGGTCGCCCTGGAGCGCATGCCCGTCGCATTGGATGAGGACGTAGCAGCTGTCCCGCCGGCTGGCGTGGCTGCCACCAAGTCTGTGGTGCGCAAGCCTGCGGCCAAGAAGACGCGAGCGGTGAAGCATTGATGAAATTTTGTAGCGCTGTTTTCTGGAGTGTCAAAAAATTGCGCTACAATTCATTCCATCGCATCGGTGCTTGAGTTTCTGTTGTAGAATTTAGGGCTTCGTTGATAAGCGGGAATAGCTCAGTTGGTAGAGCGATACCTTGCCAAGGTATAGGTCGTCGGTTCGAACCCGATTTCCCGCTCCAGGTTTTTGTCTCTTTCAAGCAATTGAAAGATTCGCGGGAATAGCTCAGTTGGTAGAGCGATACCTTGCCAAGGTATAGGTCGTCGGTTCGAACCCGATTTCCCGCTCCAGGTTTTTTGGCTCTTTCAAGTAATTGAAAGATTTGCGGGAATAGCTCAGTTGGTAGAGCGATACCTTGCCAAGGTATAGGTCGTCGGTTCGAACCCGATTTCCCGCTCCAGTTCAGGCGCGATAGCAAAGCGGTTATGCAACGGATTGCAAATCCGTCTAGTCCGGTTCGACTCCGGATCGCGCCTCCAAAATGCGGGAATAGCTCAGTTGGTAGAGCGATACCTTGCCAAGGTATAGGTCGTCGGTTCGAACCCGATTTCCCGCTCCAATTCAAAAAGGGAAGCAACAGCTTCCCTTTTTTCATGTGTGTGCAGTCCGAAGCATGGCTAGAAGATCGGTTATGCTCGCGGGCTTGCAACAGTGCCCCGGTGGTGAAATTGGTAGACACATCGGACTTAAAATCCGCCGCCTATTAAAACGGCGTGCCGGTTCGATTCCGGCCCGGGGCACCATGAACATGCAAAGCTGTGCGGCAATCTGCACAAGCCAAACCAGCCAAGGCCCCAGTAGGGGTCTTTTTTTGCGTCAACGGTCGCTGCAGACGCTGGTGTGCGTCCCCATTTCCCATTTGCCCTTCTCAATTTAGGGCTGCCTTAAATGGTGGCGAGAACCTGGTGTATTTGAAGGAGGTGGCGCTCACCGAGTGATGCCGACACGCTGGCCGCATCGCCATGAGGCCTTGCTGCTTCCATGCAAGATGGGAGCGTTTTGCGTGTCACGGCATCTTGACCATGTGGTGGCTCGTGGTGTGCAGGTGGAAATTGCGGGCAATCTGCAGATCGCTCGGTGAGGGTGGGTAGGCGTGCGACAATCCTCCACAGATTATTTTGTGCGTCCGCGTCTTGCAGGCGCACGCTCGTGTGAAGAAAACAATGCCAAGCTATAACGCGCCCTTTGAAATCCATGTGCATGGACAGGTGCAACTGCGTGCAGATGTGACGTTTGATCAGTTGCAGGAAGCGCTCAAGCCGCTGTGGTCGTATGCCGGGGCACGCTCTTTGGCGGCTGGCGCGGCCAGTGCGTATGAAGAAGAGCCGGGCATCCAGTTCAACACCAAGGATGCGCTCTTGCAAATGTGCTGGACGGTGTCTGGTGACGAGGACTTCCGACAGTCCCTGGACGACATGTGCATGGGGCTGAACGAGTTGGCCGAAACGGGTGCAGCCATTGAAGTGACCTTCTACGATGCTGAGTTTGACGAGGAGGATGGCGACCGCTCCGACGAGGCCCGCGATGACTTCGTGATGCTGTTTGTGGGGCCCAATCCTGCTGCCATCATGAAAGTTCAGCGTGACATGCTGGTGCAGGACGTGATTCACACCATGGAGCGCCACTTCGATGCCTCCGAGCTGGTGGGTGTTGTGGCCGAAATCGACAAGCTGTTCATGCAGCGCTTCGACAGCCTGATCAGCTCGCTGGAGATCGGCAAGCTGCCTCCCCGCGGCGGCAACAACGGTCCCCGCAATGGCGGGGGCAGCGGTGGTCGTCGTCCGCGCCACTTGCATTGATCCTTCCCCTGACCCACCCAACCCGGCTGTGCCGGGTTTTTTCTTGAGGCACTTTGGTGGCATCTTCATTGCCCTATCTGCAGGCCTACCCTGCGGGGCTGCAGCAGCAGGTGGCCCAGTTGCTGGCTGTGCCGCAGGGCATTGAGCAGTGGTTGCTGCGTCGCCATCCGCAGGCCCATGCATTGCGCTCGGATAAGGCGCTGTATGCCTATGTGGATGCGCTGAAGACCTCACGCCTGCGCAAGGCGGGCGTGCTGCACAGCGTGGCGTATGACAACAAGCTGCACGTGATGCGCAATGCCTTGGGCCTGCACACCCGCAAGGCGGTGGTGCAGGGCGGGCGCTTGAATGCGCGGCACGAGATCCGGATCGCATCGCTGTTCAAGCAGATGCCCGAGCCGTTCCTCAAAATGATCGTGGCCCATGAGTTGGCGCATTTGCGTGAGTCGGATCACGACAAGAATTTTTATGCCTTGTGCTGCCACCTGGAGCCTGAGTACCACCAGCTGGAATTCGAGGTGCGGGTGTACCTGACGCACCTGGATGCCGGCGGTCCGCGCCTATGGGCGCCGCTGGAAGCCAGCCCCTGACCGCTCTGTCCGTCGACTGCCAGTCCGGCCTGCAAGGGCATGGGGTGCCTGTGCTGTTAGGGGCAGACGGCGTTCAACGCGCCTGTGTGTTCGACGCTTGGGGTGTGATCCAGGGCTGGTAGGAGCTCAGCAGCGCGTGAATCTGCGGCGCTGGCAGGGGGCGGCTGAACAGGTAGCCCTGGGCCTCATCACAGCCTTGTTCGCGCAGGAACTCCAGCTGGGCCGCGGTTTCCACGCCTTCCGCTGTGGTCTGCATGCCCAGTGCCTGTGCCATGCGGATGATGGCGCTCACGATGGCGCGATCGTTGCTGTCATGGTCCAGGTCGTGCACGAACGACTGGTCGATCTTGAGCTTGTAGATCTGGAAGCGTTTGAGCTGGCTCAGTGATGAATAACCGGTACCGAAGTCGTCCATCGACAGCCAGACGCCTCGCTCCCGCAGGGCGTCCATGGTCTGGGTGGCCGCCTGGGGGTCGTGCACGGCAACGCCCTCGGTTAGTTCCAGCTCCAGGGCGGTGGCGGGAATGTCGGACTCCTGCAGGATGCGCCCCACCAGCTCTGGCAACTGGGGCTGGTGGAACTGGATGGCCGACAGGTTGACCGCCACTTTCAGGTGCGGGAAGCCTGCCTGGTGCCAGGCTTGCAATTGCGCTATGGCATTCTTGAGGACCCATTCCCCGATCTGCAGAATCTGGCCACTGTCTTCTGCCACCGGAATGAATTCGGCCGGGGAAATGGCGCCCAGCTCGGCCTGTTGCCAGCGCAGCAGGGCTTCGACACTGCGTATCTCCCCGGTGTGCAGGCAGATTTGCGGCTGGTAGTGCAGGGTGAACTCATTGCGCTCCAGCGCCCGGCGCATGGCGTTTTCCAGCTGCAGGGCGCGCACCGATTTGGCATGCATCTGCGGCGTGAAGAAGCGGTAGGTGTTGCGCCCCTCTAGTTTTGCGTGGTACATCGCGACATCGGCAGATTGCGTCAGGCTGTCGATGTCCTGCCCATCCTGCGGAAACAGCGCGATGCCCATGGAGGGGGCCATGCTGAGTTCGTGGTGGCCGATCTGGTAGGGCTGGCGCGAGGCTTCCTGCAACTTCCCAGCCACGCGGGCTGCCCCCTGGGCGTTGGCGCCGGGCAGCAACAGCACGAACTCATCGCCGCCCAGGCGGGCCACGGTGTCTTTTTCGCGCACCACGGCCCGCAGGCGCTTGGCGATCTGCTCGAGCAGGGCGTCGCCCACCTTGTGGCCCAGCGAGTCATTGACGTGCTTGAAGCGGTCCAGGTCCAGAAAGATCACTGCCAGGGGGCTGCTGTTGGCCTGGGCCGTGGCGATTGCGGCCTTGCTGCGCTCTGCCAGCAGTGCCCGGTTGGGCAGGCCGGTCAGCGGGTCATAGTGCGCCATCCAGTGGATGCGCTCCTGCACACGCTTGCGGTCCTCCACCTCCTGGTGCAAGGTCTGGATGGTGACGCTGAGCTCGTTGGTGCGTTCGTGCACCAGGCTTTCCAGCTCGGCCTGCGTCTGTGTGAGGATGGCCTGGATGTGCTTGCGTTCGGTGATGTCCACCAGGATCCAGACTTCGCCCTGGCTGTGGTCCAACGGGTCCACCCAGCGGCTGCGTGCCTCGCATTCGATGAGCTGCCCCTGCTTGTGGCGCAGGGTGATTTCCCCTTCGAAGTTGCCGTGGCTGCTGGCGGCCACCTCGCTCAAGACTTCCAGGGGCGAGGTGGCATGGCGCAGGGTCGCCGGCACATTCGCGAGCTGGATCAGCTCTTCGGCCTCGTAGCCCAGCATGCTGGCCAGGTGCGGGTTGCAGCGGCTGGGGGTGCCGCGGCGCCAGTACACGATGCCGACGGCCGCGGTCTCGAACAGCAACTGCTTCTCGCGCAGGGTGGCGGTCAGCAGGGCCTTGCGACGGCATTCTTCATCGATGTCGTCAATGATCCAGATGGAGCCTTCCTGCGGGGCCGTTGGGTTGATGAGGTGGCCGGTCAGGCTGGCCCAGAACAGGTGACCGCTGCGGCGTCGCAGCCGGCGTTCGGTCTTGAAGGTTTTTCCATCGATCAGGCTGTCTACGGCGGCACGCCCCAGGGCCTTGAAGTCTTCCCGCGAGGCATGCAGGGTGGTGCTGCTGATGCCGATCGCTTGCTGCGAGTGCGCAAAGCCAAAAATCTTGGCGAAATGGTGGTTGCAACGGGCCACCACACGGTGCTTGATGAAGGCAATGCCAACACCCGCGCTGTCCAGCAAGGTCTGCTGCTCGCGCAATAAGCGCTCGAGATCGGCATGTGCGGTCGCAAGTCTGGAGCTTTGCTGGACCGCATCCAAGGTCAGTGACATGGCAGACGCAGAGAGGAGATGGAAAAAGAACCGACACAAATTATTGCAAATTGGCCGTGTGTGGTGTTTGCGCAAATGCAAACCTGGGGCCTGCAGCGTGGATGTTCACGGCCCATGCATCAAAAAGCCCCGCATGGCGGGGCTGGGCACGGGGCCAGATGGCAGCTTACATGCCCAGGGATTTGAGCAAGGCCTCGGTTTCCACGTCGGCGGTATCGGCGGCGGCGCTGCTGTCAGTGCGGCGGGGCTGTGCGGCCTGGGCAATGATGGCGTCGGGATCGACCACCTCTGCGGCATCAAAGTCGTGCAGCTTGATGAATTCGGTGCTGTCCACGGCCAGTTCCAGATAGAAGATGTTGTTGCTGGCGGTGTAGAAGGTGACGCGGCGGGCTTCCGGGTTGTCCAGATTGGCATCCACGCTCAGCTGCACCTGTTTGTTGAGCACCAGCATCTTGGGCTGGTTCTGCGTGATGTGGGTCTGCAGCTCGCGGCGCACCTTGCCCGTGAAGTCGCCCACCACCTGGTTCATCAGCTCGCCCATCACATTGCTGACTTCATCCGAGGTGTGGGAGCTGGCCAGATCGCTTTCCGACATGCCCATGTTCAGCAGGTAGCTGCGGTACAGCTCCATGGCGGCCGCGGCCGAGAAGTTGATGATCACCAGGCCTGAGAACCCCCCGTCGAACAGCACGAAGCAGCCGATATCGGGCTTGAGGTAGGTTTTCTTGATGCGTTGCACCATGCCGGAATACTGGATGTGGCAGGTGGTGGCGACGTTCAGGACGCGTGTGACGGAGTTGCACAGGCTGACCAGAAGTTCGTCAGTGCCTTGCACCAGGGAAGGGGTGTCGCTCATGGGGATGTGAAGGGAGGCTGAGTAACAGAGGGTGACCGATTATGGGCGCATTCTTCCCGGCTGCCCACACCCGCGGACGACGCAGGTGGGGTGCATCAAAAAAGGAGGCCGAAGCCTCCTGAAATCAGCGTGCTGCGGCACGGGCCTGTTGCAGCCAGCCGTCGAAGGTGGACTGGTGGGCCTTGATCCAGCCGTTGACATGGCGCTCAATGTCTGCGGGCTTGTTCTGGCCCTGGTTCATCATGTGGTTCTGGGCATTGATGTCGCCCACGGGCACTTGCATGACCTCGAACAGCTTGGCCGCGGCAGGGTTCTGCTCGGCCCAGGCCTTGTTGGCCACGATGTGCTGCTTGTTCACCACGAAGCCGTAGTTCTTGCCGTTGGGCAGCTTGGTGTCCACGTCCTTTTGCGCACCCGGGGCCGAGGAGAAGGGCACCTCCAGCCAGACCACGTCCTTGCCGGGCTGCAGCACGTTGCTGACCCAGTAAGGGGTCCAGGCGTAGTACAGGATGGGGTGGCCGGCCTTGTAGCGCGTGATGGTGTTGGCGATCAGGGCCGAGTAGGTGCCCTGCTGGTGGGTGACCGTGTCGCGCAGCTTGTAGGCGTCGAGGTGGTGCTCGATCATGGCTTCGCAGCCCCAGCCGGGGTTGCAGCCGGTCAGGTCGGCCTTGCCGTCACCGTCGGCATCGAACAGCTTGGCGATCTTGGGATCCTTGAGCTGTTCCACGTTGGTGATCTTGTAGGCGTCGGCGGTCTTCTTGTCGATCAGGTAGCCCTGGGCGGCATTGTCGGAGTACACGCCCTTGCGGTACAGCTTGGCATCGCCGCCGGCGTTCTTGTAGTAATCCGCGTGCAGGGGGTTCCAGTGCGAGGCGATGAAGGTGGCGTCACCATTGCCGATGGCCAGGTGGGCCGTGGGGTACTCGACTTCCTTGATCGGCTGCACGTCGTAGCCCAGCTGTTCCAGGGCTTTCATGACCAGCAGGGTCTGGAAGGTTTCTTCGGCGATGGAGCTCTTCAGGGGCTGCACCTTTACGCCTTGGCCGGGTCGTTCATTGGCCTGGACGCTCAGGCAGCTCAGGGCCAGGGTGCTGGCAGCGACAGCAGCCAGGGTGCGCGTGGCGTGGGTGATGGATGTCATGGTCTCGTCCTCCTGGTTGAAAAATAGGTAAAAAGTGCTGCTTGCGCTCATGGAATAAGCGCAGGCAGCTATCGTTTCAGGAATTTTTGCGGAGCTTGAGCAACCAGCCCAGCGGGCCGCGGTGCCACCAGCGCAGGCCGCCACGCTGGGGTTCGCCCATGGCCTGGGTGATGCGGTCCAGCACGATGGCCAGCAGCACGATGCCCAGGCCGCCGACGGTGGCCAGGCCCATGTCCAGGCGGCCGATGCCGCGCAGCACCATCTGGCCCAGGCCGCCGACGGCGATCATGGAAGCGATCACCACCATGGACAGCGACAGCATCAGCGCCTGGTTGATGCCGGCCATGATGTTGGGCATGGCCAGCGGCAGTTGCACCTTCCACAGCAACTGCCAGGGTGAGGCACCGTAGGCGCGGCTGGCCTCGATCAGGTCGGGGCGGACCTGGCGAATGCCCAGGTTGGTCAGGCGCACCAGCGGTGGCAGCGCGAAGATGATGGTCACGATGACCCCGGGCACGTTGCCGATGCCAAACAGCATCACCACCGGCACCAGGTAGACGAAGGCGGGCGTGGTCTGCATGGCGTCCAGCACCGGGCGCGTCCAGCGCTGGGCGCGGTCGCTGGCGGCAATCAGCACGCCCAGCGGCAGGCCAATCACGATGCAGAAGGCCAGTGAGGTCAGCACCAGCGACAGGGTGACCATGGCCTCGGGCCAGATGCCCAGGGCTGCAATCGCAATCAGCGACAGCGCGGTGCCGATCGCCAGGCCGCGCCCGGCAAACTGCCAGGCCACCAGGGCCACGAACAGGGTCAGCAGCGGCCAGGGCAGGGCCAGCATCAGTTGTTCCACCCCCGACAGGGTGGCATCGATCGGGGCGCGCACGGCCTGGAAGAAGGGGCGGAAGTTGTCCACCACCCAGCCCAGGCCCTGGTTGATCCAGGCCTCGATCGGCAGCCCATCGGTCTGCAGCTGCTCCCACAGGGACAGCGGTGCATCAGGCGTGGTGCTGGCCGGGCTGGTCAGCCAGTCGGTGGCGGGCACAGCAGCATCGGGCGCAGCGGATGCGGCGCCCCAGGGATCGGTGGCGGCGGCCGGGGTGCTGGCGGCCGACCAGGGATCGGCGGCGGGTGCGGCGCTGGTGCTCCAGGGGTCCTGGGTGGCGGCGGTGTTTGGGTTCACTTCACTCATGCTTGTTCTCCTTGTCGGTGGCGGGCGCGTCCGAATGCTCGTGCAGCATCGCGGGGGTGTCCGCCTCCCCCGTGGGGAACATGGGGTTGAGCGTGACGGGCGGCTGCACCGGTTGTGGCGGTGGCACCGGCGGGGTGTCGCGGTCCAGGAAGCGCATCATGGTGGTGCGGCTGATGACGCCCAGGAATTTGCGGTCCTCGCCCAGCACCGGCAGCGGGCAGGGCGCGGAGGCCATGGGGCCGAACAGGTCCGCCACCGGCGTGGCGGCATCGATCGGCACCACGTTGTCGATGAAGGCGTGCTGCAGGCCCAGCATGCCCTCGCGGCCATGCAGGGCGTCGCGCAGCGACTGGGCGGAGACCACCCCCAGCAGGCGCCGGCGCGCGTTGAGCACGTAGGCGTGGTCGCGGTCCGAGTCCTCGATCAGGCGCAACGCCGCGCGGCACCCGCGATCGTTGTGTTCGGACACGATGGTCAGGGCCTGGCGCGCAATGTCCGACGCCTTGAACACGGCGGCGGCATCCACGCCCTTGATGAAGCTGCGCACGTAGTCGTTGGCCGGGCTGCGCAGGATCTCGTCGGGCGTGCCGACCTGGATGACCTGGCCGTCCTTCATGATGGCAATGCGGTCACCGATGCGCATGGCCTCGTCCAGATCGTGCGAGATGAAGACGATGGTGCGGCGCTTGGATTCCTGCAGGCGCAGCAACTCGGACTGCATCTCGGTGCGGATGATGGGGTCCAGGGCGGAGAACGCCTCGTCCATCAGCAGGATGCTGGGGTCGGAGGCCAAGGCGCGGGCCAGGCCCACGCGCTGCTGCATGCCGCCGGACAGCTCGTCCGGGTAGCTGGCACCCCAGGCGCCCAGGCCAACCTGCTCCAGGGCTTCCTGGGCGGCCTTCTGGCGCGTGCCCTTGTCGACGCCGGCCATCTCCAGGCCGAAGGCCGTGTTGTCCAGCACGGTCATGTGCGGCATCAGGGCGAAGGACTGGAACACCATAGAGATGTCCTTGCGGCGCAGCGCGCGCAGGTCCTGGTCGTTCAGCCCATTGATGTCCTGCCCGTCCACCACGATGCGGCCGCTGGTGGGCTCGATCAAACGGTTGAGCATGCGCACCAGGGTCGACTTGCCGGAGCCGGACAGGCCCATGACGACGAAGATCTCCCCGGCTTCGATGGTGAAGTCGGCGTCGAACACGCCGATCGATTGACCGGTACGTTCGAGGATTTGTTGCTTGGAAAGCCCTTGGCGCACCAGGTCCAAGGCCTGTTTTGGCTGATCGCCAAAGACCTTGAAGACGTTTTCGATGCGAATTTGTTTGGCCACTGGTTGTCCTCCCTTGAGTTGTTCTTGGGGGTTACACACAGTGCAGCCGCGTCACAAGCGAGGCTTGGACGGCCTACACGCGAAGCCGAAAGTCATGCCGACCGATGCACGGGCCGGGTTGCAGCAACCTGGCCGTCATGAAGGGTTTTAGACTGGGCCCGAATGGCACGCTGAAAAGTGCGCAAGGGCCGCAAGAGAGGGCAGAGGCCGCGCACCGACAGGCGCGCCACATGATCCAAACATGTCCGTGCATCAGGGCCGAAAGTTCGGCGCTGTGGCAGTTGCACCGTTGCGGAAACAGGCAACTGCCGGGTTAATCCGAGCCATCAAGATTCGGATTACCTGCATGGCAGGTTGTTAATAAGCTGCTTATTCTAACTATTCGGCATATGGATGTCAAGAGTGTCCACATGCCTTGACGAAAGCCCTGGCGATATCCGTTGGCAATTGGTGGCAAGCGGCTCCGAGCCGGTGTCAACAGCCGATAAAAACAAAAAGCCCGGAGTGGAGGCTCCGGGCTTGGCGGGATCGAGGGGGAAATGCCTCAGTGGCTGGGGTGGTGGTTGCTGTGGATCAGCTTGTCGGTGTAGGCAATCGCCAAAGCGCTGAGCAGGAACACTGCATGGATGATGGTCTGCCACATCAGCACCTTGACATCGTAGTTGCCGGCGTTGATGAAGGTCTTGAGCAGGTGGATGGAGCTGATGCCAATGATGGACAGGGCCAGTTTGACCTTCAGCACGGAGGCATTCACGTGGTCCAGCCATTCTGGCTGGTCCGGGTGGCTGTCCAGGCCCAGGCGGCTCACAAAGGTTTCGTAGCCGCCGACGATCACCATGATCAGCAGGTTGGAGATCATGACCACATCGATCAGGGCCAGGACCACCAGCATGATGATGGTCTCGTTCAGGCCCGTCATCGGGGCCTCGGGCTTGTAGCCGATGTTGTGGATCAGGGCCTGCAGCGCCGTTTGGCTGCCAAAGGCGGCCTCAATCAGGTGCCACAACTCCACCAGGAAGTGCCAGACGTACACGCCTTGGGCTGCGATCAGTCCAAGGTACAGGGGCAATTGCAGCCAGCGGCTGGCAAAGATCAGACTGGGCAGGGGGCGCATGGGCGAGTTGGGTGGGGTGGAGACAGGCGACTCAGAATGAGGGTCTAAGGAGGCCATGATGGTGGGTGGTTGAAGGAAAAGACGCAAAAAAGGCGCCAAGGCGCCGGGCAGGAATTGTATGCGCTGACTTCAAGGGGAAACCCTAGCTAAGCCATTATTTTTGCTTGACTAATCGACTGGGGGGCGTCAGTGGTATGTAAGTGCTGAACCCGACATTTGCCCCAACAATCACCAGATAGCAAGGAGACAAAACCATGAATGCACCCAGCTCTGCGATCGAGTCCGTATTGGTGGAAAACCGCGTGTTTCCTCCTTCGGAGGCGGTCCAAAAGAATGCCCGTATCTCCGGCATGCCGGCCTATGAGGCCTTGTGTGCCGAGGCCCAGAAGGATTACGAGGGCTACTGGGCCCGTCTGGCGCGCGAGAACGTGGTGTGGAGCAAGCCGTTCACCCAGGTGCTCGACGAAAGCAACCCGCCGTTCTATCGCTGGTTTGCCGATGGCGAACTGAATGCCAGCGCGAACTGCCTGGACAAGCACATGGGCACTGCGGTCGAGCACAAGACCGCCATCATTTTCGAGGCGGATGACGGCCAGGTCACCAAGGTCACCTACCGCGAACTGCTGCAGCGCGTGGCGCAATTCGCTAATGGACTGAAGTCCCTGGGCATCCAGAAGGGCGACCGCGTCCTGATCTACATGCCCATGACGATCGAGGGCGTGGTGGCCATGCAGGCCTGTGCCCGCATCGGTGCGACGCACAGCGTGGTGTTCGGCGGCTTCTCGGCCAAGGCCGTCCAGGAACGGATTGTGGACGTCGGTGCGTCGGCCGTGATCACCTCCAACTTCCAGATGCGTGGTGGCAAGGAGCTGCCGCTCAAGGCGATTGTGGATGAGGCCCTGGCCATGGGCGGCTGCGAAGCCGTCAAGCATGTGCTGGTGTATGAGCGCACGGCGACGGCCTGCAAGATGGTGGCGGGCCGTGACATCACCTTCACGGCCTTGCTGAATGGCCAAAGCACCGAGTGTCCCCCTGTGGCCGTGGGGGCCGAGCACCCGCTGTTCATCCTCTACACCAGCGGCTCCACTGGCAAGCCCAAGGGCGTGCAGCACTCCACGGGTGGCTACATGCTGTGGGCCAAGCAGACGGTCGAATGGACCTTCGACATGCAGGCTTCGGACGTGTTCTGGTGCACGGCCGACATCGGCTGGATCACCGGGCATACCTATGTGGCCTATGGACCGCTGGCGGCGGGTGCCACACAGATCGTGTTCGAAGGCGTGCCCACCTTCCCGAACGCCGGCCGCTTCTGGCAGATGATCGAGCGCCATGGCTGCACCGTGTTCTACACCGCGCCCACGGCCATCCGCTCGCTGATCAAGGCTGCCGAGTCCGACGAGAAGGTGCACCCCAAGAACTGGAACCTGTCGTCGCTGCGCATCCTGGGCAGCGTGGGCGAGCCCATCAACCCCGAAGCCTGGATGTGGTACTACAAGAACATCGGCGGCGAGCGTTGCCCGATTGTGGACACCTTCTGGCAGACCGAAAACGGCGGCCACATGGTCACGCCGCTGCCCGGTGCCACGCCGCTGGTGCCTGGCTCGTGCACGCTGCCGCTGCCCGGCATCACCGCTGCCATCGTTGATGAATCCGGCAACGACATGCCCAACGGTGCCGGCGGCATCCTGGTGGTGAAGAAGCCCTGGCCGTCAATGATCCGCAACATCTGGGGCGACCCCGAGCGCTTCAAGAAGAGCTACTTCCCTGAAGAACTCAAGGGCTATTACCTGGCCGGCGATGGTGCGGTACGCAGCGAAGACCGAGGCTACTTCCGCATCACCGGCCGTATCGACGACGTGTTGAACGTCTCTGGCCACCGCATGGGGACCATGGAGATCGAATCTGCTCTGGTGGCCAAGACCGATCTGGTGGCCGAAGCCGCAGTGGTGGGGCGTCCGGACGATCTGACCGGGGAAGCCATCTGCGCCTTCGTGGTGCTCAAGCGCCCCGTGCCCACCGGCGAAGAAGCCAAGGCCCTGGCCAACGAGCTGCGCAACTGGGTGGCCAAGGAAATCGGTCCGATTGCCAAGCCCAAGGACATCCGCTTTGGCGAGAACCTGCCCAAGACCCGCAGCGGCAAGATCATGCGCCGACTGTTGCGCTCGATCGCCAAGGGCGAGTCGATCACCCAGGACACCAGCACGCTGGAAAATCCCGCCATCCTGGAGCAGCTGGCCAAGACCAATTGATGGTCCGGGCTTGCTGCCCGGTGGGCGCTGTGCGCCTGCCAGCCACCTTCGGGTGGCTTTTTTTATGCCGGTGTGTAGGAGCAGAGCTGAGCCTGAATGTGCCGCACGCTGGCGAACAGGTGCGGCCAGTTGCGGTACAAACACAGGCCAAACAGCGCAAAGGTAACACTCATGAAATCTCGCATTGCACTGCTGACCTTGATCATTCTGATCATCGGCTTTCTGGGCTTCTTCAACTTTCCGTACCTGGCACAAACCGTACCCACATCCCTGGGCTTCACCACGGTGGACCTCCCCTTGGGCTTGATCCTGATGGGTTTAACAGCCCTGATGACCATCGTCTTCATTGCCTATGTGATCGCAATGCAGGGGGCATGGTTGCTGGAGGCGCGTGCGCACGCCAAGGAAATGCACGCCCAGCGTGAGCTGGCCGACAAGGCGGAAGCCTCACGGTTCACCGAGCTGCGGGCGGCGATAGAGAGCCTGCACCAGGAGGAAGAGCGGCGCTTGATGGACCGCATGGACACGCTGGAGGCCCACCTGCAGGCCCGTGCGCAGGAAAGCGACAACAGCACGGCGGCCTACGTGGGCCAACTGGAACAGCAGTTGCGCCACACGGTAACTGCGCCAGCGCCGCAAGCGCCCAGGCTTTGAATCTCGGGCAGTGGCGGTTGGAGCGACGGACCAAGGCCCCACCAACAAGACCGTGAATGAAAAACAGGCTTCCGTCGGGAAGCCTGTGGTCGTGCCGTGGAGGGCGTTTATTCGCCCAGGTAGGCGGCGCGCACCTTGGGGTCGTGCAGCAGATCGTGCGCCGGGCCCTGCAGGGTGAGCTCCCCCGACTCCAGCACATAGCCGCGCTGGCTCACTTCCAGCGCCAGGCGGGCGTTCTGCTCAATCAGCAAGATGGTCACGCCGCGTTGCGAAATGTCGGCAATCACCTCGAAGATCTTGTCCACCATGATCGGTGCCAGGCCCATGGTCGGCTCGTCCAGCAACAGCAGCTTGGGCTGGGACAGGATGGCCCGGCCCATGGCCAGCATCTGCTGCTCGCCGCCCGAGAGGGTGCCCGCGGTTTGCTTGCGGCGCTCGGCCAGGCGCGGAAAGCGTGTGAAGACGCCCTCCAGGTCCTGGGCCACACCGTCCTTGTCCGTGCGGGTGTAGGCCCCCATGTACAGGTTTTCTTCGATCGTCAGCTGCGGGAAGATGCCGCGCCCTTCGGGCACCATGACCAGGCCTTGGCGCACCATGCTGTGCACGGGCTGGCCCGCCAAGCTTTGGCCCTGGTAATGGATGCTGCCAGCCGCCAGCGGGACCAGCCCGCAGATGGCGCGCAGCGTGGTGCTTTTGCCGGCGCCGTTGGCGCCGATCAGTGCCACCAGCTCGCCAGGGTGGACATGCAGATTCAGCTGGCGCACGGCGCGGATGCCGCCGTAGGCAACATCAATGCCGCGCACATCCAGCAAAGGGGTCGAGGATGTGGCTTCAGTCATGGGTGGACGGGTTCTGTGGGGTGGCTGGGGGGTGTAGCAGCGGATCCTGCGCGGCGCCCTTGCCCAGGTAGGCTTCGATCACGCGCGGGTCGTGCTGCACGTCATGGGGCTGCCCATAGGACAGGACCTGGCCGTATTCCAGCACCAGCACGCGGTCGCACATGTTCATGACCAGCTTCATGTCGTGCTCGATCAGCAGCACGGTGATGCCGTCATCACGGATCTTTTCGATCAGCGCGCGCAGCACCACGGTTTCCGACGGGTTCATGCCGGCAGCAGGCTCGTCCAGTGCCAGCAGCGAGGGACCGGTGGCCAGGGCGCGGGCAATTTCCAGGCGGCGTTGGTCACCGTACGACAGCGAGGACGCCACTTCGTTGGCCACATGGCCAATTCCCACGTAGTTCAGCAGCTCCAGCGCGCGCGCTTCCGTGCGTGCCTCTTCGGCGCGGGTGGCCTGGTTGCGCGTGACCGCGCCCCACAGGCCGGCCTTGGTGCGCAGGTGCTGGCCGATCATCACGTTCTCCAGCGCCGTGAGCGAGGCGAACAAACGGATGTTCTGGAAGGTGCGGGCCATGCCTTGCGCGGCAATCTGGTAGGGCTTGAGGCGGGTGAGCTCGACACCGTTGAACAGGCAGCTGCCCGACTCCGGGATGTAGAGCGCCGTCATCACGTTGAACAGCGTGGTCTTGCCGGCACCGTTCGGGCCGATCAGGCCGAAGATTTCACCCTTGCGGATCTCGAAGCTCACGTCCTTGAGGGCCTGCAGGCCGCCAAAGCGTTTGCTCAGCCCCTTGGCGACGAGCAAGGGCTCTCGCGGGGTTGTGCTGGAAGTGGGTGGCACTGCACTCATGCTTTCTGCTCCTTGCCACGGTTGAGTTCACGTTTGCGCACCTGCGAGGGCCACAGACCTTCGGGGCGGAAAATCATCACGGCCACCAGCGCGATACCGAACAGCAGCATGCGGATGGCATCGGGGTCCACGAGCACATCGCCAAACAGGGTCTGCTGAATCGGCACCACCACATTGCGCAGGATTTCGGGAAAGATCGACAGCAGCAGGGCGCCGGCGACCACGCCAGGCACATGGCCCATGCCGCCCAGCACCACCATGCACAGGATGGCGATGGATTCGCTCAGGCCGAAGCTCTCGGGACTGACAAAACCCTGCATCGAGGCAAACAGGCAACCGGCCACACCGCCAAAGCTGGCGCCCATGCCAAATGCCATGAGCTTGATGTTGCGGGTGTTGATGCCCATCGCCTTGGCGGCGATTTCGTCTTCGCGCACGGCTTCCCAGGCGCGGCCAACGCGCGAGTTCTGCAGGCGGATGCACACGAAGATGATCAGAATCACCAGCGCCATCAGCAGGTAGTAGTACTTCTCGGGGCCGGTGATGCGGAACCCGAGGATGGTCTCCGGGCGGCCCAGCGCCCATTCACCCACCTTGATGGTGTCGATGCGGTTGATGCCTTGCGGGCCGTTGGTGATGTTGACCGGCGCATCCAGGTTGTTCATGAAGATGCGGATGATTTCACCGAAGCCCAGCGTCACGATGGCCAGGTAATCCCCGCGCAGCTTGAGCACGGGAAAGCCCAGCGCAATCCCGGCCATCGCTGCCAGCGCCACACCGATCGGCAGGACCACCCAGAACGGCAGGTGCAAATCGAAGTGGGGCGAGGCCAGCAGGGCCCAGGCATAGGCGCCCACGGCGTAGAAGGCGATGTAGCCCAGGTCGAGCAGGCCGGCAAACCCCACCACGATGTTCAGGCCCAGGGCCAGCATCACATACAGCAGGGCAAAGTTCAGGATGCGGATCCAGCCCTGGCCGGCGGTCGCGCCCAGCAGGAAGGGCAGCATCAGCAGCACAGCACCGATGGCGAAGGCCCCCAACCAGACTTTGACCGGCGTGCGGTCTTTGGAAGCAGCAAGTGCGTGGTTCATGCGCGGTCTCCCGAACGTTCGCCCAGCAGGCCCGAGGGGCGGAAGATCAGCACCACGACCAGCACGATGAAGCTGAAGACGTCCTGGTAGTGACTGCCGAAGACGCCATTGGTCAGGTTGCCGACATAGCCGGAGCCCAGGGCCTCGATCAGGCCCAGCAGCAGGCCGCCCAGCATGGCGCCGCCTAGGTTGCCAATGCCGCCCAGCACCGCGGCCGTGAAGGCCTTGAGGCCCAGCATGAAGCCCATGGTGTACTGTGCCACGCCGTAATAGCTGGTGATCATCACGCCGGCGACGGCGGCCAGGGCCGAGCCGATCAGGAAGGCGGCCGAGATGACGGTGTTGATGTTCACGCCCATCAGGCCTGCGACTTCACGGTTCTGTGCCGTGGCGCGCATGGCCATGCCCAGGCGGGTCTTGTGCACCAGCAGCAGCAAGGCCACCATGATCAGGGCCGAGCCCAGCATGATGGCGATCTGCAGCATGCTCAGTCGCGCATCGCCGAGCTGCAGCACGCTGGGCTCGATGATGTGCGGGAAGTTCAGGTAGTTGCGGCCCCAGAACATCATGGCCACGTTCTGGATGATGATGGACACGCCGATCGCCGTGATCAGTGCGGCCAGGCGGGGTGCGCGGCGCAGTGGGCGGTAGGCGATGCGCTCGGCCGTCCAGCCCAGGGCCATGCACACGGGAATGGACACCACCAGGGCAGCGCCCACGGCCACGAACACAGAGACGTCACCATAGTGGCCGACCAGTGCCAGCACGACGCTGGTGGCGATCATGGCGCCGACCATGACCACGTCGCCATGGGCGAAGTTGATCAGGCCGATGATGCCGTAGACCATGGTGTAGCCCAACGCGACCAGCGCATACACGCTGCCCGCCGTCAGGCCGTTGATGATTTGTTGCAGAAAAATATCCATGACAGGCGCGCCTTGGGCGTGGTCAGTCGGAAAAAATGGCCTTGCCGCGGGGCAAGACCGAGGTCAGCAGCGGGGCTGCTTGGGGGGAGGGCGCTGTCACCCCGAGTGGGTTGCAGCGCCCTTGGCGCTTACTTGGCCGAATCAACAATGGTCTTCACTTCTTCCCACTTACCGCCCTTGACGGTGTAGATGGTCACGGCCACTTCGTTCAGGTCGCCATTCTTGTCGTAGGCGATGTTGGCGCTGGTGGCGCCGCTGCGCTTCAGGCTTGCCAGCTTGGGCAGGTACTTGGCTGCCTTGGCGGAGCCAGCCTGTTCCATCGCGGTGATCATGTTCCAGGCACCGTCGTACGCATAGGGGGCATAGACGCCGGGGTCGGCCTTGAAGCGGGCCTTGTAGGCCGCGGCAAACTTCTCGCCCTGGGCCATGGTCTTCAGGGGCACGCCGGCCAGCGAGGCGTAGGTGCCATTGCCGGCTTCACCGGCCAGCTTCAGGAAGGTGTCGCTGCGGGTCATTTCGCCAGACACCAGGGGCTGCTTCAGCCCCAGGGTTGCCATCTGGCGGCGCATCGGGCCTGACTGCGCGTCCAGGCCGCCGAAGAAGATGGCGTCGGCGCCCTTGGCCTTGATGCTGGTCAGGATGGCGGTGAAGTCGCTGGCCTTGTCGGTGGTGTACTCACGCGCCACCACGGTGCCGCCGGCGCGCTTGACGGCCTGGATCACCTGGTCGGCCAGGCCTTGGCCGTAGGCGGTACGGTCGTCGATGATCGCCACTTTCTTGGCGTTCAGGTCCTTCACCATGAAGACGCCCACTGCTGCACCTTGCTGGGTGTCGCTGGTCATCATGCGGAAGGTGTTGTCATAGCCCTGCAGGGTGTACTCGGGCGACGTGGCCATGGCGATCTGGGGGATGCCAGCCTCGTTGTACACGCGGGATGCGGGGATGGTCGTGCCCGAGTTGAAGTGGCCCAGCATGCCTTGCACCTTGTCGTCGGCAATCTGCTGCGCTACCTGCACGGCGGTGCGGGGGTCGGCCTGGTCGTCCTTGGAGACCAGCACGAACTTGGCCTTGTCGCCGTCCAGCTTGATGCCCTTGGCGTTGGCTTCTTCCAGCGCCAGCAACAGGCCGTTGCGCATGTCTTCGCCGTAATGGGCCTGGGGGCCGGTCAGCGGGGCGGCGAAGCCCAGTCGCACGGTGGTGTCTGCGTGGGCGGCGCTCATCAAGCCGCCGAAAGCGCAGGCCAGTGCCATGGTGCTGGCCACGGTCTTGAAGGATGGAGAAGATGTCATGCTGCGTTGCTCCTTGGTGGGTGAAAAAGAGGACTGTAGGAAGGCTGTGGGCCCAGGGGAATGCGGGCTTAACCCACCATCATCAAACTGGCGTTGCCGCCAGCGGCTGTGGTGTTGGTGCTGATGCTGATCTCACGCAATAAGCGTTCCTGGCGGTAGCGTTCGCCGTTGCGGATCTCTTCGGTGGTCAGGCCCTGCACCAGCAGCAGCGGACCGCTGCGGGCGCTGAGTTGCTGCTGCAGCGGCAGCAGCGCATCGGTGTCGCTTTCGGCCAGTGCCGCCTGCAGCGGTAATTGTGCAATCTGTGCTGCATCCGCCCAGTGCAGGGCTGCGGCTTGCGCCGCCGGCTGGGCCTGTTGCCATTGGGCGACCAGGGCGCGCAGGGCGGGTGTGTCCTGCAGCAGCAGGGTGTTGCCCGTGGCCTGGCAGGCCTGCCACTGGGCCTGCAGCCCGTCCACGGTCAAGGGCAGGCACCAGATGGCGCCACGTGCTTGCAGCAGGTACTGGTCGGTCTCGCCCGTGGGGCCATCCAGCAGCACCTGCTGGCCGGCCGCCACGTTCAGGGTTTGGGGGCCGCGTGCGGTCAGCACTGGCAGCTGTTCCAGCGCCGGGGCCTGTGCCAGCAGGCGGAACAGGTAGAGCGGGCCGCCCGCCTTGGGGCCGGTGCCCGACAGGCCCTCGCCGCCGAAGGGCTGCACGCCCACGACGGCGCCCACGATGTTGCGGTTGACGTAGATGTTGCCGGCATGGATGCGCTCGGACACATGGGCCACGGTTTCATCCAGGCGCGTGTGCACGCCAAAGGTCAGGCCAAAGCCCAGGCTGTTGATGTCCTGAAGCAGGGCATCCATGTCCTTGCGGGCATAGCGCAGCACGTGCAGCACGGGGCCGAAGACTTCGCGGCTCAGATCCTGCACGCGGCTGACTTCGATCAGCGTGGGGGCCACGAAGTGGCCGTGGCGGCATTCGGCAGGCAGCTCCAGGCGCGTGACGGTGTGGCCCTGGCCGCGCATCTGTTCGATGTAGGCCTCGATGTCCGCCCGGGCCTGGGCATCGATCACCGGGCCGACGTCGGTGGCCAGCTGGTCGGGGTTGCCCACGCGCAATTCCTGCATGGCGCCGCGCAGCATGCGCAGCACGTGGTCGGCGCTGTCTTCCTGCAGGCACAGCAGGCGCAGGGCGGAGCAGCGCTGGCCGGCCGAGTCGTAGGCCGACATCAGCACATCGCCCACCACCTGCTCGGACAGGGCCGAGGAATCCACCACCATGGCGTTGATGCCCCCTGTTTCCGCGATCAGCGGCACGGGCTTGCCGTGGCTGCCCAGGCGCTGCGACAGGCGGCGGTGGATGTGTTGCGCCACAGGGTGCGAGCCGGTGAACACCACGGCATCGGTGCACGGGTGGGCGACCAGGGCTTCGCCCACGGTTTCGCCGTCACCGGGCAGCAGCTGCAGCGCATGTTCGGGAATGCCGGCCTGGTGCAGCAGGGCCACGGCTTGGGCGGCGATGAGGTTGGTCTGCTCGGCCGGCTTGGCGATCACCACGTTGCCGGCGGCCAGGGCCGCGGCAATCTGCCCGGCAAAGATGGCCAGCGGGAAATTCCAGGGGCTGATACAGACCACCACGCCCAGGGGGCGGTGGCTGCCATTGTTCAGGTGCTGCGTGGCCTGCTGGGCGTAGTAGCGCAGGAAGTCGATGGCTTCGCGCACCTCGGAGATGGCGTTGGGCAGGGTCTTGCCGGCTTCGCGGCACAGCAGGCCCATCAGCGGCTGCAGCTGGGCCTGCATCAGGTCGGCCGCACGCAGCAGGGCCTCGGCGCGGGCCTGCACCGGCGTGGCCTGCCAGATGGGGGCCGCATGCTGGGCCTGGGCCATGGTGTGGGCTACTTCCGCAGCGCCCGCCATGCGCACTTCCCCCAGCACATCGCCGGCGTGGGCGGGGTTGCTGACGGGCTGCGCCGGCAGATGGGCCGCATGGGCGGGTTCCGCCCGCCAGGGCGCACTGCTGCTGAGCAGGGCGGCCGACAGGGAGGCCAGGCGCTGTTCGTTGCTCAGGTCCAGGCCGGCGGAGTTGCTGCGGCCCTGGGCTGCATACAGCTGGGCCGGGGCGGGAATGCGGTCGTGCGGGCGGCCCAGGGGCGACAGGGCCTGGGCGGCTGCCACGGGGTCGGTCACCAGCTGGGCGATGTCCACCGTCTCATCCCCGATCTGATGCACGAAGGAGCTGTTGGCGCCGTTTTCCAGCAGGCGGCGCACCAGGTAGGCCAGCAGTGTCTCGTGCGTGCCCACGGGGGCGTAGATGCGGCAGGGGCGGGCCAGCTTGCCTTGGGCGATGTCGCCCACCACTTCCTCGTACAGCCCTTCGCCCATGCCGTGCAGGCACTGGAATTCATACTGGCCGCGGTAGTAGTTGTTGCCCGCCATGTGGTAGATGCTGGCCAGGGTGTGGGCGTTGTGCGTGGCGAACTGCGGGAAGATGGCTTCGGGGGCGCCCAGCAGCTTGCGCGCGCAGGCCAGGTAGGACACGTCGGTGTGCAGCTTGCGGGTGTAGACGGGGTAGTCTTCCAGCCCGTCCACCTGGGCGCGCTTGATTTCGCTGTCCCAGTAGGCGCCCTTGACCAGGCGCACCATCAGGCGGTGTTTGCTGCGGCGGGCCAGGTCGATGATCCAGTCCAGCACGAAGAAGGCGCGGCGCTGGTAGGCCTGGACCACGAAGCCGATGCCGTTCCAGCCGGCCAGCGAGGGTGCGAAGCACAGCTGCTCCAGTAGATCCAGCGAGATTTCCAGGCGGTCGGCTTCCTCGGCGTCGATGTTCAGGCCGATGTCGTACTGGCGGGCCAGTTCGGCCAGCTTCAGCAGGCGCGGGTACAGCTCCTGCATCACGCGCTCGCGCTGGGCGCGGCTGTAGCGGGGGTGCAGGGCCGACAGCTTGATGGAGATGCCCGGGCCTTCGTAGATGCCGCGCCCTTGCGAGGCCTGGCCGATGGCGTGGATGGCCTGCTCGTACGACTGCAGGTAGCGCAGCGCGTCTTCCTCGGTGGTGGCCGCTTCGCCCAGCATGTCGTAGGAGTAGCGGAAGCCCTTGTCCTCCAGCTTGCGGCTGTTGGCCAGCGCGGCGGCGATGGTCTGGCCGGTGACGAACTGCTCGCCCATCATGCGCATGGCAGTGTTCACGCCCTGGCGGATCAGCGGCTCGCCACCGCGTGCGATCAGGCGGGTCAGGGCCGAGCTGAGCTTTTGCTCGCTGTGCACGGCCACCAGCTTGCCGGTGATCATCAGCCCCCAGGTGGCGGCATTGACGAACACGGAGGGCGAGTCGGTGTGCGACTTCCAGTCACCCTTGCTGACCTTGTCGCGGATCAGGGCATCGCGCGTGGCGCGGTCGGGGATGCGCAGCAGGGCCTCGGCCAGGCACATCAGTGCCACGCCTTCCTGGCTGGACAGCGAGTACTCCTGCACCAGGGCCTCGACGCCGCTGGTCTTCTTCTGGCGCTTTTCGCGCAGGGCCTGCACCAGGCGGGTGGCCAACTGGGCCACGCCTGTGGGGTTGGTGCTGGTGGCGGGGGCCAGCAGCAGGGGGATGCACTCGGTCTCGGGGCGGCGGTAGGCGGCGGTGATGGCCGCGCGCAGCACGCTTTGGGGTTGGACGTCCTGGGCCAGGGCGTAGAACGGCGCATAGGGCTGGCTGGCATCGGCCAGGGCCTCGGGCTCCAGCAACTCGACGCCGGGCTGGGTGCTACCCAGGTATTGCAACTCCGGCAGGGGCTTGCCCAGCTCGATCGCCTCCAGGTAGCTGTGCAGCGCCTGCTTGTGCAGCCAATGTGGGGTGCAACCCAATTGCTGGGCTGCCGCTTTGAGCCGGTCTCGCATCAATTCGTCAACTTTGATGCCGATGGTGGTGGTGGCCATATCCGTGTTGCTCCCTGGAAGAACCTGTGCACGTTGTTTGTGAAGTGGCGCGATTCTAGGAAGGTGCAACCAAGTCAGATATTGGGGTTTACCTGTCTCTGTTTTGGTGCAACCGAATCACTTGAGGGGGTTAACTGCAGGAAGCGTGCCAGGTGGTGCTGGTACAGGAGGCCTTTTAAAAAATAGGAGCTTTTAGCGTTGATGATTGAAGGTTTTTAGATGGTTTTATGGCTGAAGTGCTTGATGTAAAAGCGCTAGCAGCTCTTGTTTTTGATAGTTCATCCATAAAAAAGGCTTCCCGCAGGAAGCCTTTTGGGCAGTGTGGGCCGCCGTGGGGCGGCGCCAGCCTTACACGCGCTTGCGGTATTCGCCGGTGCGGGTGTCGATTTCGATCTTGTCTTCTTGCGACACGAACAGGGGCACAGCCACTTCGAAGCCGGTGGCGATCTTGGCGGGCTTGAGCACCTTGCCCGATGTGTCGCCCTTGACGGCGGGTTCGGTCCAGGTGATTTCGCGCACGATGGTGGTGGGCAGTTCGCAGGAGATGGCCTTGCCGTCGTAGAACACGACTTCCGCCACCATGCCGTCTTCCAGGTAGTTCAGTGCGTCGCCCATGTTTTCGGCTTCGACTTCGTACTGGTTGAATTCATCGTCCATCCACACGTACATGGGGTCGGCGAAGTAGGAGTAGGTGCACTCCTTCTTGTCCAGGATGACGTTGTCGATCTTGTCGTCGGCCTTGAACACGTTTTCGGTGCCGAAGTTGCCGATCAGCGACTTCAGCTTCATGCGCACGGTGGCTGCACCACGGCCACCACGGGCGTATTCGGTCTTCAGAACGATCATGGGATCCTTACCGAACATGATCACGTTGCCGGCGCGGATTTCTTGAGCGATTTTCATAGCTTGCTTAGCTGGTTGGGTGGAGCCGCTCAACACGGCAGGCAAGCAAGGCGCTTCTGAAAAAAGCGATAAGGCCTGCCGCATGTTCCGCGGCGGGAGCCGTCCAAAAGGTCGGGGTTGCGCAAGGCTGCACAACCGCTCTGAGGAGGCAAAGGCGAGATTTTAGCTTTTTTCCGCTGCAAACGGTTGCAGCTGTGCGATCAGATCGGCTTGTTGCAGCAAATTTGCGCGTGCCTGCTGGGCGCAGTGCCGCCATTCCCGCAGCAAATCCGGGGTCAGGGTGGGCAGGCTGGCCGCGTCGCGCATGCCGTTCCAGGCGTGGTGAAAAGCCCGCAGGCTGGCAGGGGCCTGCAGCCAGTCCAGGAAGGCATCGAGCTTGGCGTGGTGGGCCTGGTCGTCCTGCGGGTAGATGTGCCAGACGAAGGGCTGGCCCGCCCACAGCGCCCGCACCAGGGAGTCTTCGCCGCGCACCAGGTTGAGATCGCAGGCCCACAGCATGGCGTCAAACTCGGCCTGCGTGCGCGGCGGAAGGTAGCGCGGCTGCAAGGCCTGCGCGCCCGCCTGTGCCTGCACCGCCTGCGTGGCGCGGCCGGGGGTGACCAGCAGACGCGGCTGCCAGCCTGCGACCGGGTGGGCGAGTTGGCCCAGCAGTTGCGGCAGCGCCGGCGGCTCATAGCAGAACAGCGAGATGGCGCAGTCGCCATCGCCCAGGCCGTGGGCCTGGCGCCAGGCTGGGCGGTCGAACTGCGCCTGGCGCTGCAGCAGGTCGGCTTCACGCAGCAGCCCACCGGTGCGTGCGGTGAAACCGGGGTAGAAGAACCAGCGCGTCAGCCCCCGGCCTTCGCCCGACATGATCAGCGAGGGCAGGCGGTGGCAGCGTTCCACATAGTCTTCGGCCGACAGGTACTCCAGGTTCACCAGCACGGGGCGTGGCTGGTGGTGGTTGTGGCAGTGCGCATGGTGCTGCGACAGCGCGGCCAGGTACGGCGCGGGGGCTTCGCAGCCAAAGGCCTCGATCACCACCGCGGGGTGTTCCGCATAAGCCGCGTCATACGGCAGCACCTGCACGCCCGGGGCACCCTGCGGTGCCATCCAGGCCAGGGCCGAGGCGTCGTCGATGCGCAGGCGCACCGGCACGCCGCGCGCGCCCAGCTCGGCCGCCAGGCGCCAGCACACGCCGATGTCGCCATAGTTGTCGATGACCCGGCAGAAGATGTCCCAGTGCAGGGGCTGTGGGGCGGCGGAAGAGGGAGTGGCAGGCATGGGCAAGGGCAAGGCGCGGCAAAGAGGGGCGATGCTAGCCCAGCCAGCAGGCCCTTGCCCGCAGTGCGTGCAGTGCGTGCAGTGCGTGTGGCTATGGTGTGCAGCAAGTTTGCAGTGAAATCGGCATCCAGCCCTTGTGCAGTGCGCGCTCACAGCTATTTATTTGCAAGTGCGCTGTGCCGGTGCGCGCCAGGCGCCACAATCACGCCATGTCTAGTGTCGAGCACTCTCCCGAAATCCTGGCCCAGGTGGCAGCCTTGCCGGCCCTGCCTGGCGTGTACCGCTATTTCGATGCGGCGGACCAGCTGTTGTATGTGGGCAAGGCGCGCAACCTCAAGCGCCGGGTGAGCAGCTATTTCCAGAAGGACCATGGCGGCACGCGCATCGGCCACATGGTCAGCAAGATCGCCAGGCTGGAGACCACGGTGGTGCGCTCCGAGGCCGAGGCGCTGCTGCTGGAAAACAACCTCATCAAGACCCAGCACCCGAAGTACAACATCCTATTTCGGGACGACAAGAGCTACCCCTACCTCAAGCTCACCGGCGTGGCGGCGCACGACGGCGACATCAGCCGCTATGCCGGCCAGTGCTTTCCGCGCATCGCCTACTACCGCGGCAGCACCGACAAGAAGCACCGCTACTTCGGGCCCTATCCCAGCGCCTGGGCGGTGAAGGAAAGCATCCAGCTGCTGCAGAAGGTGTTCCGCCTGCGCACCTGCGAGGACACGGTGTTTGCCAACCGCTCACGCCCCTGCCTGCTGTTCCAGATCAAGCGCTGCACGGCCCCCTGCGTGGGCCACATCAGCCCCGAGGACTACGCGGCCGACGTGCGCAACGCCGAGGCCATGCTGCGCGGTGAAACCCAGGAACTGCTGCAGCAGCTGGAGGCGCGCATGATGGCCCACGCCGACCGGCTGGAGTATGAAAAGGCCGCCGAGATCCGCAACCAGATGAGCGCCCTGTCCACGGTGCTGCACCAGCAGGCCATCGAGACCACGGACGACAAGGATGTGGACATCCTGGCGGTCAAGGTGCAGGGGGGGCGTGCCTGCGTGAACCTGGCCATGGTGCGTGGCGGGCGGCACCTGGGGGACCGCGCGTACTTCCCCTCGCAGCTGGACGACGCCATGGGCGTCTACGCCTCGGAGGACGAGGTGCAGCCGCGCACGGTGGAGGCGCGGGTGCTGGAGGCCTTCCTGGCGCAGCACTACATCGACGTGCCCACGCCGCCGGTGCTGGTGGTCAGCGAGGCGGTGGACGTGCAGTTGCTGCAGGCCTTGTCGGTGCAGGCCGGCTACAAGGTCACGGCCGTGCAGCAGCCACGCGAGCAACGCCGCATCTGGCTGGAGATGGCCGAGCAGAACGCCGCCATCCAGCTGGCGCGCCTGCTGGCCGAGGAAGGCTCGCAGCACGCGCGCACCCGGGCGCTGGCCGAGGCACTGGATTTGCCGCAGGACAACCTGGAAGCCCTGTCCATCGAATGCTTTGACATCTCGCACACGGCGGGCGAGAGCACGCAGGCCTCGTGCGTGGTGTTCCACCACCACAAGATGCAGAACAGCGAGTACCGCCGTTTCAACATCCAGGGCATCACGCCGGGCGACGACTATGCCGCCATGCGCCAGGTGCTGCACCGCCGCTATGCGCCGGTGGCCCAGGCCTTGCAAGCCGCGGGCGGGGCCGAGCCTGAGCCCGGCGCGCCGCGCCTGCCCGATCTGGTGCTGGTCGATGGCGGAAAGGGGCAGGTCAGCATAGCGCGCGAAGTGTTTGCCGAGCTGGGGCTGGATGTGTCGCGCATCATTGGTGTGGAGAAGGGTGAGGGCCGCAAGGTGGGGCTGGAGGAGCTGGTGTTTGCCGATGGCCGGGCCAAGGTCTACCTGGGGCACGACTCCGCCGCGCTGATGCTGGTGGCGCAGATCCGCGACGAGGCCCATCGCTTTGCCATCACCGGCATGCGCGCGCAGCGTGCCAAGGTGCGCGTGGGGCAGAGCAAGCTGGAGGATATTCCGGGGATCGGTCCCAAGCGGCGAGCCCGCCTGCTGCAGCGCTTTGGCGGCGTGCGCGGCGTGGCCAATGCCAGCGTCGAGGACCTGATGACGGTCGATGGCATCTCGGCCAGCCTGGCCGAAGACATTTACCGTGCGCTGCGCTGAGGACGGCGGTGGCCGCCGCGCAAGGCTTGCATGCAAGCGGCGTCAGCCGTGACACAATCGCGGCCATGTTCTTCACCATTCCCACCCTGATGACCTGGACGCGCATCGTCGCGATCCCGCTGATCGTCGGGGTGTTCTATGCGCCGTTGGCGCCAGAGACCCGCAACCTGGTTGCGGCGCTGATGTTCATCGTGTTTGCCGCCACCGACTGGCTCGATGGTTTCCTGGCGCGCAAGCTGAACCAGACGTCCTCGTTCGGCGCCTTTCTGGATCCGGTGGCCGACAAGTTCCTGGTCTGCGCCTCCCTGCTGGTGCTGGTCCACCTGCAGCGGGCCGATGTGTTCGTGGCGCTGATCATCATTGGCCGGGAAATCGCCATCTCGGCCTTGCGCGAATGGATGGCGCAGATCGGTGCCAGCAAGAGCGTGGCCGTGCACATGATCGGCAAGGTCAAGACCACGGTGCAGATGGTGGCCATTCCGTTCCTGCTGTTTGACGGCCGCTTGCTGGGCGTGCTGGATACGCGCTTGTGGGGCCAGGTGCTGATCTGGGTGGCGGCGGTGCTGACCGTCTGGTCCATGGTCTACTACCTCCAGAAAGCCATTCCGGAAATCCGCCGCCGGGTCAAGCACTGAATGCATGCATGCATCCACTGAAGCGCCGAAGGCACACCTCGGCGCTTGGTGGGTTGCCCCGGCCCCTGCGGCGGTGTACAAAAGTGGCTGTTTGCTTCGTCACATGGCAGTGCTTGTCAATGCGGAAAGTCACCCCGCCTGCGTGCATGAAAAAAAACGTTTGTTTCGCCAAAATGCTAGGCAAACCTGTCTAGAATCTCGCCTAACGCTGACAGGCACCCCTATGGGTGCTGAGCCTTTTTTTTTGGGAAGGCTTGGTCACAAAGGCGCTCCAACAACCATTTCTCGAGAGGCATCTTGTGAATAAGACTGAACTGATTGAGCACATTGCTAACAACGCCGATATTTCCAAGGCTGCGGCTGCCCGCGCCCTGGAATCCACAATCGACGCAGTGAAGAAAACCCTGAAGAAGGGTGGCACAGTTTCCTTGGTGGGTTTTGGTACTTTCGCCGTTGGCAAGCGTGCTGCACGTACAGGCCGCAATCCCCGTACGGGCGATACCATCAAGATCAAGGCCGCCAAGGTGCCTAAGTTCCGTCCCGGCAAGGCCCTTAAGGACGCTTTGAACTAATCCAGGTTTTCGGCAGTGGGGTGCTTAGCTCAGTTGGTAGAGCGGCGCCCTTACAAGGCGTAGGTCAGCGGTTCGACCCCGTTAGCACCCACCACCCACTGTATAAAAAAAGCATTTAGATTTTTCTAAATGCTTTTTTTATTTCAAGATCAGTGGGGTGCTTAGCTCAGTTGGTAGAGCGGCGCCCTTACAAGGCGTAGGTCAGCGGTTCGACCCCGTTAGCACCCACCACTTCATCGTGGCAAAAAGCACAAGGAGCAATCCCGGTGCTTTTTTTGTTGGTGGCTGGCATTGGCGCGGATCAATGCAGCGCAGCGTTACGTAAATCTGTGGCGCGATTGTCCGTGACCGATGCGATGCAATCGCTGAAGGCGCGTGTCAATCAAAGGGTAGAATCTTCGGGTTTCCTTATGGCGAGTGGTGTGTGCAGCAGTGAATCAATGCGTCCTCACAGGATGCCCGTCCAGTGCTTGGAGCGGGGCACGCATCATTCGTAAAAGGCGAGCGCAAGTTCGCCTTTTTTTATGCATCCTCAGAAAGATTGACTATGCTCGAATCAATCCGCAAGCATTCCAAGTTCGTCATGATCTTGTTGTTCTTGCTGATCATTCCCTCGTTCATTTTTGTCGGTATCGATCAGAGCTACTTTTCGGGTGCCAGCCCGACAGTGGCACGGGTGGCCGGGCAGGACATCACCCAGAACGACTGGGACAACACGCACCGCGTTGAGAGCGATCGTCTGCGGGCAGAAAATCCCGGCATCGATGCCAAGTTGCTGGACTCGCCCGAGGCGCGTTACGCCACCCTCGAGCGCATGGTGCGTGACCGTGTGTTCCAGGCCGCTGCACAAAAAATGCACCTGGTGACCAGCGATGCCGCATTGGCGCGCACCCTGCAGGGCATTCCTGCGATTGCCAATCTGCGCAAGCCGGACGG
This sequence comes from Comamonas sp. CAH-2, assembly GCF_009668305.1. Taxonomy (NCBI): domain Bacteria; kingdom Pseudomonadati; phylum Pseudomonadota; class Betaproteobacteria; order Burkholderiales; family Comamonadaceae; genus Comamonas; species Comamonas sp. CAH-2. The sequence continues at coordinate 127,463 of NZ_VSWF01000005.1, forward strand.
CAGCCTAGATGCCGAAGGCTACCGGGCTTTGCTGGCAGCACAAGGCATGACCCCCGAGGCCTATGAGGCCTCGCTGCGCCGCGACATGTCGGTGGGGCAGGTGGTGGGCAATGTCATGAATACGGCCCTGGCCACACCGGTGGTGGCGAATGCCGCGATGGATGCATTCCTGCAGCGCCGCGAAATCCAGGTGGCGCAATTTAAGCCCCAAGACTATGTGGCGAAGGTGCAGGTGAGTGATGAGGCGCTGAAGTCGTTCTATGCCGCGAATACCGCCAAGTTCCAGCAGTCCGAGCAGGCCCGTGTGGAGTATGTGGTGCTGGACCTGAAGTCGGTCCGTGACAGCATCGAGCTCAACGAGGCGGATCTGCAGACCTATTACAAGGAAAATGCGGCCCGTCTGGCAGGTGGGCAGGAAGAGCGACGTGCCAGCCACATTCTGGTGAATGCGCCCAAGACCATGTTGGCTGCCGAGCGCGATGCCGCCAAGGCCAAGGCGCAGGCGATTGCCGACAAGGTCAAGGCCAATCCTTCCAGCTTCGCCGCCGTGGCCAAGGCCGAGTCGCAGGACACAGGCTCAGCCCCCCAAGGTGGCGACCTGGGCTTCTTTGGGCGCGGTGCCATGGTGCCCGAGTTTGAGCAAGCCGCGTTCAGCATGGCCAAGGGTGCGATCAGCGATGTGGTGGAGTCCGAGTTCGGCTTTCACGTGATCCAGGTGACGGATGTCAAGTTGCCTGCCGTGCCCGGCTTTGCCGCAGTGCGCGAGAAGATCGTCAATGACCTCAAGGACCAGCAGGCCCAGCGCAAGTATGCGGAAGTGGCCGAGTTGTTTGCCAATACGGTGTACGAGCAGTCGGACAGCCTGCAGCCCGTGGTCGACAAGCTGGGTCTGAAGCTGCAAATGGCGGATGGCGTGACACGCGAACCCCGTCCAGGTGTCGAAGGCCCACTGGCCAATCCCGCCTTCCTGCAAGCCCTGTTTGCGGCGGACAGCATCGACCACAAGCGCAATACCGATGCCATCGATCTGGGTTCGAACCAGATGGTGTCCGGCCGGGTGGTGAACTACCAGCCTGCCAAGCAATTGGCGTTGGAGGACGTGACCGATCGCGTCAAGACCCTGTACGTGCAGCAGCAATCTGCCGTGCTGGCCCGCGAAGCGGGTGAGGCCAAGCTCCAGGCGTGGAAGGCCGAAGCGTCCCAGGCGCAGGGCTTGCTGCCCGCGGTGGTGGTGTCGCGCGACAACCCGGTCGGCATGCCTCGCCAGGTGCTGGATGCGGCGCTACAGGCCAAGACCGACAGCTTGCCGGCTTGGGAAGGTGTCAGCCTGGGCGATGCCGGCTACGCGATCGTCAAGGTGAACCGGATCGTGGGTCAGGCAGAAAGAACTGCCGACTTTAACCAGCAGGCCTCCATGCAGTATGTACAATTGCTTGGTACTGCAGAAGGCGCGGCGTATTACGAACTGCTGAAGAAGAAGTTCGATGTGCAAATCAAGGTTGCACGGCCCTGAGTAAGAAAAACATCTTGCTTTCCTTTTGAGGGCTTGGAAACAAGCTACAATACAAATCTCTTCCGGTGGCTGTAGCTCAGTTGGTAGAGTCCAGGATTGTGATTCCTGTTGTCGTGGGTTCGAGCCCCATCAGCCACCCCAAAATTTGACAGTGAAAACCCGCTTTGCGAGAGGCGGGTTTTTTCATCCCTCTACGGTGGCTGTAGCTCAGTTGGTAGAGTCCAGGATTGTGATTCCTGTTGTCGTGGGTTCGAGCCCCATCAGCCACCCCAAATAAAAAGCCTGCATCGCAAGATGCAGGCTTTTTTGTTGCCTGTGCATGCGGTGGGGCCAAGTCATCCGGAGCCTTGGCAGACCATGGCCTGGATTGGTGAATGGGCGGGCTTTGCCTATCATGCAGGGCATGGGTTCCCAGTCTTCGTCCTTTTCCCTGCGCATCTGGCGGGCCGCGCGCGACATGGTGGTGGCCTGGGGCCGCATTGGCTATCTGGGGGCCGTGGTGGGGGTGCTGCTGCTGTCACCGTCGACCTACCGCGGGCATGCCCTGCGCCCGATCTTGCGGCGCATGTACCGGGATACCGCACCGATCCTGCTGGGGTTCACGCTGCTGGCGGCACTGATCTGCCTGGTGATCACCCGCATCGTGGTGGTCACGGCGCTGAGCTACGGCCTGTCGCGCTATGCGCTGGAGATGGTGATCCGCGTGCTGGTGCTGGAGTTGATTCCGCTGACGGCGGCCTTGTTCGTGGCGATGCGCTGCACCATCCCGAATGCAACGGAGCTGGCGCTGATGCGCCAATCGGGCGAGTGGGCGGCGCGCGAGCAGCGCGGCGAGGCCCTCATACGGGCGGAAGTGCTGCCGCGCGTGGTTGCGGGCCTGTACGCCAGCGTGACCCTGGCTGCGCTGTCCTGCGTGGTGGCCCTGGTCACGGCCTACCTGGGTGTGTACGGTTTCACCTGGGCCGGCCTGCCGGGCTACACGCGCATGTTTGGCCAGGTGTTCAACCCTTCGGTGACCCTGCTGTTTGTGCTGAAGACCTGGCTGTTTGGCCTGGCCGTTGCCATCATCCCGGTATCGACGGGACTGTATGCCCGGCCCACACACCACGACATCCGCCCCGGGGGCGAGCTTTCCGGCCTGGCGCGCATGTTTGCCGTGCTGCTGCTGATCGAGCTGACTTCGCTGATGGGTAATTATTACTGAATCCGAAGGGACCATTTTGTCTGAGCCACGCATGCCTCCTTCCGAACGTCCCGCGGCTGCGGACACCGCCGCCTTGCGCGCCGTCAGCCACCTGGAGCGCAAGGCCGCCGCCTTGCTGCTGCTGACGCTGGCCCTGATCGTCGGGGCGGCGCTGTACCTGCTGTATGCGCGCGGTGCGTTCGAGCCGACCCAGAGCCTGGTGCTGACCTCGGACGATTCGGAAGGCGTGACGGTTGGCATGGACATGACGTTTTCTGGCTTCCCGATCGGGCGGGTTAGCAAGTTGGAGCTGGCCCCGGACGGCAACGTACGCATCTTGGTGGCCGTGCCCCGCAAAGACGCACACTGGCTGCGCGAATCCAGCGTCTTCACCTTGGTCAAGGGCCTGGTGGGCGGCACCACCATCAAAGCCTACAGCGGCATGCTGCAGGATCCGCCGCTGCACGACGGGGCAGAGCGCCCTGTGCTGCGCGGCGATGCCACGGCGGAAATCCCCCAGATGGTGGCCATGGCCAAGGAGCTGCTCAACAACCTCAGCCTGATGACGGCCCGCGACTCGCCACTGGGCCAGTCGCTGGAGCAGGTGCGCCTGCTGGGGCAGAAGCTCAATGGCGACAGCGGTGCCATGGAGGTGCTGCTGGGTACGCCCGAGAACGCGCGCAAGACGGTGGAAATGCTGGACCGCGCCAACCAGTTGCTGGCACGCATGGACCGGGTGGTGCAGCGCACCGACCAGCAGGTGTTCGATGCGGACGGTCTGATGCCGCAGCTGCGCACCACGGTGCAGACCCTGAACCTGGTGCTGGCCGACACTCGCACCAGCCTGCGCAAGCTGGATGCGGTGCTGGCGAATGCCGAGGGCATCAGTGCGAATGTGCAGGAGGCGAGCACTGACATTGGCCAACTGCGCAACGAAGTGGAGAGCAATTTGCGCAAGGTGGAAGACCTGCTGACGGAGCTGCAGCGCAAGTGGCCGTTTGCCCAGGATGGAAAGGTGGAGCTGCCATGAACGCGGAACGTGCAGGACGGTGGGTGTGGGCCGGCGTGCTGGGTCTGGGTCTGGGAGGGTTGCTAGGGTGCAGCAGCCAACCGCCGACGCCCAGCTGGGCGCTGGAGGCGCAGTCGGCCACACAACGCGCCGTGCAGGCCGATCTGCAGGGCCAGCGCCGCGTGGCCGAGGTGGAGTGGCGCAAGGCCTTTGCCGAAGTGGCGGCCACCGGGCAGCCGGCGGCGATGGCCCGGGTGGCGCTGCTGCAGTGCGCCGTTCAGGCAGCGGTGGTGGCGCCGGCCGACTGTCCACGCTACCAGCGGTATGCGGCCGGTGCGGCGCCGGCGGAGCAGGCCTATGCCCGCTATCTGCAGGCCCGGCACACGCCGGACGATGTGGGTCTACTGCCTGCCGCCCAGCAGGCCACGGCCCAGGCCTTGCTGACCAGCGCACAGGTGGTGCAGCTGCCCGCAACCCAGGACCCCTTGTCCGCATTGACCGCGGCCGGCGTGGCCTTGCGCGCCGGGCAGCTGGCACCTGCCGCCGTGCCGCAGGCGGCCGCGTTGGCTTCTGCCCAGGGTTGGCGCAAGGCCGCCCTGGCGTGGCTGCTGGTGCAGCAGCGGCTGGCCGAGCAGGCCGGCGATACCGCCCAGGTGCAGGCCTTGCAGTTGCGGCTGCAGGTGTTGCAGGAAGACGGGCGCTGAGCGTGGCGCGACGGCTGGTCTGAGTGCATCGGCTGCAGGGGCTGTGGCGTTGCCACCGCTGGGCTGCCATTGATGCTTGGGGTTTTCAAAGAAGTGAGCGGCCCGCGCTTGCCGTGCAAGCTTCTTGATGGTTTTTTGTGCTGAAAGGCTTGCAGATCGAGCGCCAGGTGCTCACTTTTCAGAACGATCACCATGAAAAAAAGCGCCCGGGTGGGCGCTTTTTTTGGGGGCTTGCAGCGCTTAGAAGCGGTGGCGGATACCCACGGCCAGGCTGGTGCCGGACTTGTTCTGCACCTTGGAGTTGTCCTTGTCGTACATCACGGCGCTGTACACGTCGGTGCGCTTGGACAGGAAGTGGTCGTAGCCCAGGGTGGCGGTGGTCCACTTCAGGTCGGTGTTGTCGGTCTTGGTCTGGGCCACGGCGGCCTTGAAGGTGCCTGCCTTGGTCACGGGTACGTCCAGACCCAGGGAGTAGGTCTTCTTCTGGACGTCGGCCGCGCCAACGTTGTCCTGCTCGGACTGGCCGTAGGTGGCGTACAGCTTGACCACGCTGAAGTCGTAGGTGCCGCCCAGCATCCACTTGGACTTGGAGTAGCCCAGCGCGTTGTAGTTGGTCAGGCCGGGGTTGCCGATGTCGGCTTGCTCGTACACCGCGGTCAAAGCCAGAGGGCCCTGGTTGTAGAACAGGTTGGCGCCGACGTTGTTGATGCCGTTGGAGCCGGCTTGCTCACCGAACTGGTATTGCAGGTTGGCACGCAGGCCCGCGAAAGTGGGCGTGCTGTAGGTGATCTGGTTGCTCCAGCCGGTGTCGGCGGCGTTGTTGCCCACGGCGTGCAGCACCAGGGGCGACACGGTGAAGGAGTCGCCGAAGGGGTTGAACAGGATGGTGGGCAGGAAGTTGGGGGCCATGGAGCGGCCCAGCTTCACCGAACCGAAGCCGCCGGACAGCGACACGTTGGCGTCACGGGCGAAGAAGGTGTCGCCGTCAAAGCGGCCGGGGGTGCCGGTGTCACCGCGGAAGAAAGCGCCCAGTGCAAAGCCCACCTTCAGGCCGTTGCCCAGGTCTTCCGTGCCGTTCATGCCCCACCAGGAGGTGGTCATGCCGCCCGAGCCGACTTGGCTGGTGCGTTCTTTGCCGGCGGTCTTCATGGAGCCGGCGTACATGTCCACCAGGCCGGACAGTTGCACATTGCTTTGTGCCTGGGCAGCGCCCATGCAGGCCAGAGCGGCACCAAAAGCGATCAGAGATTTTTTCACGGAGGAACTCCCTCAAAAGGTCGAATTAAAAAGCGGTCAGCCGATTGCCCACTTCAGGTGCGTGGTGCACACCTGAGTGCTGCTTTTGTATACAAAGCACAAGCTGTGCCAGTGTGCAGGAAGTGAGCGGGTGCGCGAGTGTATCGCCGGATGAATGGCTTATGACACTGGTATCAATGCCAGCAACTGTTGCGCGGCCGCATCAGGGTCGGGGGCATTCACCAGGGCGCGCACCACGGCGATGGAGCCCACGCCGGTGGCCAGGATGGCCGGGAACTGCTCGGCCGCGATGCCGCCGATGGCCACCAATGGGTATTGCTGCATCAGGCGCACATAGGCCTGCAGGCGGGCCACGCCTTGCGGGGCCGTGGCCATTTTCTTAAGCGTGGTGGGAAACACGGCACCCAGGGCGATGTAGCTGGGTTGCACGGCATGGGCGCGCACCATCTCCGCATAGCCGTGGGTGCTGACGCCCAGGCGCAGGCCGCTGGCGCGGATGGCGTCCAGCTGTGCGCCTTCCAGGGCGTCCAGGTCTTCCTGGCCGACGTGGATGCCGTAGGCGCCGGCATCGATGGCGGCCTGCCAGTGGTCGTTGATGAACAGGCGCGCGCCGGTGCCTTGCACGGCCTGCACGGCGGCCTGCACTTCGCGGCGGATGGCCGCCTGGTCATCGCTCTTGAAGCGCAATTGCACCGTGGGCACGCCGGCGCGGGCCATGCGGCCCACCCACTCGGCCGTGGGCAGCACGCCATACAGCCCCAGCGCGCGCGGGCAGGGCGGGAAGGCGAGTTGCGGATCGGCCCCGGCCAGGCCGAAGTCCTGCGGATCGCTGGGCCAGCAGCGGGCGTCAAAGCCGCTGGTGCGCACGCTCTGCCGCTGCCAGGCCTGGGCCAGGCATTCGGCGTCGATGGCGATGAAGCCCAGGGCGCTGCAGGCCTGCAGCGCTGCCAGATAGGCGGGGTCCTGGCGGGTGGCTGCCGGCGTGGGCTGGGGCGGCAGGCGCTGTTCGTAGGGGGCGAAGGTGGCGCTGTGGGCGGCCACGATGGCCTGGGCCATGGCGGGGATGTGCAACTCAGTCATGGTGCCAGAACGGTGTGCCCAGGACGGGGGTGCTGGGCTGGGCCGCAGTCTGCTCGGCCATGGCGCCGGCCAGGTAGCCGTCACGACCGGCCTGGGTGGCGTCGGCAAAGGCGCCGGCCATGCGCACTGGGTCTTCGGACAGGGCCACGGCGGTGTTCAGCAGCACGCCGTCAAAACCCCACTCCATGACCTGGCAGGCGTGGCTGGGGCGGCCCAGGCCGGCATCGACGATCAGGGGTACGTCCAGGCGCTCGCGCAGCACCTGCATGGCGTAGGGGTTGGCGGGGCCGCGGCCGGTGCCGATGGGGGCGGCCCAGGGCATGACGGCCTGGCAGCCCACGTCGACCAGGCGCTGGCACAGCACCAGGTCCTCGGTGCAGTAGGGCAGCACCTGGAAGCCGTCCTTGATCAGGAGGGACGCGGCCTCCACCAGGTTCAGCGTGTCGGGCTGCAGGGTGTAGTCGTCACCGATCAGCTCCAGCTTGATCCAGCGGGTGTCGAACACCTCGCGCGCCATCTGGGCCGTGGTCACGGCTTCCTGGATGGTCATGCAGCCGGCGGTGTTGGGCAGCACGGGCACGTTCAACTGGCGCAGCAGCTCCCAGAAGCTGGCGCCGGTTTCGGCGGCGTTGCTGCCCTGGCGGCGCAGCGAGGCGGTGACCATGGCGGGCTTGGCACGGGCCACGGCCGCTTCCAGCACGGCGGGCGAGGGGTAGCGCGATGTGCCCAGCAGCAATCGACTTTGGAAGGTCTGGCCGTACAGCACCAGGCTGTCTGCGGCGGGGGTAGGTGTGCTCATGGCGAAATTTTGATAGCTGCCAGCGCTTGATAGACAAGCGCTAGCGGCTGATTTTATGAAGAAGCAGTGTCCCGGGACCTCAGCCGCCCGTCACGGGGGCGATGATTTCCAGGCGGTCGCCCTCGGCCAGCTGGCGCGTGGCGTACAGCGATTTGGGCACGAACTCGGCATTCACCGCCACCGCAAACGGTGGCTGGGCCTGCCAGTGGGCCACGGCGTCGGCCACATTGGCCGGGTCGGGCAGTTGCACTGCCTGCTGGTTGATGGTGATGTTCATAAGCAAAAGGCCCGTATTGTCGGCGAAGCGCGGTGCTCAGGCGAGCATGGGGGCGTGCACGGCCACGTCAAAGTCCTCGGCCAGCGCCGCGCTGCCCGTGCGCAGCAGCTGCAGCGTGGCGTCCAGCATGGCGGGGGAGATCATGTAGCCGTGGCGGTACAGGCCGTTGACCTGCAGCACGCGCTCGTCCAGCCAGCGCAGGGCGGGCAGGTTGTCCGGCAGGGTGGGGCGGCACTGGGTGGCAATTTCCAGGATGCGGGCTTCCGCAAAGCCGGAGTGCACGGTGTAGAGCGCGCTGAGCAGCTCCATCACCGAGCGCAGGCTGGCCGGGCCCATGTCGTCGGATTCGATCTCGGTCGCGCCGATGACGAAGATGTGGTCCTGCTTGGGCGCGATGTACAGCGGGTAGCGCGGGTGCACCAGGCGCGTGGGGCGCTGCAGCGTCACCTCGGAGGCGTGCACGCGCACCACCTCGCCGCGGATGCCGCGCAACGCGCTCCACTGCGTGCGTGCGCCCAGGCCGCGGCAGTCCAGCACCAGATCGGGCTGGCCGCTGGTGCCGGGCTGGAAGTCGGTGGTCTCGCGCGGGGTGTGCCAGTGCAGGGCCACGCCCAGGCGGGTCAGTGTCTGCTCCAGCGCGGCCAGCAGCTGGCGGTTGTCCAGCTGGCCTTCGCCGGGCAGGTAGACGCCCTGGTTGAAGCGGCCTTGCAGGGCCGGCTCGACCTGGGGCAGGCGCTGGGCATCCAGGTTCTCCAGCGCGGGCAGGCTGGGGTTGAGGCGGCGGTTCTTCTCGAACAGGCCGCACAGGCGCTGGGCATCGGCGGCATCCTGGCGGTGCCAGACCACCAGCGTGCCGTTCTGCTGGAAATACACAGGGGCATCCAGCTGGGCGATCAGCTGGGGCCAGCGGGTCAGCCCGTACTGGCCCATGCGCACCACGCCGGGTTCGGTGATGGCCGATTCGGCCAGCGGGGCCAGCATGGCGGCGGCCACGCGCGCGGCGGCGCCATCGGCCTCGGGCCCCTTGGCTTCGAACACCTCGACGCGATGCCCCTCGCGCGCCAGCTCCAGCGCCAGAAGACGGCCCATCAGGCCGGCGCCCAGGATGGCAATGTGCGAAGGTGTGGTCAAAGCGAGCATGGTGAAGAATTCCCGTTGGTAAGTGTCGCCAAGGACAAAACGGGCATCGCAGCCGTGCGGCTGCTGCTCTGTGGAAACTCCCCACGCCAGCATGACCTGGATCGGGTAACGGGGCGCAGGGCCCCAGGGTGTTTCTCAGTCGCGCACTGCGCCGGCACGGTGCCGGTGGCAGCGGGACACCCCTGTTTCGTCCGCAAGCGGCAATTACAGCACAAGGGCAGGAACAGCGGCGCCAGTGCGTGAACAAGCCTTGGCTTGGGTCATAATTTTTGCCATGACTACGCAACCCCTGCCACACGGCAGTGCATCCCCCCGTTTTCCGCGCTATGCGCGCGTGCTTTCCATCGCCGGCTCGGACAGTGGCGGTGGCGCCGGCATCCAGGCCGACCTGAAGACCTTCAGCGCCCTGGGCTGCTACGGCATGACGGCCATCACCGCCATCACCGCCCAGAACACGCTGGGCGTGCGCGGCATCCATGGCATTCCGCCCGAGATGCTGCAGGCGCAGATCGACGCCGTGGTGCAGGACATCGGGGTGGATGCCGTCAAGATCGGCATGCTGCATGCGCCCGAGATCGTGCAGGTGGTGGCCGATGCCATCCGCCGCTACGGGATTGCGAACGTGGTGCTGGACCCGGTGATGGTGGCCACCAGCGGCGACAAGCTGATCCACGATGAAACCGTGGCCGTGCTGGTGCGTGAGCTGTTCCCGCTGGCCAGCGTGATCACGCCCAACCTGGATGAGGCCGGCTGGCTGATTGGCCGCAAGATTGCCGATGTGGCGGACATGGCGTCCGCCGCCCAGGCCTTGCTGGACATGGGTGCGCAGCAGGTGCTGCTTAAAGGCGGGCACCTGCCGGGAGACTGGGTGGTGGACTTGCTGGCCGGTCGCGACGGCGCGCGCCAGGAGCTGGGTTCGCAGCGCATACCCACGCACAACGGCCATGGCACGGGCTGCACCCTGTCCTCGGCGATTGCCGCCTACCTGGCGCGCGGCCTGCCGCTGCCTGCGGCGGTGGAAAGCGCCCGCAGCTACATCCTGGGGGCCATCGCCGCCGGGGCCGAGGTGTACACCGGGCGGGGCCATGGCCCCCTGAACCACGGCTTTGCGCCCCAGGCCCAGCTGGTGTTCACGGGCTGAGGGTGGTGGCTTGGCAGGGCCGCGATTCTCCATAAAAAAACGGCGCTCAGGGCGCCGTTTTTTATAGAAGTTCTGTCTGCCAGGAGTGTGTGACTACCAACCCCATCCCAGCTTTTCCAGCATCCAGCCAGACTGGCCCTCGGCCGTTTGGACTTTGGCCCAGTCGTCGCGCTTTTCCAGGGTCTTGACGATGTCGTACTTGCTCAGCTTGGTCACCACGCTGTGGTTGGTGCCCGGGCCTGCGCGCAGGTTGACGGTGTCGGCCTTGATCAGGTAGTGGGGCACGCTGTCGGTCAGGGGCTGGTGCACCCAGCCCAGCGGGCCTTCAAAGTCCTTGACCTTGATCCAGTCGTCACGGCGCTCCATCACCTGCACGGGATAGCCTTTGATCAGTTCCCAGGCAATCTCGGACTTTGTCGTGGGCTTGGCGCGGATGTTGACGGTATTGCCCTTGATGCTCAAAAACTCTTGTGCTTGGGCCAAGGTAGGGGCGGCGGCAAGCACACCGGTCAACAGCAGGGCAGCAAGGCCGCTGCTGCGCAGGCGGCGGGAGAGGTGGGGGGCAAGTGGTGACAACACGCGGCAATAACTCCTGTGAATCAAGGGGGGTCAGGTGCGGGCCGTGTGCCCCGTACCTGTAAGAATTTGCATCATGCCCGCGCAGTTTCACTGAAATTTGCATTCCACTCACAAAAAAATGCGTGAAATGTGACCGCTGTCGTGTTTCTGGTCATGCTTGGCGATGAACCGTCTGGACAAACCGACCAAATTGCGGCTGGCCTGGGGTCACTGTGCCGGGGCCGCGCGCGGCAGCAGTCGCGCCAGCACAAAGCACACCAGCAGTGTTGGCAGCGCGCTGCCTGCGGCAGGGGCCAGCAGGGGCACGCCGTGGTAGAAGCCCACACCCGCCAGCCACAGCAGCACGGCCGGCCAGTGTGCGCCGCGCGCCTGCGCCAGCCATTGCGGCGCCTGGGCCAGGCGCTGGTCGGCCGCTTGCCAGGCCAGGCGGCCCAGGATCACGCCAAACAGGGGCACGAAGACCGAGCTGAGCATCAGCAGGAAGGGTTCGATGCTGTGCATGGGCAGCACCAGGGCCAGCAGCACGCAGGCCACGGTCAGCCCCAGGCCCCAGCGGCGCAGGCTCCAGCGGGGTGCCATGCTGTGGGCTGCCATGGCACCGGAGTAGGTGTCGCCATAGGCGTTGTCCACCTCGTCAATCAGGATCAGCGTCAGGGCGATCAGGCCCCCCTGGGCCAGCAGCAGGGCGGTGACCAGGTTCTCGCTGGGCAGGGTCAGCGTGATCAGCACGCCCAGGCCGTAGCACCACACGTTGGCCAGTCCAAAGCCCAGCCAGGTGCCGCGCAGGGCGCTGCGACCATCGCGGCCATGGCGTGCATAGTCCGCCACCAGCGGCAGCCAGGAGATGGGCATGGCCACCACCAGGTCCATGGCGGGCAACCAGCCCATGCCACCGGTGCCGGGGCGTTGCCAGATGCCTTCCCAGCCCTGTTCCAGGGCCAGGCCGACAAAATGCCAGGTCAGCCACAGCAGCGACAGCACCACCAGCGGCAGCGCAATGCGGGCAATCAGCTGGCGCACCAGCTTGAGCATGGAGCCACTGATCAGCAGCCCGATCACGGCACCCCACACCAGGGTCATGACCACCGGCCAGTGGCTGGCCGCCATGCCGCCGGCCTGGCGTGCAATGGCCACGCTGGCGTCGCGCATCACCACCAGCTCGAAGGTGCCCCAGCCGATCAGTTGCACCAGGTTCAGCAGGATGGGCAGCTTGGCGAACTGGCGGCCGTAGACGTGGGTCATCAGCGCGGCGCTGGACAGCCCGGTGTCGCAGGCAATCTTGGCCATCCAGCCCAGCAGGCCGGCGCCCAGCAGCGACCCGCAGACGATCGCCAGTACGGCCTGCTGGGTGGACAGGGCGGGCAGCAGGTAGGCGCCCACCTGCATCACCAGCAGGCCCACGCCCAGGCTGAACCACAGCGCAGCATGGTCGTGCAGGGCGAACACCCGTTCAGACGGTGTGGTGGGAGACAGCGCCTGGTTGGCGGGCGCGGAAGACGAGGAATGCATACATGCTCCGTAAGCCTACGAAGCAGGGGCCGTGACAGGCTCGCGGCCCACAAGGGCCAACAGCCTGCGGACGAGCAACCAGCATGAACAGCTTCCCTGCGCGAGGATGATCTCAATCAGGTTCAAAGGGACTCTCTCAGCCCGGCCTTGCGGCAGGGCACCCCCAGCGAGCGCCGCACCGTGCGATGCAGCGGGCGCGATTGTCCCATGAAACCGCGGTTTCCCTGGTCGCAGGCCCGCCCATCGGCCGTACCGCAGCGGGGCCAGGAGCGCCGGAACATGCCCTGAACTTCAGCCGTGCCCAATCTCTGCGACGCGCCGGTTGAGGCCTGGCGTGCGCACTGGAAGGCGCACGACAACGCCTACCCTTCGTGCATCGAGCTGACCGCCGCTGACCTGCAGGCCTTGAACGCCGAGCGCAAACTGATCAACGACACCATGAACTTCAAGCAGGCCGAGTGCTGGGAGGACGTGTTTCATGGCGCCAAGCTGCAGGTGGGGCCCACCAGCTGCCTGGTCCTGGCCAGCGGCGAGCGGGTGCCGGTGGCCTTGGCGGGCGCGGTGTCCACGTCTTGAAACTGCATCAAATCGGCGTTGAAGGCAGGTAAATCCTGCGCAGACAGCTATGGATGAATGAGCAAAGCGGCATGTCGGCTGGGGCGGACATGCAGCTTTTGCATGGTGGCGGCCCACCCGGTGGGCGCGGTGCTGGGCCACGGCCAGGCGGTGACCGAGACCGGGCTGGGTGGCGCCGGCAGGGTTCTGCTGGGCGGAATGCCCGAGTTGAAAAACCTGCGATGGACCGTGGTGTGGTGCACAGCCTGGGGCTGGAAAACGCGTGGAGCATCAAAGAGTTAAGGGTTTACCCTTTGTTTTGGGGGTGGGCGCGATCCAGACTGTCACTTTCTGGACAAGTTCATGCCCAGGGGGCGCTTTCAGACCCCAAGCGGCTGGTCTCTGACGCGACAATGGTCCGGTTTTCAGTCACAGAAACGACAGGATATGGACGACCCGATTCTTACTATCGAAGAACGTGAAGCGATCAATGCAGGTCGCTGGTTTTCATCCCTCTCACCTTCGCTGCGGCACGACATACTCCGATGCGCTTACGTCAAACGATTCAAGGACGGTGCTTTGATCTGCGCCCGCGGCGAAGTGCCGGAGGAATGGTTTGCGTGTGCCAAGGGGGCCGTGCGGGTGAGCTCGACGTCCATCACGGGCAAGCAGATTACGCTGACCTATGTGGAGCCGGGGCTGTGGTTTGGCGATACCTCGATCTTCGACGGGGATCGCCGCACGCACGACGCGTATGCCCACGGGGCGACCACGCTGCTGTGCGTGGCCAAGGCGGACTTCAAGCGCATCCTGGCAACGCACACCGAGTTCTACGAGGCCATGCTGTGGCTGGCGGCGCGCCGCATCCGGCAGCTGTACGGCCTGGTCGAGGACCTGAACACGCTGCCGCTGCGCGCGCGGCTGGCCAAGCAACTGCTGCACCTGGTGCGCAGCTATGGCATTCCCAGCCTGGCGCATGCCGAGGAAGTGCGCATCGGCCTGCAGCTGGCGCAGGAAGAGTTGGCCCAGTTGCTCGGGGCTTCACGCCAGCGCGTGAACCAGGAGCTCAAGGGCATGGAGCGCGAGGACATCATCCGGATCGAACCGGGGGGTCTGGTGGTGCGCGACCGCGATGCGCTGCTGCGCATTGTGGAAACTGACCTTTAAACAACCATGAGTAACTTTGACCATTTTGTAGGTACCAAGCCAGTTTCCGACACCCATGCGTTCGATGTGTCGGCTCTGGAGGCCTGGATGAGCGCCCAGGTGGCGGGCTTCGCAGGCCCGATCACGGTGGAGATGTTCAAGGGCGGACAATCCAATCCCACCTACAAACTGGTCACACCGGGGCGCAGCTACGTGATGCGCTCCAAGCCCGGCCCGGTCGCCAAGCTCCTGCCCTCGGCGCATGCGATCGAGCGTGAATTCAAGGTCATGCAAGGGCTGGCCGGGACCGACGTGCCCGTGCCGCACATGTATGCCCTGTGCGAGGACGAGTCCATCATCGGGCGCGCCTTCTACATCATGGAGTTCAAGGCCGGCCGCGTGCTGTGGGACCAGTCCCTGCCCGGCATGACGCCGCAGCAGCGCGGTGCGATCTATGACGAGATGAACCGTGTGATGGCCGCGCTGCACACAGTCGATGTGACACGCCAGGGCCTGGCCGACTACGGCAAACCGGGCAACTATTTCGAGCGCCAGATCGGCCGCTGGAGCAAGCAGTATGTGGCCTCGGTCACCCTGCCGATTGACGAGATGGACAAGCTGATGGCCTGGCTGCCGATGAACATGCCGGCCAGCGCCAAGGACGACAGCAAGGTCTCCATCGTCCATGGCGACTACCGCATGGACAACCTCATGTTCGCCGCCGATGCCCCGCAGGTGGTGGCCGTGCTGGACTGGGAGCTGTCCACGCTGGGCCACCCCCTGGCCGACTTCAGCTACCACTGCATGGCCTGGCACATCCCGGCCAGCCTGGGGCGCGGCATTGGCGGCCTGGACATTGCAGCCCTGGGCATTCCCAGCGAAGCCGAATACATGCGCCGCTACTGCGAGCGCACCGGGCTGGCCACGCCGCAGCAGCTGCAGGCTGACTGGAATTTCTACCTGGCCTACAACATGTTCCGCATTGCGGCCATCTTGCAAGGCATTGCCAAGCGGGTCGAGGCGGGGACCGCCTCCAGCGCACAGGCCAAGGCCGCGGGCGATACCGCGCGGCCCATGGCGCAGCTGGCCTGGTCCTACGCGCAAAAGCACGGCGCCTGAGCCCGGCGGCGCAGGGGCCGCACCCCAGTTTTCCCCTCGTGTGTGAGACGGCTGCAGCTGCCGGGGGGCAGTGCACGCCCATGTTTGCCTGTTAACGAAAAGGAGCACTCCATGGATTTCGACTACTCCCCCAAGACCAAGGAACTGCAGGCGCGGTTGCTGCGCTTCATGGACGAGCACATCTATCCCGCCGAAGCGGCCGTCCACCACGAGCTGGAGGCCAACACCCAGGCGGGCAAGCGCTGGACCCCGCTGAAGGTCATCGAAGACCTCAAGGACAAGGCCAAGGCCCAGGATCTGTGGAACCTGTTCCTGCCCCAGGACAGCGCCGAGATCGCCGGCGTGCGCGGTGCCGGTCTGACCAACCAGGAGTACGCGCCGCTGGCCGAAATCATGGGCCGAGTGGGCTGGGCATCGGAAGTCTTCAACTGCTCGGCGCCCGACACCGGCAACATGGAAACCATTGCCCGCTACGGCACCCAGGAGCACCGCGATCAGTGGCTGCTGCCCTTGCTGCGCGGTGAAATCCGCTCCGCCTTTGCGATGACCGAACCCGAGGTGGCCTCCAGCGATGCCACCAACATCTGCACCCGCATCGAGCGCCAGGGCGACGAGTACGTCATCAACGGCCACAAGTGGTGGATCTCCGGGGCGGGCGACCCGCGCTGCGCCATCTACATCACCATGGGCAAGACAGACCCCGATGCGCCCAAGCACTCGCAGCAGAGCATGGTGCTGGTGCCGGCCGATGCCCCCGGCGTGCGCGTGGTGCGTCCGTTGAGCGTGTTGGGCTACGACGATGCACCACACGGCCACATGGAAATGTATTTCGAGAACGTGCGCGTGCCGGTCAGCAACATCCTGCTTGGCGAAGGCCGTGGCTTCGAGATCGCCCAGGGTCGTCTGGGCCCCGGCCGCATCCACCACTGCATGCGCCTGATTGGTCAGGCCGAGCGTGCGCTGGAGTTGATGTGCCAGCGCGCCTCCAGCCGTGTGGCCTTCGGCAAGACGATTGCCCAGCAGACCGTGACCCAGGAGCGCATCGCCGAAGCGCGCTGTCGCATCGACATGGCGCGCCTGCTGACGCTCAAGGCCGCGTGGATGATGGACACCGTGGGCAACAAGGTGGCGCGCACCGAAATCGCCATGATCAAGGTGGTGGCGCCCAAGCTGGCCTGCGATGTGATCGACTGGGCGATACAGGTCCATGGCGGGGGGGGCATGAGCCAGGATTTCCCCCTGGCCCACGCCTACGCTTCGGCGCGCACGCTGCGCTTTGCCGACGGCCCGGACGAAGTGCACCGCAACGCGATTGCCAAGTGGGAGCTGGGCAAGTGGGGCACCTACGGCCGGGACGCGCAGGTACCGATCACGCGCGGCGCCTGAGCGGTGGCCTGCAACCAGGCAGGGTCAGCAGGCCCGGCGGCCATGAAAAAAGCGACCCGATGGGTCGCTTTTTACTGGCCTGTGGGCGCGGGGCTTATTGCACCTTGGCCTTGGCGCGCAGGGATTCCTGGAACTGCATCATCTTTTGCTGTTCCAGCTGCTCGGCGATCTGGGGCTTGATGTCGTCCAGCGAAGGCAGCTGGGCGTCGCGCAGGTCGTCCACGCGGATGATGTGCCAGCCAAACTGGCTCTTCACGGGCGCATCGGTCAGGCCACCCTTTTGCAGCTTGACCATGGCTTCGGTGAACTCGGGCACATAGTTCGCGGGGCTGGCCCAGCCCAGGTCGCCGCCTTGGGCTCCCGATCCGGGGTCCTTGGACTCCTTCTTGGCGATGTCTTCGAACTTCTTGCCGGCCTTGACTTCGGCAATGATGGCCTTGGCGCGGTCCTCGGATTCCACCAGGATGTGGCTGGCGCGGTATTCCTTGCCGGCGTTGGCCGCCACGAACTTGTCGTACTCGGCCTTGATCTCGGCGTCGGTCACGGGGTTCTTCTTCTGATAGTCCACGAACAGCTCGCGGATCAGGATGGTCTGGCGGGCCAGGTCCATCTGCTGCTTGTATTCGGGCGTGGCATCCAGGCCGCGCTTGGTGGCTTCCTGCAGGAAGATTTCACGGGCAATCACTTCTTCCTTGATCTGGGCCTCCATCTCTGCAGGCACCTGGCGTCCCGAGCGCTCGATCTGCTGCTTGAGCACCTTCACGCGCTCCAGAGGCACGGGCTTGCCATTGACGATGGCCAAGTTTTGCGCAGAAGCCGAAAGGGCGGCAGTGCCCAACACGGCGACAGCCACGAGGCTGGGCAAAAGCTGTTTTTTCATGCGGAAATCCAACAAAGAGGTAAGAGTAGGTGATTGCCGCCAACGACCGTTGGCGTTTCTAGCAATGGGGTTCGTCAAAGCACTTCGATGGCTAAAGCATGAAGGCCTTGGTCGATGAAATGCTGCAAGGAATCATACACAACACGGTGGCGTGCCACGCGGCTCTTGCCTTCAAATAATGGTGAGGCAATGCGTACGCGAAAGTGGGTGCCAAAACCCGTGCCGTTGGCGCCGGCGTGGCCGGCGTGGGCACCGCTTTCATCGATGACTTCGAGCTGGGTGGGCGCCAGTTTGGCGCGCAGCACCTGCTCGATAGCGGCGGCGGTAATGCCCTCACTCATGGCCACGCTCCTGCGAGGGAGCCTGTTCGCCGTCCTTGAGGTAGCGACCCAGGTAGAAGGCCTGGCCCACGATGAACACCAGCATCAAACCCATGCCGCCGAACATCTTGAAATTGACCCAGGTGTCGGTGTCAAAGTTGTAGGCCACCCACAGGTTGAGCACGCCCATGACGGCGAAGAAGCCGGTCCAGGCCCAATTCAGCGTGGTCCAAACCGACTCGGGCAGTTGCAGCTGCGCGCCCATCAGGCTCTTGAGGAAGTTCTTCTTAAACAGCACCAGGCCCACCAGCAGGGCACCGCCCATCAGCCAGTACAGCACGGTGGGCTTCCACTTGATGAAATTCTCATCGTGGGCGATCAGGGTGGCGCCGCCGAACAGCACGATGACTCCCAGGCTCAGCCATTGCATGGTCTCGACCTTGCCCGTCTTGATGCGCAGGTAGGCGATCTGCGCGATGGTGGCCACGATGGCCACTGCCGTGGCGGCGTAGATGCCCCAGACCTTGAAGGCCGCGAAAAACAAAATGATGGGGAAAAAGTCGATCAGCAGTTTCATGAAAAGCATTCGGGCGCCGCAGGGCCCGGGGTCATGCGAAAAGATGCCAAGCATGCCATAGCCCCGGGGGCTGGCAGGCACACAAATCCGGCAAGTCCAAGGGTTTCACGCGCCGAGCGCGCGCCGGTCGCCGGGCAAGACCGAAGGCGCCCGGGGCTGGCTGGCTCCGCAGGGGCGCACGCCTTCAGGCCTCGGGTTCCTGGAACTGCAGCGAGGCCGAGTTCATGCAGTAGCGCAGACCGGTCGGCTGGGGACCATCCTCAAACACATGGCCCAGGTGGGCGCCGCACTGGCTGCACACGGTTTCGGTGCGCACCATGTGGTGGCTGTGGTCCACGATCTCGATGATGGCGCCGGGGATGGTCTGGTGGAAGCTCGGCCAGCCGCAGCCGGCGTCGAACTTGGTGTCCGCATCGAACAGCTTGGCGCCGCAGCAGATGCAGTGGTAGCTGCCATCGGCCCAGTGCTGTTCGTAGCGGCCGGTGAAGGGACGCTCCGTGGCGGCGTGGCGTGTGACCTGGTAGGCCACGGGCTCGGCCCCCTTGGCACGCAGGGTGTCCAGCCATTCGGCGTCGGTTTTCTGGATGGGGTAGGTCATGAGGAGCAGCTGATGGCGATGGAGGACGCCCAGTCGGGCGGGAAATCGGCCCAGGCGCGGTGCGCCGGGTGGTCGTCAAACGGGGTGCGCAGCACCTGGTGCAAGGATTGCACCACGCTGAAGTCGCCTTGCTGCGCGGCGCGAATGGCCAGCTCGCCCACATGGTTGCGCAGCACGAAGGCGGGGTTGGTGTGCAGCATCAAATCGGCGTCTGGCGCTTGTCCCATCTGCGTGGACAGCTCTTGATAGGTGAGCAACCAGCGGTCGAAGGCCTCGGTGTCCAGGAACAGCTCGCGCGTGCGCTCGGGGTCACCGTCCTGGGCCGACAGCGACAGGCGCCGCCAGAAGATGCTGTGGTCCACGCGCTGGGCCGCCAGCAATTCCAGCAGCTGGCCGATGGTGGCGGTGGCGGCCTCTTCGTGCTGCAGTTCGGCACCGGGCAGGCCCAGCTTGCGGCACACCAGGGTGCGGAAGGCCTGGCTGAACGCCGGGCGGTAGGCTTCCAGCGCCGCCACGGTCACGTCCTGGTCCTCGATCAGCGGCAGCAGGGCCTGGCCCAGGCAGAACAGGTTCCAGTAGGCGATCTGGGGCTGCTTGTTGAAGGCGTAGCGCCCCTGGTGGTCGCTGTGGTTGCAGATGTGGCCGGGGTCGAAGCCGTCCAGGAACTGGAAGGGGCCGTAGTCGATGGTCAGGCCCAGCACGCTCATGTTGTCGGTGTTCATCACGCCGTGGCAAAAGCCCACGGCCTGCCAGTGCGCCAGCAGGGTCGCCGTGCGCTGGCCAATCACATGCAGCAGGGCCGCATAGGCGTTGCCGTGCAGGGTATTGCCCTCGGCATCCTGGCCGGACCAGCCCTGGCGGCAATCGGGGTCGTAGCGGTCGATCACATAGTCGGCCAGGGCGCGCAGCTCGGTCTGCATGTCGCGGGCGGCAAAGTGCTCGAAATGGCCAAAGCGGATGAAGCTGGGCGCGGCCCGCGTGACCACGGCGGCGGTTTCCATGGTCTCGCGGTGCACCGGGGCGGGCGAGGCGGTCAGGCACAGCGCGCGCGTGGTGGGAATGCCCAGGGCGTGCATGGCTTCACTGCACAGGAACTCGCGGATGGACGAACGCAGCACGGCCCGGCCATCGCCGCCGCGCGAATACGGGGTGCGGCCTGCGCCCTTGAGCTGCAGCTCCCAGCCCGCGGCGGTCTCGCCCAGGTGCAGGGCACGGCCATCGCCCAGCTGCCCGGCCCACACGCCGAACTGGTGGCCGCTGTAGACGCTGGCATAGGGCTGGCTGCCGGGCAGCACGGCATCGCGCGAGGACAGCCCCATCACATCGGGCAGCGCCGCGCCATAGGCGTGCAGCACCGAAGAACGGTGGCTGTACAGCGCCGCCT